>WRDH01000029.1 GCA_009783555.1 Oscillospiraceae bacterium
CCACTCTTTTAGAGTCAAAGATAAAATATATCCATCCGGGAATTTATCAGGGTTGTTTGTAACCGCTTCATTCACTCTCTTTGTTTCAATGCCATAAAGTTCAGCTACATCATTATCGATAAGTACCTGTTTGTCTTGGATGGTCAGCACTCTTTTTTCTACCTCTTCAAATTTAATCATATCGCTCATTATCTGTCTCCTCGTTTCATTAAAATATCATTATTCGCGCGTGTAACAGCACTATACACAAACTAGTAAAACCTTGCAAACTACACGAGTTTCAACATTTTACCACTTTGCAGTGCAATTACGATGACTATATAACTGTTGTCACTAGCCGAATGATGATTGTTCACCACATTTTACAAAATTTCATGTTTTTAAGAATATTTTTTAGCCAGAGCGACAATGTCATAAACTCATTTGGAGGTGAGAATTATTTTGGACTATATTAACGAAATCATGGCCTACTCTCCAAAAGACGACTTGTTGTTAGCCCTGATGAAAATAGTGCCATCAAATGGTTTCCGATTGAGAGAATCAATGATGAGTTATTTACAGACCGGGACATATATTTATATATGAAACTCATAAACCAAGCAAAGGCTTGGGTGGACAACTAAGAAGCATTAAGCCGTCCGCATAAAAAAGTCATTTTATGAAATGATTATTCACATTAGCGTACTTGAAATGTAAACCCCTGACAACATTTCTTGACAGAGTTAAAGTGCTAATTTATACTTAGTGCAGATTATGAAAATGGGGTGGAAGTATGGCATCACAAGATAAGCTAAGAGCAATGTTTAATGAAATGAATTTGGAGCAGAAGGGTAATTTTATCAGCAACCTGAAAAACTCGCTTGAAGGAAGCGAGGATATTGAAAGCCTGCAATTTCTCGATGAATGTATAGGTCACTATACTATGGAAAAGGACTATGAGGATTCACTAAAAGAGGAAGCAGCCGAAGAAACAGTAACCGACAGCACTTCACCAGAGCCTGAGATCGAAGCGGTGTCCGAGCCTGAGACCGAGCCTGAAGCAGAAGCGGAACCGGAGCTTGAGACCGAAGCGGAAGCCGAACCTGAGCCTGAAGTCGAAGCAGAGGCGGATGTCGAACCCGAACCTGAGCCTGAGTCCGAAGCGGAAGTGGAACCCGAATCTGAATCTGATTCTGAGACCGAAATGGAAGTCGAATCTGAGCCTGAAATCGAAGCGGAAGCGGAAGTCGAACCTGAGTCCGAAGCGGAAATCGAACCCGAGCTTGAGTTAGAAGTAGAACTTGAGCCTGATGCTGTGCTGAAGCTTGAACCGGAGCAGGAGATTGAGTCTGTTGAAGTGCCGCAAGCAGCTCCAACCGTTGCGAAAAGCAAAGTCGACTTCATAGAGATGGAGATTTCCGAACTTGCAAACAACATCCGTCATAAAATGTGTGTAATTGAAACGATATCTCATCTGCTTTCCGATAAAGGGAGCGAAATCATGGAAACAATAACACAAGCGAATGATTTGGAATATGTATTACCATTAGACAGCACAAAAGCATATGAAGAAAAAGTTGAAAGCACAGAACTCTGCCTTTCCGATTTTGCAGAAAGCATCAGGCGTGATATCAAAGTGATAGAAGCAATATCAAACTTATTATCCGGATCATAGGCAAAAGACAAGGGGACGGGAGAAGACACGGGGACGGTTCATCTGTCTTTATATCACTTAATCCAATATACATATGAAATAATAATAAATTAATTAACAAGATACCTTGACAGGCGAGGTATCTTGTGTTATATTATACCTGCTAGCGCAAATCGGCACACGCTTGAACAGTGGGAGTTGGATTTAGTATTTTCAATTCCGTCAAGCGAAGCCACGGACGGTGGAGCGTCCGACAGTGTAAACACGATGTTTACTCTGGCGGTAGGAATTGCAAATACTAAATCCAATTCCCACTGCCATCAAACATTAAGAAAGGAGAAAGTCAATATGTCGATTGCATCTGATCTTATACGGGGTCACACAGATACCATAATACTTGCAAGGTTAATCAACAGTGACAACTACGGCTACGAAATCAACAAGTCCATACAGCAGCGGACAAACGGCAAATACGAGCTAAAGGAAGCCACACTCTATACTGCCTTCCGACGGCTTGAGCAATCAGGTTGCATAACATCCTATTGGGGTGACGAGCAAACAGGGGCAAGACGTCGCTATTACAGCATAACCGACACAGGGCGAGACACATACGGCACACTTATCACAGACTGGAAAGCGGCAAAAGAGATGATTGACAAATTAATCGAAACGGGGGAAGAAGACAATGGAAGATAAAATCCGCAGATACATAGACGACCTGTTTTTAGAAACAGCACCCACAAAAAAGGCTGTTGAGCTTAAAGAAGAAATGATACAAAACCTCAGCGACAAATACAACGACCTGACTGCGGAAGGGAAAACACCGGAAGCAGCATACAACATAACAATCGCAGGCATTGGCGACATAAGTGCCTTGCTTGCAGAACTGGAGAAGGATATGACAAACAAAGAACCAACAATACACGAAATGGAAGCATCTCGCCAAAAATCAGCATTACTGACAGCAATAGCAGTGATGATGTATATACTATGTGCACTGCCCATAATTATTATGTCTATGGCAGGCTTTAGGTACACATCCGAAATCGGAGTGCCGATATTGTTCCTGATGATAGCAGGCGCAACAGGACTACTGGTTTACAACAGTATGATAAAAAATAAATACCGCAGTTCATCAGATACAATGGTCGAGGACTTCCGCGAATGGCAATCGGACGACAAAGACCGCAAAGCACTACGCAAAGCGATATCCTCGGCATTATGGTCAATAACCGTCGCGTTGTACCTGATAATCAGCTTCGTGACATTCGCATGGTACATAACATGGATAATATTCATTATCGCTGCGGCAATAGAATCACTGATAAACGTTTTTTACACCGTGAAGAAGGGAAAAAGATAAATGAGCACGACAAAGATTTTAACAATAGTATGCTGGGTTATATCGGTATTGGTACTTGTAGGGCTTGCAATCTGGTTTTTAACCAGTTCGACATTCGGAGGATGGTTTAATGGCTCCGGAATAAATATCAATTTAGGAACAGGCTTTAATATACAAAGTCTCACAGGACCGTTTGATAACCGTTATTCGGAAGCAGTAAATGAAGCAGACTTGCACTCAATCAGAATAGACTGGGTAGCAGGGGAGGTCACGGTAATACCGCATGACGGCAGCGATATCCAAATTACGGAGTCTGCGCAAAGAGCACTTGACAATAACGAGCAAATGCGCATAAGCACAGACGGCGGCACATTAAGAATCAGATTCCGCGAGCAAAGCATAGGCTTAATAAATATGCCAAGAAAAAACCTTGAAGTTTTAGTACCTCGCGGGCTGAGCGAAGATTTGAACAACCTCTCTGTCAGCACAACATCCGGAAGTATACACGTTCAAGATTTTAATGCAACAACATTTGATGCAAGCTCTGTTTCAGCGACAATAGATGTTTCCGGCATAGTTTCAAACCACATTGACTTAGGCACAACGTCAGGAGCAATAACGGCAACATCTGTAAGAGCGGGCAAACTGAATGCAAGCAGCGTTTCCGGAGCAGTCAACTTATCCGAAGCCTATGTAACCGCAATCGATGTAAGCACAACATCAGGCAGGACAATTGCAGAAGGTGAGTTTGAAAGAGTAGATGTAAGCACCATATCGGGCAATACTACAATCAGAAGCGCAATCGCACCGGAAACAATGTATATTAGCTCAGTATCGGGTGCAATAGATATCTACTTACCAAACAACGGAGAAATAACGGTAAACCACTCCGCAGTATCAGGAAGATTCTCAAGCGCAGTTCCGGTAATCCTGCAAAACAGAGCCGCCTACAGCTTCTCCTCAGTAAGCGGCAACACAAATATACATGTGTTGGGTGAGTAAGTTGTCAAGAGAACCGTCCCCCTGACAACTTTTGGTGAGTAAGCCTGTAAGCCGGATTCTGTCAGAGCCGCTTTTAAGCGGCTTTAAGCAGCCATCTATCTAGGCCTATTGTTGCCAATAAGCTCTTGCCACCTCCCGAGAACGGTCGGGCTAACCTTGTGCATCTAAGCACTGTTCTCACCACGGTGTTGCTCCGGATAGAGTTTACAGCGGCGAAGTGTCTCCACTCGCCGGGTGAGCTCTTACCTCACCTTTCCACCCTTACCAAAACCAAGCGTGCTTGGCTCCGGCGGTTTATTTCTGTTGCACTTGTCCTGAAGTCGCCTTCGGCGGGCGTTACCCGTTATCCTTGCCCTGCGGAGCCCGGACTTTCCTCGTAAGAGGCCTTTCGGCACATCTTACGCGGCTGCCCGGCTTACTCACCAAATGGATTATATCACAAACCAATAAACTCCATCAAGCCACAGTATTTACTTTTCACCCAACAATAAAAGCACTGAGAGTCCTCCAATATGAGAACTCTCAGTTATTAATATGTGCGTCTTCTATTCATCCCATACGTATCTCACTGCGCTCACGAGAAACCCTCGCATATGCGCGTTTACCGCGGAATATAAACGGAAAATCCAACGAGTCTATCGACTCCGGCAACGTCGGGTTCAGTACAAGCTCATCACCGTTATACCGCAGTCCTGCGAAGCCTTGGGTTGCAATCATGTATGCACCACCTGCGGCTGCGGGGTGAGTGCCGCCTATGTATATATTTCCTGCCCATGATTTTCCGCCTCCGTCAAGGTCGGAGCGAGCGGATTTCATGAAAAGGGGATAGGCGAGGTCGGCACGCCCGAAGCGGCATGCTCCAAGTGCGTACATACATGCGCTCAAGCTTGAACCATGCTCTGTGCGAGGTTCGTAGTATTCCCAATTACGCCTGACTTCTTCGTCGGAGTATTCATTGGCGAAGAGCTGCATTAACGCGAGCACATCTGCCTGCTTTATTATCTGTGTCGCATAAGCGACTCCGTTTTGCGTACCCCAATACTCCTTCGGGTGCTTGATACGTGAACGTATTACATCAAGTGAAACATCTTCCAAATCAAAGTATCCGTCAAATTGTTCAATAATGCCGTCTCTTATGCGCGGTTGACGCACATCAAAATCATATCCGGCACGACCCAGCGTGTATGCTGCAATGCGATTTGTAAAAGCGTTGTTATGCACACGCTCATGGTATTCGTCCGGCCCGACTACATCGAGAAACTCCAGTGTATCATTTTTAACAAGCCGATGTGCGCGGGAAAGATAAAAATCGGCACATGCTTTGATAAGGTCGCGCCCGCCTTTATCCAGTATTCCCGTGTCTCCGGTCCAATCTATATACTTACCGAGTGCATACACGATATCCCCGGAAATATGTATTTGCCCGTCCCTGAAATATGTACGAACAGGGCGGTCTGTGAAAACGTCAACGACATTAAAATTCGTACAGCCTTCGGTGCCGCCGTCCTGGCTTTCCCATGGGAAATATGCTCCGTTATAACCAAGCCCTGCAGCTTTTGACAGTGCGCCGGATATTGAGTCAATGCGGTACATCATAAACTTGCGGGCGAGTGACGGCTCCGTCATTGTAAAAAACGGCATGAGAAATATTTCGGCATCCCAAAAAACCGCTCCCTTATATGTTTGCCCCGACAGGCCTCTTGCGGGAATGCTCCTGCTCTCTGCATGGCGCGGAGCTATGCTGTGCAGATGATACAGGCTATAGTTGAGCGACAACTGCGCCACAGGGTCACCGGTTATCTTAACCGCCGAGGAGTCCCACAGATTGTCCCAGAAAGCAGAGTGTTCTGCAAGCTTTTCGTCATAAGAACCGGGAGTAAGCTCTCCGTTTACAGCTATAATTCGTTCTATCACAAAGTTTTCACGAACATTAAATACCCTGAAAACACTATCTCCGCTCACAAGAATTTCGTCTTGTCCGCGATTACATCGCTCCTTAACAGTGATAGGGATTCTCATTTCACTTGTAAGTGCCGAAACGTGCAGAATTTCTCCTGCTGTCGCTTCAAAATCAGTCAGATGCGGTCCGTTTATATCCCAAACGTCCGAGTCTATACCACAAATTAACTTCATTGGTTTTGCAGGCTTACCGGTCAGCTCAACATGAATACGCTGGCATAAAATGTGCGGCTCAGCCATACTGCAAAATCTCTCGATTTTCAATACTGCTTGCTCATAAACTGTTTCACGTGAATGAATACCATGCCGGAAGTATAGGCTCTGTTTGTGCTTGAGAATGTTTCCTTGCCCCTCGAGCGTTGCGTAAAACCCGTTTGGTGCATTAATCGGCTCGCGCCATGTCTGATTCGGTGCGCGATCGTAAATCCCTGCAAGGTTTACCGCAACCATGCGGTCTTTTTTGTATTCTTCAAGCGTTCCGCGTACTCCTATAGAGCCGTTGCCGATTAAGAAGCGGTTGCCGTTATCCGCGGTGTTCTCAGGCTCATAGCCTTCACGTTCGATTTTCCAAACATCCATATCCATATATAACAAACCTTACTTAAGTTTTCACTTTCCGACATCTTAAGACCGCTGTCGGCTTAGTGTTATCGTGGTCAGCGGTTATGTCGCATTTACTCAAAAATCTCTATTTCCGATGCCTGAGCACCTGCTGAGCGTCCGGAGGATTTCTCGGTGAACTCCATTTGCACATATCGGGCACTTATCGCGTCAAAGTCAATGCGGACAATGTTCCCGGAGTCCGGGTCAAAATCGTGTCTCTGTAACGGAGATACAACTGTAAAGTTGGTGCCGTCGGTGCTGACACGCACTTCAAAGGTTTGATTGCGCGGCTCCCAGATAGGCGCGGGATTTAAACGCACGGCAACAGTTTGGATGTTGTAGGTGCCTTCGAGGTCAATTGTAATTGTTGCGGGTACACCCCTGCTTTCCCAGTAAGAGGTAAGGTCGCCGTCAAGGACATTGGAAGCCTCATACACTTCCTGGTGCTCGTCGCCTGATGTTACAGTTTTACCCAGTGCTATATTCGGGCTATCAGGGAGCTGAATCCAATTTTCCTCAGGATCCGGAAAACCTGCAGGTGGTCCGGGTTCTGTTTGATCCGGGGTGTCAACAACTACCATACCGGATGTGGGTGGAACAATAATCTCCACAATAATCGGATCAGGCGTTTCCGGCTCTATCACTAGCGGTTCTTCTGTGCGTGCTTGCACGATAATTATGACCGACGCTACAATCAAGGCGGAGAATACAATTATAAGTATAATGTTTAAATATTTTTTCATAATTCATCAGGTAGGCTGACCCGATACTCACCTCCATTCAACAACTATGTTGCTTGTATACTCATTAAGCTCCATATTGAGTTCCTCAAGGGTAGTTATACGCTGTCCGAGGATCGTTACATTCCGGATTGTAACATTTTCAACAGTGTGCTCTTCGTTATGACCGAGTATCCGTGATGGCGGAACTCTTCCGTCAAGTGTTCTGACAACAGTTAACCCGTCAATCAATATATCATAAATCTGACCCCATTCATCACGGACGGCAGACCATCCGGATTTCAGCATATGAAACTCAATCAGCTCATCGTTAACACCATAATCGCCGCGCATAAAAGCGTTTTCCACCATTATATTCTCATATGTGATATTACGGACAATCGCATCGTCGCTGTTGTGAATACTGATCACCGGCTTGTGGTTATTATACAGCACGGTAATATTTCTGAAAGTGATATCTTCAATCACGGGGTTGAGATTGATACCTTTGTTTGTCTCGTATCCGATTTCCATTGATTGGGCGAGGTCTGTCCATATCTGAATGTCCTCAAAAAGGATATTGCGCGACGCGCCCGCATAGTTCTTTATAACCAATGAATCATCCCATGTACGGGCAAACGAATTGCGGACAGTGTGATCCCGGCATGATTGGAACGTAAATCCGTCACCATTTTGACGCGCCGAGATGATTTTGACATTATTTATATGCACATCTTCACTCATGTAGGAATTAAAGTTCCACGCGTTGGCGTTAATGATTATGAAATCCTCCGCAATGACGTTTTTAACTCCCCGTAAATCAATGGGTACACGAGCGTAAGAACCGGGTTGGTTATGCCCCGGAAAATCCGCGCCGCAAATTATACCCCGTCCTCGGATTGTTATATTCGCCGAGTTCTCTGAGATAATGACGGAGTTTAGCACCGCTCCGCCTGATATATACAGGGTTTGGTCGCTCCTTAGCAAGATGGCATCCTTTGTCCAATGCCCCGGCTCGATGAAGTAAACATTCGGGTCGTTTCTGTCGGGAATGTCTGTTTCGGGCGGGTTGACAAAGATGTGGGTAGCTTTATTCACATGATCATTATAAACCACCGTGTAAAACCCGGGCTCTGTGATGGTAAAAGTGACACGTCCGTTGGTGACATCCGGGGTAATACCGTGATATGCAGGCATGACAACAGCCGTTTCGACAGGTACCGGAAGCCCCGGCATTTCAATTTCGATTTTTACTTCGCCATCTAAATCAAAATAAACCATCGGTGTGTCGGACGGGATGGTGTTTGCATTCCAAATATGCTCATGGTTTACCATGACATCATATACGAACAGTTCATGCCCTTCAACCCATATCCTGGCAGTCTGTGATGTCTGCATTGTCTTCGGTCCTTCATAAAGGGTGAATCTCGGACCGTCCCCTGTATACTCGCCTCCAACTACTTCGATTTCAATCACCTCCGGCTCGGGCGGATCCATAACTATCGGCTCCGGCTCGGGAGCGGCAAGTGTCATAATCGCAGCACCCGCACATACCACTGCTGCTATGCCTAGTACTATCGTAATTATGGTAACTATCGGCTTCTTCTTTACTTCCATAACGATTTTTCCCCTCTCATCAGTTTAGCGTTAAACCTTTATCAGATTATACTATGCCGGCGGATTGTATGCAACAGGAATTTTAATGTATTTGCTATTAATTTTTTTAAACTTTGCCTTGACAATAGGTTTTCATTTTGTTAGAATGTCAGGTAAGTTTAACGCTAAACCAACAAAACTAAAAAGGAGATCTCAAAAATGAAAAAACTACTCTGTATCCTGCTTGCAATGGCAATGGTTTTCGCAGTAGTAGCCTGCGCGAGCCCTGACGACACTCCCGCAGCAACAGACCCGCCTCCGCCGACAGATGCACCCCCGCCCCCGCCTCCTCCGCCACCCCCTGAACCTCATGTTCCGTCAGAATTTATGTGGAACAACTTCGCGGGACGCGACCCGGACAACAAGCCCGATCTTTCCACTAACGGAATGCCTATATGGTGGGACAACTGGGCGAACCTTAGAGCAAGCTCATCCGCTAACGGTGTCGAAATCAACTTCAGACCGGGAGGATTTGACCACGAGCTTATGGACAGCATGGACGACTACTTTGACAGAGCCGCAGACTGGATGGGCAACTGGGGTGAGGCTGTCAATATGTGGGCACTCGAAGGTATTTCATACTGCAGATATCTGACAATCCGTATGGCAGGCGGCGAAGGCGGCGAAGAAAACTTCCTGATGCTGCACTTCGAACCTGAAGACAGCCTGCGCTTTGTTGCACGTTTTTCCGATTTAGTAACAGCCGACGGCGGCAGCCCGGAAATTACGACCGATATGCAGGATATAGTTATCGACCTTGAGGCATCCGGCTTCCCGGGCATGACAAACCGTATGCATATTCGCGCATGGGTACAGTGTACAATTATCCTTGAAGAAATTTTCTTCTCCGATCCCGTAAGTCCGATTGATCCGGACGATCCTCTTGGCGGGATCACAGTTCCGGAAAAAGGTGACGTTGCTGAAATCGCCAGAGCACATGGTATTTTCTCATGGAATAATTTTGACAATCGCGACCCCAACAATAAACCCGATCTTGCCCCCAACGGCGCAAATATGTGGTGGGACAACTGGGCGAACCTTCGAGCCGGTGTTGAAAACGGAATCGTGGAAATCAGCTTCAGACCCGCACCGTTTGACCGCGAAGACTTTGACGATTTGGATGATTACTACGATAGAGCCTCCGACTGGATGGGCAACTGGGGTGAAGCAATCAACATGTGGGCACTTGACGGAATCGCGTTTTGCAGATATCTGACATTCCGCATGGCAGGCGGCGAAGGCGGCGAAGAAGACAAAATCATGCTGCACTTCCAGCCCGAAGACGGACCCTCATTTGTCGCTCGTTTCTCTGATTTGGTAACAGTGGACGGCGGCAGCCCGGCAATCACCACCGAAATGCAGGATATAATGATTGACCTGCAAGCATCCGGCTTCCCCGGCATGACAAACCGTATGCACATCCGCGCATTTGTGGAATGCACAATCTTCCTTGATGAAATCTTCTTCTGGGGTACTGTTGCGATGATTAACGGCGAAAGCCCGGATACAATTTTCGCAGGCTTCACAGTTGAAGCAATCGGCAACCCTGCAGATCTGCCAATCAGGGAATTTGTCGAAGAAGCAAGCTAATAAGAATGCAAACAGTTATATTGCATAATAACACGTAACCCTATATAATAAGGGCGGATTAAATATCCGCCCTTAAAACTTAAAGTTATATGCCCTTTGCTTATCAATACTTGTGACTCCAGGCAGTCACCGACACATTACAATAGAAAAACAACAGGAGTATTCAATGACCACACTCAAAGACATCGCCCGTGAAGCCGAAGTCAGTATTACAACAGTGTCAAATGTAGTACACGGCAGGCAAAGCAGAGTCTCACCGGAGGTTTCTACAAAAATCCTGGAGATAATCGAGCGTGAGAACTACATCCCCAGCATGACTGCCCGCACATTGGCAAACAACGCATCCCCGATAGTCGGTATAATAAACCACGCCCATTCGCAAAGCGGCGGCGGCTTTTTGTCGGACCCTTTCCACAATACCTTCATAGGGAGCATCGAAGACCGTATGCGTGATGAGGGCTATTACATTATGGTGCGGACAGTCAAGGATGCCCGGGGTTTGGAGGAAGTGTACCGAAACTGGAATCTCGCGGGAATGGTTTTCACCGGGTTATATGAGGACGATTTCTTTGAATGTGTACGCAGAATCAATATCCCCTACGTTTTGATTGACAGCTACATAAGCTCTGCGGATGCGTGCAATGTGGGACTGGAAGATCAAAAAGGCGGCTATATCGCAACCCGTTATTTACTGGAAAACGGTCATAGAGTAATTGCGTTTGCTTCTCCGATTATCCGTAAGGATGGTGTTGTTGAACAGCGTTTACACGGGTATAGACAGGCTTTGCAAGAGTTTGGAGTTCCCTTTGACCGCGAACTGGTGTTTGAGAAAGAAATATACAATACAGCAGAAGGTATAAAGCTGGGCAGGTTCATCGGCACAAAAAAAGATGTTACAGGCATCTTTGCGACTGCGGATGTCTTGGCAGCGGGCATAATAACAGGTCTTCGAGAGATAGGTATAAATGTTCCCGCCGACAAATCAATTATCGGGTTCGATGATAACTACCTGTGCCAAATCACTTACCCCCACTTGACCACCGTGCATCAAGACGCAGAACAAAAAGGCATCATCGCCGCAGAAATGATGCTGGCTCAACTAAAAAACAAACCCATACGCGAAAGAAAAATAATACTGCCGGTATTTTTGCAAATACGCGACAGCGTCCGAAAGTTATAGCTTGTCACAGGTGAAACATCGAAGAATAAGACACGGGGACAGGTTCACTGTCTATATGCCAATTCCGCTTTCTATAAATAACTCCACAAGTTCACCGTCGAGTTTACCTTCATCAACCATTGAGCGAAGAATTTTTATAGCGACGTCATGCGGGGCAGCCTTTTTATAGGGTCTGTCCCTTGCTGTGAGTGCATCGTATATATCGAGCATTGTTAATATACGCACTTCCACCGGAACTTCTTCATTTGCTGCTTTATACGGATAACCTGTGCCGTCAATAAACTCGTGGTGGCTCTTTGCCCAATTCGGGACATCGGCAAGGTCTTCGCTGAACTTCATGTTGCCGAGCAAACGTTCCGTTACGCTTGCATGTTCTTCCATAATTCCGCGTTCGGCATCGGTCAGGGTACCTTTTCTTGTGCTGAGTGATACAATATCATCTTCGTCAAAAACCGGCAAAGTGTTGCCGTCGTTGTCTTCGTATACGATGTCACTAAGCGTTTTGACCCGTGCTATATCCTCGTCGGGCAAAAATCCTGCGGTATTTATACGCTCTATAAAAGTTAAGGTATCGTTAAGATATTCCACAAGCTCATCGTATCTGTCCTGTTTCATATTACCGGATAAAAACATAACCTTGTCATAAAGCTTCTTTATTTCAAACCGCTGCATAATAACAGATATCTTATTGCCCAGACGGCTCGGTTTATCCATAACTTCCAGTGGTGTTACTATTTTTCCGACATCATGTAGGTATGCCGCCATAACAAGCTGCTCCTCGCGGTTTTCGTCCATGTGAAACGGTGAACCGGGCTCAAATTTCCCGCGCAAAAAACGGACAAGAGCCCCCGTGTAGTCCGCAACATGTATGGAATGGTTTGCGTTATATGGCGTACGCTCGTCTATTGCGGCTGTCATTACCTTAACGAAAGAGTTAAATAGTTCCTTTGTTTCAGCGTAATGCTTTTCATTGATTTCAGCAATAGCGGTGATGTGTGCGAACTTGTCGGAAATAAAACGGTAAACCAGTGCAAAGATAAATAAGACGACTGCCGAAATTACCGGATATATAAGAGTGGTTATCCATCCTGCTTGATATAGTTGATAATTGATAAAAACATACCCAAACATGAATACAACCAAGATTAAAAACGACAACCGTATATCTACCTGCATAAAAACAAAGCTGAATAAAAGCAAAGTGAAAATAATAATCGCAATATTCACCCATCCCGGTGCATAGCTCTTGAAATATCCATCTAAAAACATTTGTAAGATATTTGCATGTATTTCAACCCCGTGCATTGGCGTACCCGGGTCTGTGGCAGTGAAATATGAATCCATCAAACCATATGCATAAGGACCAATCAAAACAATAGAATCAGCAAAAAAAGCAGGGTCGAAATCATCGGCAAATATATCACGAAAAGATGTGCCAAATCCGACCGCGCCAAAATAATCGCCGGGTCTTCCGGTAAATACAAGCCGCATGGGGTTGCTCATGCCCGGAGGAATCTCCACGTCTTCCCCTGTGAATGCTTTGTAGATAGCTTCTGCGAATGTAGGCTCGTGATTACCGAAAAAAACGGGACTTAGCTCAGTACGACGAACGACGCCATCAGGGTCAATTATCGTGTTAAGAATCCCATAACTTGATACATATTCCAGCTCGGGAAAAGGCTTTTCAAAAGTCCTCACGTCACCGCGATAATCCAGTGATATTGCAGCGCCAAATACAACATTGCCGAGCTCGGCAGCAGCCATAACAAGAGCCTCATCAGCAGCCGGGTCGTTGCTTTCTCCTGAATAAATCATATCAACAGCGATAACAGCGGGTTCCCAACCGGGCTCGCTGTTAAGTATATCGATAGCATCAGCCATGATCTGACGCGACCAGAATTGCAGAGGTCCGAATTCGATAAGCGTCTCCTCATCGATACCGAATACAAATATATCAGGATGGATAATACCAAAGTCGCGATATAACCTATCCTGTGCAACATACTCAAACTGCCCAAGCGCTTTTGTGAGAAAAAGTGTCAACAGTAAGGCTGATACAAGTAAATATCCTATGTACTTTTGTAAGGTTTGTTTCATGTTCTTAATAATCCGGAAATTTATTTTGAATTATATCACAATAAGCAGATAACAAACAACAAGAACGGCACAAGAAACGAAAATCTTGAATAGAGAAGTCAGTTGTAGTAGAATGTAGAGGCAAAATTAAATACCTGCGTAAGAAAAACAGCATCATAATAATTTGTGTAGTAGAATGTTTTTTGGAGGAATTAATAAAATGAAAAATAATAATAAGACATTTATTATCTCAATACTTATACTTTTACTTACTCTTATGATGGTTGCTTGCGGCAATGGTGAGCTTGAAGCGCGTACCATGTCAATATTAGAGATTGATGGCGACACTGTGAATCTTACACGCGCAGGACGGGAATCAAGCGCTTCTGCCGGTACAAGGTTAAACGAAGGAGATGCATTATCGAGCGGGGTTGCATCATTTTGCAATATTCTGCTGGATGCGCGGTCACACGTGAAGATGGACGAGCAGAGTAATATATCCATAGAAAAACTGACCGACAATCTACTTTCAATTGCGGTCACACGCGGACAGGTGCTCATTGATGTGCAAGAGCAGTCCCCGGAACACTCGACACAAACTCAAGTAGGAAATGTCGTCTTCGGAGTACGCGGGACATTATTTGTAGCGGGTCTCGATAATAACCGGCAGGTACTTATTATAATGCTGGAGGGAAGTGTAGAAACTGATGACGGGCGGACGTTAGCACAAGGAACGGTGGCAAATATATCAGACGGTGTTGAAAGGGTTTATGACATTTCACCACTGGTCTTGGAAGAGCTTGACAGATTCACTCTGCAAGCAATATTGGACAATTGGGAGCGGGTACAAAATGCAGGGGTCGTTACCCCTGATCAACAAAGTATAGTAAGAGAACTGCTTGAACAACGCGAAACGGGAACAGACGGACCGGGAACAGGTGAAACCGGGAGCGAAGCCGATGGTGAAACAGACAACGAACCGGGAGGTAGTCCAACAGAAAGCACACTAGATGATCATTTAATCGGTGTGTGGAGTTTTGAAGAATCCGATGGATATTACAGCACCTCTATAAGTTGGGAGTTTTCTTCTGACGGAACATTTAAACAGCATTTTGAAGTAACTTTTCACGATCCCGAGTTCGGATATACACAAACGTTTGATACAACCGGAGTATGGCATATTCAAGGACCCGGCGAGCTGGTAACGACCGCTGACGGGTCTACAGATGTTACTTCCTATGCGATACAAGGCAATACGCTAACTATGACCCTGGCACATGGCACCAGTGTTTATACAAAGCGATAACAGGGAAGACAGATGAACCGTCCCCCTGTCTTCACTGCTCTTGTTACGTTTATCCAGCCATTTACTAAAAAAGTCAATTAAATCAACCAACTCTCTTTTTGCTTCTTCAACGATAATCCTTCTGCATCAAGCAAATACCGCTTCCCATACACAATCAGCTCCAACGGCTCGTTACCTTGCAGCAGCGTAAACGTTGTATTATCTGTTCGCATCTCTATTTCGATAATCCTGCCTTGCCATGTGAGAGAAAACCGCAGGCTTTTCCAGCGTGAGGGCAGCTTGGGTGCGAAGTGCAAAATACGGTCATCGCTTCGTAATCCTGCAAAGCCATATACTATGTTTACCCATGCCATAGCTATGCTTGTGGTGTGGAGTCCTTCGCGTGTGTTGCGGTTATAATTGTCCAAATCGAGACGGGTGGCGAAGCCGAAGAATTCCACCGCCTCATCCATTTTGTCGAGCTCTGCCGCAAGTATGGAATGTACGGCAGGGGACAAGGATGATTCGTGGATGGTGCGCGGTTCGTAATATTCGTAATTAAGTCGCTTCACATCTTCGGAAAATGATGAGTTGTATAAATAAAGAAACATCAGCACATCGGGCTGCTTAATCATACTGGTACGGTAAATTCGGTCGTACGACCAGTTGTGGTACAACGGGAAATCCGACATGGGTATGGAATGGATATCAAGATAGGGGAGATCAAAGTAGCCGTCATGCTGCTCGATTAAACCTTCCTTTGTTTGAGGTAACGCCATATTCGCAGAAATATCCTCCCAAACATCAAGCTCATCCTCAGCAAGCCCTGTCTTTTCCTTCAACGCTGCAAATAAGTCAGGCTGCTCTTTTCTCATCCTGCGTATGGTTTCGGCGGCATACTCGAGGGACCGCTTGCTCATATAATTGGTATATGCATTATTATTCACCATCATATGAAACTCGTCGGGTCCCATGACACCATAGTAGCCATACTGTTTGGTATGCGGGTTTTGACCCGAGCGGGTTACAAGGAATCTGGCTATTTGAAGGAGCATTTCCGCGCCGTACTTCCAAATGAAGTCCTGATCTCCGGTGACAATGGCGTAGTGCCAAATTCCGTATGCAACGGCGGTGCTTGGCTGATATTGCAGGCTTGCATGCTGCCAAAGGTCGCATGCTTCATCTCCGTTCAAAGTTGCTATAGGATAACAGGCACCCTCGCAGTCGAGCATCTTTGCACGTTCAATTGCTTGCGGTAATGTGTTGTATCGGAATAGTAAAAGTGACCTCGCCGCCTCATGGTTTGTGAATAAATAAAATGGAAGACAGCATGCTTCTGTATCCCAAAAAGCATGACCATTATAAGCCTCACCGGTAAGTCCTTTTGCACCAATGTTATGACGGATATTACCACCTCTGTACGTCTGCGCCATCTGAAAACTGCAAAACCGTATGCCCTGCTGCTCAAGTGCAACGGGATTAACACCGGTGCTTTTAATCGAATCGGTTGATGTGCTCGAGGCATAATCTGCATTCGCGTCTGAAGTTGGGTCAGTAATTGCATCTGCAACGCCATCGGCGGGTTCGATTACCACATCGGAAAGCAGCCAATGCTTCTCCCAGTATTCCTTTTGCTTTTCCAGAGCATCATCAAACGAAACTGCAGCAGCTTCTTGCAGTAGTGCTTTCCCTGTTTTGAAAAGCGCATCTCCCTCTGTCCTGTCGTATAGGATTACAACCTTTTTATCCACACATGCCGGTACATCTTGCTCTAACGTAAGAACTGTACGCAAGGTAACGGTCTTATCACTTTCCTCATAAGTACACGGTGCCGGTGAATCAAAAGCTGCTGCGGCAAATACTTCTTGTCCCGATGTAAGCGTGCGACTTTGGATAATGCATGCGTTTTCTTCAAAACTAGTGCTGGTATCTCCCCAGAAGCATGCTCTGCGTCCTTCGTGAATAACATCAAATGTTAGTGAATCTGCAAGCTCAATATTTCCGGAAAAGTTGAGTGCTTCAAACTCGATTCTTCGGTAAGCTCTTTCACCATGGTTCATATCCGTAAAGCGTGTAAATGTAAGACGTAAATCCTTACCTGTTGCAGTGTGCCAAACAAAACTGCGGATGAGTGTTCCCGAACGCATGTCCAACTCGCGTGTAAAATCGCTGAACTTAACTTTTCCAAGGTCAAGCTTTTCACCGTCGAGAGATATTTCAACTGTAATCCAATCAACTGCGGGTATCATAAAATGTGTTTTATCAACAATACCGAGGTATGACTTGGGTAGGGGAGTCAGCTCGAACACCCCGTTTATATACGCGCCCCGCAAGCTGTCCACGCTGCCGCCCTCGTCAAAACAGCCTCGCACACCGATGTACTCGTTTGACAACGCGAAAACGGATTCGCTGACACGCGAGTATGCCGGGTCAAAACCACGTTCGATTACCTTCCAAGGGTCTGTCTTAAAATATAAATCAGCAATTTTTGCCATTTATAACCTCCTCTTTCGTGCCAAGGGGACACACCTCCAGGGAGGAATGTCCCCGTTGGCACTGTACTACCCTTTAATCCCTGCCGATACGATGTTTTCCGTCAACCATTTCTGGAATACAAAGAATATTATGATCGGCGGCACCATGGAGAATACAACTGCTCTCATCAGGTCATCGGCGTTTATGGTTTGCTCCGTACTGAAGATGAACAGCCTCACCATAACTGTTTGATACGGACCGTTGCCGAGGACGAGGAAAGGAAGCAGAAAGTCAGACCATGCGCCGGTAATGGCGAATATAGTCACAACTATGACAATCGGCTTCGAGAGCGGCATTACTATTTTCATAAAGGTATTCAGCGGCGAGCAGCCGTCGATTCTGCTCGCTTCGATGATAGAAATAGGCAGCGATTCAAAGAATTGCCTGAAAAGAACAACGAAGAACGCGTTTGCCCCTGCAGCAAGCCATAATGGTGTGAAAAAACCGCCCATGCCGAAATATTGTATGTTCATAAAGAGCGGTACCAGGCTGATTGTCGCGGGTATCAGCAGTGAAAACATAACCAGCTTACTGACAATTGTGTAACCCTTTGGCTTAAGGATTGCAAGACCATATGCGAGAAGTCCGTTAAAAACTAATGCACAAACGACGCTTCCAATGATTACATATAATGAGTTTATGTAGTTTCTGGTAATATTAAGTTGCGTCCATGTTCTTATATACATCGAAAAATCAAAACTCTCCGGAAAAAGGTAGGTACTTGACATAAACTCGCGCAGATCCTTAAAACCGGCAAGAGCCACCCATAAAATGGGGAACAAAGATATAATAACGATAAATATGCAAAGCAGATTTATAACACCTACAGAAACCTTAACACCCGGAGACCGAAGGTCGAAATCGCGGATGATTCCTATTCGTGGTTTTCTTGATTGGTCTATTCTTTTTCGTATGGATTTATACGAGCTTGACATAACTTCTCCGCCCCTTCCTTCTTTATTCCCAGTTTACTTTGCGTTTATTTACTATCGTATATATTGTGGTGAATATGAGCAGTATAAACGCGATAATAACCGCAACCGCGGATGCTCTGCCGAACTCCATAGTCCCGCCGCCAAACGCGTAGCGCCACATTAGCAGCATAAGGGACAACGAGGCATTGTCCGGACCGCCCCTGGTTAAAATCATAGGCTCATACATTATCTGGAAAATCGCGATGATTTGTAAAATCAACATTGTGCTGCCAAGGTTAAAGATGGCAGGTATGGTTATATAGCGTATCCTTTTCAAAACCCCTGCACCATCGATTGTCGCAGCCTCATACAGCTCCGGGTTAATACCCGCAAGCCCCGCCATATATATAAGTGCCGTCGCGCCCGCACCCTTCCATGTCGAGATAGTGACAATGATTGGTATGACAAGGTTTTCCTCGCTTAAATATGACATGCGGTCAATGCCAAACCAGCCGAGCATTATATTCAATACACCGGTTTCACCCGCAGAGAAAAAGGCAGTCCACACTATGATAGCCGCAAGTCCGGGCAAGACATTCGGGACATATGCGGCTGTGCGGAAAAGCCCTTTTGCCCGTACGGTTTCCCCTATAAGAAGAGCGATGAAAATAGGTACCAGAAACCCGATAATCAATGACCACAACGTGTAGAGCAGTGTATTTGATAAAGCTTGCAAGAACTCCGTCCGCTGGAAGATGGTTATGTAGTTGTCAAAGCCCACAAACTCCACCAGCTCGATATTTCTCGTGCGGTACATACTCATGCGGATGCTTTGCAACAACGGCCACCACAGAAAGAATGAAAACAACACCAGTCCGGGCAGCATTATAAGCCACGAAGACGCCTGATACTTCCATTTCTCGAATTTATTAGTTGTTAACCTCTCCATTTTTACTCCCAATCTGCTCCTTTAGGAGCACTAACATTGTGTGCAATCTGCAGTGCGCAGGGAAAACTCGCTTTTTAACTTTCCGTTCATGTGATTACGGTTATCCTGTTAAAAACAAGGGGACACGGTAAGCCATATCCCCTTGCTGCCTCAGCAACCATTATTATGGTCGCCTGATTAACGATTAACTTCTTCATCAAGAAATTCTTGAAATTCACTCTGAGCACGCTCTAAAGCACCCATTAAATCAGCTTCTTCGCGGGTAATGATTCTTTGGATTGCATTTGTTAATTCCCTGTACATACGCTGTGTGAACATTGGTTCTTCCCCTCTTAACGTGATTGTGCCGTCGGTAACCGAATTGAAGAAATCGTCAAATAAACGCATATCTACATTGGAGTATTCATCGGCAATCATCCGTTGTGCAGCTATGAACTCCGGATCGTTCCACGCCGGAGTGGGCGGTAATACAGGCACTCCTCTTTCGCGGTCTGCGGCTGCTCCTGCACGCATACCGGCGAGAATATCGTCATCGACAAACGGGAGCATTCCCAGCAATTGCAGGAAGTGCAGTAAAACAATAGCTTGATCGTGTGTTGTATTGGGGGAGAACATATAACATGTGCCGCCTGTGAGTGCAAAGTGCCCGCCGGGTCCTGCGGGGAATGGCACTATTGCGAATTTATCGACAGCCAGTCCGGCTCCCGCAGTCGGGTTACTGACAGCATCATCGGCAGCAATGTTCATAGCTGCTTCACCCGTGCCTAAAGTGGAATGCGCGCTTGCCCAGTCGGTGGTTGTGGTATCGACATTGAGTATATCATATTCCCAGCGCAAGGCTCTCATAAATTCCATTGCTTCTACGACCGGCGGGGAAGTGAAGTCAACAATCCAGCGTCCGTCAGCCTCCTGCCGTTGCAGAGCGTACTCGCCAACAGCGCCGAAGTTCCACGCTATATTTGTAAACAGCCATCCGCCGAAGGTTTCACTCGCAGGGAATACCAAACCCGCTTTACCTGTCTTTTCACGGATTATCTGACCTTTTTCCGCAAGCTCTTGAAGCGTTCTCGGATACATCGGCAAACCATCATCATCAATGAGACCTGCCTGTTCAAATAACTCGATATTTATATGCAAACCAAGTATATAACTGTCACGCGGAAGACCAAAGATTCTTCCATTTTCATCACCAAGCAGCTCAATAAATGCGGGGCTGAATTTCTCAAGTAAACCGAACTCTCTCAATGCATCGGTTACATCCGCAACGAGCCCTTGGTCAATAAGTAACTGAGGGTCGGTAAACGGCGGTTGGAAGAGGTTCGGAGCAGTACCTCCGAGTGCCATACCTACATAGGTCGCAAGCGTGTATGAGTAATAGTTCGGGATAAGTGTGACATTGGGAAATCTTGCTTTCATTATCGCGGCATAGCCGTCAAACAAAGCAAGTTCTGCAGCCGGAGCGGTATCGGGAGGCCAGTTGCCCAAAGTGACGGTGACATTCAAATCGGCATCAATAACGTCGGTATTAATGTCATCAAGCTCATCAGGGGGTGCAACGACAGGCGGAGGTGTAGGCGCAGGCGTCGCAGGTGTGGTGCCGGATCCTCCTCCGTTATCAGAAGCAGCAGGTGCGCAGGCAGATACCAACAACATCAGTGCCAGTAAGGCAGCTATAACCCTTGTAAGTTTTTTCATTGCTTTTCCTCCTCTTAATACGGTAAACTCATGGTGAAAACCGGGAGTTTAGTTTAGCGGTCAACCTGCTAGCACTCTAACAGTTTTTTTCACTCTTGTCAAGCACAAACTTAATCTCATCAACCTCACAAACATCATAATATCCCAGCTTCCGATACACGGTGCATGATACCGGATTTGCAGCATCGGCAAATAAGCAGCAGAAGCTTTTCCCGCTTGCGAGGATATTCTTCGACAGCTCCGCAACCACCGATGTTGCATAGCCGCGACCCCGGTGTTCCGGTGGAGTATAAACCCAACTTACTGCCGCACCGTTAGGAGTATTTCGGCCAAAGACTGCTTGTGCGACAGGCTGACCGTCTACCCATATGTAATGTATGTTTTTACCGATGCGTGCTTTGATGCGTTCTTCACTTTCAGAAAGCTTATAAACAGGCAAGCTGCAATCAACGCAAAATGCATGCTCCCACAAAGGCGTAAATGAAATATCATCCTCACATAACATCCGGCAAAATCCGGGTGCTTTTTTATATTCGGAAAGCTTATCCAACCTCATAATAACCATAGTTGTCTTCCACACACTGCTCAAACGGTTACTCAACCCGCTGCTCGAACCACCAAAACCCGAACCGGCAACACGTGAGCCGCCGAAACCCGAACCGCCAACACGTGAACCACCGAAACCCGTACCGCCGCAATAAGCATCAGCAAACTGCCGCGCAAGCTTTCGTTCGGTCATAACCCCGGGCGGCTTAAAGCCAATAATCCGAAGCTCACTTGCCAAAAACTCGACAGCACCACTACCGGAACCACCATCACTAACCCACAAAAGTAAACTAAACGGCAACGTGCAAACAGCAACCAATAGTATATCTCCGTCATCACCTGTAACTGTTGAAAGCAGCCAATTATCAACATTATCCCTTTTACTGTCAACTAAAATACTGATAATCAAATTATTACGAGCCTCATCAATAAGCAAAACATCAAGAACATCAGTTATAAATAAGTCAACATCAGTATAGCGATTAAATTCCATAACTCAAATCACCTTATCATTAAAAGACAAAAACACTCAAAAAAACAGATGAACCGTTACCGTATTCCTTACCCCGATCTACCTTGCAATTGTACACCATTTATTGTAAAATACAAGTTGAAAGAAAGAAAAGGAATGTTTACGATTATATGGAACAAAAACGCCAACTAAAAGCAGTTGTCCTCGCTGCGGGCAAGGGGACGAGACTGCACGATGATGAAATCGATGCACCGAAGGTTATGAGGGAAGCAAACGGCAAACCACTCTTGCGGTACGTTTTGGATGCGATATCATTCATTGAACGAAAAGATATAATACTTGTTGTAGGCTACAAAAAAGAAACTGTTATCAATGCATTTACCGGCTACCCATATGCTATTCAAAATGAGCAACTGGGAACAGGGCATGCTGTTATGTCAGCGGAAAATCAGCTAAGAAACTACACCGGGGCACTGCTTGTATGTTATGGAGATATGCCCGCAATAAAGCGAGAAGTATACGAGCAGCTAATAAACACACATTTTGAAGAAGGCAACGACTGTACGTTGCTGACAGGAGAATCCACACTCAAAATGTCATTCGGCAGAGTCGAACGGGATGAAAACGGCAGCTTCCTGCAAGTAGTCGAAGAAAAAGACTGCACACCGGAGCAGCTTGAAATAAAAGAACTAAACACAGGCGTTTACGTCTTTGACACACCACTGCTGCTTGATTCCCTGAAAGAACTAAAAAACGACAACTCGCAAGGCGAGTACTACATAACGGATGTACCTGCAATAATGCGGGAAAAAGGCGCAAAAATCGGCATCCTGAAACGCAACCTCGGCGACGACATTATAGGAGTAAACACAGTAGAGCAGCTAAAGATGGTGGAGAGGATATTGTCATTAAATACGAGGTGACTTATTATGGATAATGAAGGTCTCAGCTATGAGCAGATTACGGACATTCTGGATCAAAACGAGAAAGAAAAAAAGAAAGACCGCCGGCAGAGGAGAGACATTGTCACAAGGATGGCGACGATTTTAAGCTTATGCGCATGGGCAACAATGATAGCCGTATGGGTTGTGCTGGAACTTGCATCCCCCGAAAGAGGAATGCTGTTTACCCAGACATTCTTCCAATGGCATTTCGGCACAGATGCAACAGGCGCAATAAGGGCACGCTGGGATCGCCAACTGGTATATCTTGCATATGTAATGATGCTGGTATCTTTTGGTACATGCGTGTTTGCGTTTCTATTCAACAAAATGCGCATGAAAAGAAAAAGCGACAAGTACAAAAAATCCATTTTTGTCATTGCAGGAATAACCCTGATAGCATTCGTAGCATTCCTGATTCGCTTCGGTTCAATGCTTTTCTAAAATATTTTTTTCATCATAAAATTCATCATTGAAGCAACAGAAACGATTAAGAATTGAAATTCTCTATACCGGTCTTCTACAATTTATTAAAAAATCAAGTCTGCCGGGTGCTTGACGGCGGATTTTAAACTGTTGACAAACGCTGTCATATCTGTATAATACAAGCCTGGGGAGTTGATTCCGAGGAGTTAATAATAAACAAGATTCCCCAATCCTTGCCCACAGCGGGACTGTGGGCCGATTAGACCAGAAGGAGGTGTAACCAAGTATGGCAAAAACAACCGCAAAGTACGAGCTGATGTACATTATCGACCTTGACATCGGTGAAGAACAAGTCGCAGCTACGGTAGAGAAGTTCAAAGCTCTTACAGAAGCCAACGGAACAGTGGATGAGCTTGAAGAAATAGGCAAAAAGAAACTTGCATATTTAATCAATGACAAACCCGACGGGTACTATGTGCTCATGAAATTCACATCAGGACCCGAGTTCCCGGCAGAGATCGATCGCGTTCTCAAAATTACAGACGGTGTAATGCGCTCACTCATTACCGTTATAGAAGAGTAAAAAGGAAACGAGCGTTCGCAATAAGTGCGTAATGTGTACAAAGAAGTCCACTCCTTTTTACAAGAAGCAATAATAAGAAACATAATATGAAAGGAATGTACTTTTATGAACCACATAATTATCATGGGCAGACTTATTGCCGATCCGGAAAGACGTGAAACACCATCAGGAGTCCCGGTAACAAAGTTCAGACTCGCTGTTGACAGACCATTTGTCTCTAAAGACAGCGGAGAAAGAAAAGCAGACTTCATTAATGTAGTCGCATGGCGCGGTCTTGCAGATTTCGTAGCAAAGTATTTTGTCAAGGGTCAAATGGCAGCAGTTAACGGTCGTTTGGAGATTCGTGAATGGACCGACAAAGACAACAAAAAACAGTGGACAACGGAAGTCATAGCTGAAAACGTTTACTTCACGGAAAGCAAAAAGAGCAGGGATGCGTCAACCGGAACATCAAACCCGAAAGAAGATTTCGGTGCAGGATACACAACACCCGTCGAAAGCTCCGATTTCGCGGAACTCGACATAGACGACGGAGATTTACCATTTTAACAGAAAGGAATGAATAAAGCCTTGTCAAGTGATAGAGAATCAAGATCGCAAAATCGCGGCAAACGCAGAAAAGTATGCCAGTTTTGCGTAGATAAAGTTCAGGACATCGACTATAAAGACGTTAACAAACTGCGCAAATGCATCTCGGAACGCAGCAAAATCCTACCGCGCAGAACAACAGGCGTATGTGCAAAACACCAAAGAAGACTGATGATCGCAATAAAAAGAGCACGCCAAATAGCACTGCTGCCGTATGTATCTGACTAAATCGAATAAATAATTATCCCCCCGGCTGAGCCGGGGGATAACTATTTATGAAATCAAACTCTCTTTAAGCACCAGCAAAGTCTCATAAGCCGGCTTGAAATCGAAATCATCGATTTGCTTAATCAAAAGCTCGCTTCCGTGTATCGCTCTGAGTTCTTCGATATATGCGAGTGACTCGGAGTTGTTATTTGCAAGCAACGGCTCAACTTCTTCAAGCAAACGAAGAGCATCATCATTACTAATATACTCAACAGACATATCGCTAAGATGCTCCTGCTCTTTTACTATGGGAGTAAGCTCCGCAAGAACTGCATCCAGTTCCATTTTAAGTGTCTTCATTTGATCGGGTGTTACGTGATTCTTACCATTTTCAAGGCTCATCTCTACTTCAGCGGCGATCTGTTGCAAAATCGTCTTTCCGATTTGCCCTGCATTACTTTTTAATGTGTGAACAAGCCTGTGCGCAAGTTTGTTATCGCCGGCAGTTAAAGCCTCTTTGATTTTTATAAAAGCATCGCTGTTATTATCTATGAAGCGGGAAATGAGCTTATTGTTGAGCTCGGCATCTGCTTGCTTCTTTTGCACCTCATCCTGTGTTATCCAGTTCACAGGCTCAAGATGTGTCATCAAACAACGCCACAACTCCTGTGAAGTGAAGGGTTTGCCTACAAAACCGCATAATCCGGCCTTTTCGTACAGATCCCTGTCATTTGTCATAATATTTGCCGTCATCGCAACTATAGGCATACCCGTATTGAGCTTGCTTATTATTGCCGTTGCTTCGAGACCGTCCATAACAGGCATATGCATATCCATAAACACAATGTCAAAGAGCTTACGCCCCTCATTAATACGGTTCGTAATTAAATCAACGCCGATCTTACCATTTTGAGCAATTACGGTTTTTAATCCGACACGCGCCAAATGCTCGCTTATAACCTGCTGATTCATAACATTGTCTTCACAAAGCAATACCTCGCCTTTAAACTCAGGCTTTTCAAGCTCGTCAAATACGATTTTTTCCGATAAAGTACTCTCGGTACCATCATTAACTGTATCAAAAGTAAGATCAAAGCTGAACTTGCTTCCAACGCCGACAGTACTGTCAATTCTAAGCTGACCGCCCATCAACTCGACAAGGTTTTTTGTAATTGCAAGACCGAGTCCGCTGCCGCCGAACCTGCGCGTAACATCAGCATCGGCTTGTGTAAACGGCTCAAATATACTCTCGAGTTGATTCGGCGCAATACCTATGCCGCTGTCTTTAACCTCAAATGACATGGTGACGGTGTTTTCATCCGAATGTAGTACAACCGAGCTCATCTTAATCATGCCGGTGTTGGTAAACTTAACCGCATTAGATAAAAGGTTTACGAGCACCTGGCGGAGTCTTGTCGGATCACCGAGAATTTTCTTTCCGACCGAAGGTTCCGCGTAAAAGAACATAGTTAAGCCCTTTTCCATTGCCTTTGGCAGGATAATTGTTCTGCATGCATTAAACATACTTCTTAAATCAAACGGGATGTTCTCAAGTTCGATTTTGCCGGACTCAATTTTAGAGATATCTAATATGTTGTTAATTATTTGCAACAGCCAATCCGAATTGCTCATTATATTCTTAATATAACCTTCGACTTTCGGCGGCAGGTCATTATCTAAAGCAAGCTCGGAAAAACCAATTATGCTGTTCATGGGAGTCCGTATTTCGTGGCTCATATTCGCAAGGAACGATGATTTGGTTGTGTTTGCGTTTTTGGCTTCTTCAGCAGCACTTTTCAACTCAACGGCCATGGTGTTGTGTCGATTCCATACATCCTTTGTAGTCCGTGCCAGTTCACCGATTTCATCGTCCCTGTCCAAGCCGTAAATTTCATTATCATATTGGTCGGATGTAGACACACTCTGCGAGAGTTGAGTCAAAGGCTTAAAGAGATAACGTCTTATCAGCAGGGAGTTCAAGATTGCGAAAATAAGAAATGCTAAAATAACGATGCCTATTGTCGGTAGTATCTGAACTATGTTAAAGAGAGCTTCGGAGCTGAAGAATGTTACAATCAACCAATTTGTGTTTGGTATTGCAGCTATTGATAAATAACGGAAATTATCCTCGGGGATGCGTATTACTTCAGGCTCGGACCGTCCGTGAAAAATGCCCGGGTTTCTTTGATACCTGTTGATGGCAGAAATAAATGCTTCATATGAGTTGATGTTAAATATATGGTTTTCCGGACTGCCTTGCGAGTTAATATAACCATTGCCGATAGTCGGCAGGGTACTGTCTATCTTAATCAAACCCCTGTGGTCTATCAGATATCCTTTGACAGTATCATCGTCATAATTTCCAAACAGTTCATTTGAAAGCTCTTCAATTCGCATTGCGGTACTGATAACACCGACTATTGTGCCGTTTTTCTTCACATTCTGGCTGACCCAAAGACGGTAGTCACTATTAACCTTGCATAGCTCCGCATGCAGAGTAAATTCAAGTATAGAGTTAACGGTATTGAAATACCATTGATCATACGGGCTTGACGAATCCAGAACCGAAAACGATGAGAAATTGCCATTTGCTTCATCGTGCCTGAAGTAATATTCATTTAAGGATTCGGAAATACCAAAATGAAGTCTGCTGATTTGAAGCATTCCGGCATACGGCACCATTTGATGTAAGGCGGCTGTCTTTTTATCCGAATTATCCTCATCGGCAAACCACTGAATTACTTCCTCCGATTGAGAGAGATACCGCAGCACTATTAATGCCCTGCTGAGATGCGCGCTGAGTATCTCAACGGATTCGGACGTATAAAAACGGACATAGTCCGCAGATACTGTATCCGTAAAGCTGATTATCATTAAAGCACTGACAAGAATCGTTATAATCAAAATCACAACGATAAACAGAATATTCACTTTTTGGAACCGCGCTGCCAGTTTACTTCTGTTCATACTCATTACCAATACTTCTTTTTACACCACTTACGGAATTAAGTTATTTTCCTTTAAAAAGCTCTCCGCGACATACCGGGGGATTTCGCCGAGAACATCAACTCTGTAATTAAGATTGCGCATAATTGCATCGGTAATCAAACCGGAAAGATCTCCGAGAAGACTTTGTATATACGGGTGATTATCAAGAATCCCCTCACGTGTGATAATTGCACCTTGATATGGCGGGAAGAAATTTTTATCATCCTCTAATAGAAAGAGATCATATGAAAGCAATGCACCGTCCGTCGTGAATACCTCTGTGACTTGAATCTCATTTTCTGAGATTGCACGGTATCTATCCATGTGGTCAACAATCACTTCATCTTTAAATACTAAACCGTAGACTCTTTTTAGACTCGGGAAACCATCGCTTCTGCGCATAAATTCCGGACTGCTGCCTATAATCAAATCCGGTGAAATCACTGCCAAATCGGAAATGGTTCTGATATTGTGCGAATATGCAATACTTCGCTGTACAGCCAATTCGTATGAGTTATTAAAACCTAGCGGGCTAAACATATATAATCCGTAGTTCTCAGCAATTGTGCTTGATGTAATGTTAAAAATATCATCCGGTGTCGTGGGATAGAAGAATGAAAAATAGTTACTGTATATTGTGCCCGTATACTCAACATAAAAGTCAACAACACCTGTCCGGAGTCCCGCAAATATTACTTCCGATGATAAATCATTTATAATTGTAGTGCGAAAATCAGTATTTGCCTCAATATATAAAGCCAGAATGTATCCTAAGATATACTGCTCGGTAAAATCCTTAGTACCGATTATCAGTTCGTTACTATCGGCCGAACAACCGTAAAGCGTTGCACAAATGATTATGAGTAATATAATCAATAACGCTTTCTTCATTCCGGCTATCAGTTCCTTTCACCGAGGTATAAAACAGATTAAATCTGTCTTACACTTCTGTATTTTTATTTCTCTCCGCAAATAATTCTGCATTCTCAATTCTGCATTACCTTATTCGAATATTCGCTTCTCTTAGCTGCATCTCCGTTACCTCGCCGGGTGCACCCATCAGGTAGTCTTGCGCATTGCTGTTAAGTGGAAATGCGATAACATCGCGGATAGTATCTTCTCCGGCAAGCAGCATTACAATTCTGTCGATGCCCGGAGCCATTCCCGCGTGAGGCGGTGCTCCGTATTGGAATGCGGTGTATAATGCACCGAAGCGTTTTGCGAGGTCCTTATCGGTGTATCCCGCGATTGTAAACGCTTTTCTCATTATTTCGGGCGAATGGTTACGGACTGCGCCCGATGACAACTCGATACCGTTACATACTATATCGTATTGATGAGCATAAATATCAAGCGGATCTTTATTCTCAAGGGCATCAAGACCACCGATTGGCATTGAAAACGGGTTGTGGGTAAAGTCTATATGTTTTGTGTCTGCGTTAAACTCATACATCGGATAATCCGTTATATAGCAAAACTCAAAAGCGTCCGTATCAATAATATCCAGTGAAGCACCAAGCCATGTTCTTACCTCGCCCGCAAGACCGTCAACCGCGGATTTCGCGTCGCAAATGAAGAATAAAGTATCGCCGTCTTTCATCTTCAGACCATCAATCAGCTCTTTCTTCTGCCCGGGGCTTAAGAACTTCTCAATCGGTCCCTTAAAATCACCATCAGCAAGAGTCAGATATCCCAGACCCTTCATTCCGATGCTGATTGCGTACTTTAATGAATTGTCAAAGAAGCTCCTCGGTCTGCCGGAACAATCGGCGACAATGCCGCGAACAGGTTTGCCCTTAAATAGTGGGAACTCAACACCGGAGAAAAATTCCGTCAGATCGCAAATAACAAGCGGGTTTCTTAAGTCGGGTTTATCGGTTCCGTACATCAGCATGGCTTCGTCATATGTCATCCGCTTAAACGGAACAGGCGAAACTTTCTTATCGGAGAACTTTGTAAATGTTTCGTACATCACCTTTTCCGCAACTTCTAAAACATCCTCCTGCTCGGCAAAAGCCATTTCAAAATCAAGCTGATAAAACTCACCCGGAGAGCGGTCGCCTCGTGCATCTTCGTCACGGAAGCATGGCGCAATCTGGAAGTATCTGTCAAAACCCGAAACCATAAGAAGCTGCTTAAAGATTTGCGGAGCCTGCGGCAGAGCGTAAAATTTGCCCTTATGCTTTCGGCTCGGCACAAGATAGTCACGCGCTCCTTCAGGTGAAGAGGCGGTGAGTATCGGTGTTTGAACTTCAAGAAACCCGAGAGCGGTCATTTGCTCGCGGATAAAACTTATGATGTTAGCTCTTAAAATTATATTATCACGGAGTGCGGGATTGCGAAGATCAAGATAACGAAACATCAAACGCAAATCTTCTCTGGTTGCTTTTGATTCGTTTATCTCAAACGGCAGCATGTTTTTACACGGACCGAGAATTTCAAGCTTTTCTGCAAAAACTTCGATATACCCCGTGCTGTGCTTCGGATTAATTGTATCCTCGCTTCTTTCTCTCAGTTTTCCGGTCACGGAAATAACAGTTTCCCTGTTGACACCGTCAAGCATTGAATCCTCGTGCAAAACGATTTGCATCTTCCCGCTGTAGTCCCGTAAGTCAACAAATTTAACACCACCATGATCCCTAATTGTATCAACCCACCCGGAAAGCCGTACAACAGAACCGATATCTTCAGAAGACAATTGCGTAGCCAGATGCGTTCGTAACATTACATTCCCCTTTTTTTCAGACTTCACCAATGTTATTCTACTATAGAAATGCAATATATACAACAAAAATGTTAATAAATTATGAAACTTGTCACCGTTTCACTTGCGTTCCGTGAACCCAATCTGCCGATGGCAGAAGCGGACCGGTTATTCTATGCGGCACATAGAGTTCTTCCAGATACTTAATCTCATCAGCCGATAAAGACACATTCACCGCACCAACAGAATCTTCCAAATGCTCTATTTTAGTCGCCCCGACAACAGGGGATACAACCGGTGGTTTATGCAATAACCACGCTAAAGCCAACTGGCTGCGGGTAATACCGCGTTTTTCCGCAATCTCCGCCACACGGTCTATGATAAGCTGATCCTCATTTTCTGTTGACCCGTACTTCGCCCTTTGGATATCGTCTTCTTTTGTACGCGTTGTGTCTGCTCCAATACCTCTGGACAGTCTCCCCGATGCAAGCGGACTGTAGGGCGTTGAAGCGATTTTTTGGTCTACACAAAGCGGCATCATTTCCCGCTCTTCCTCGCGGTATATGAGGTTATAATGATTTTGCATTGAAACAAATTTCGTCCACCCGTTTTGTTCCGCAACACTCAAAGCCTTTTGGAACTGCCATGCAAACATTGCAGATGCTCCTATGTACCTTGCTTTACCCTCTTTAACAACATCGTGTAAAGCACACATTGTCTCTTCTATTGGCGTATTGTAGTCCCAACGGTGGATAATGTATAAATCCACATAATCCATACCGAGGCGTTTAAGGCTGTTATCAATCTCCTGCATGATAGCCTTACGAGACAGCCCTTGTCCGTTGGGTCCGTCCTTCATTTTAATAAAAACCTTAGTCGCCACCACAAGCTCATCACGGCTTGCGTAATCCTTCAATGCCCGACCCAAAATCTCTTCACTGCTACCGTAAGAATAACAGTTCGCCGTATCAAAAAAGTTGACACCTAACTCTAATGCGCGCTTAATAATCTTCCTGCTATCCTCTTCCTCCAATGTCCAGCCATGAAACCCCGACTTTGCAGAGCCGAAGCTCATACACCCCATGCAAATCTTTGATACATCCATCCCTGTATTTCCAAGTTTTGTAAATTCCATTTCTCATACTTCTCCTCTATACATTTTGTTGCGTTAACACATAAGTCTAGTATAGTTGTTGTTAAACGAAATAGCAAATTCTTTACAGGTTTACTCAATAATGATAAACTGTGCTAACAAGATACTTTGATACATACGCTTAAGGAGGAGCTAAACTATATGTTTAAGATAATATCCGCACGGGATGCAATAAATCTTATAAAAGACGGCGATTGCATTGCAATAAACTCATTTTTGGCATGGTCAAACCCGGAGAAGCTGCATGACGCGCTGTATGAGCGGTTTGTCGAAACAGGTTCCCCGAATAACCTTCGCCTTTTTTGTGCGGCAGGGTTTGGGATATGGGACGAAAACCGATATGCCGACCGTTACATTAAGCTCGGAGCGGTCAAGGAAATAGTTGCCGGGCACTTCGGCAGCATGCCCGTAGCCACAAAGATGGCACTTGCGGGAGAAATCGAAGCGTATTGCCTTCCCCTCGGTGTACTCTCGCACACCATACGGGCTTCGGCAGCAGGTAAAAGCTGGTATGCAAGCGAAGTCGGTATCGGTATCTACTGCGACCCGAGAGTAGACAACTATGCAGTTAATGATATATCGCAAAAAGAGCTTGTCAGAATAATGGAAATGCACGGAAAGGAATATCTTCTCTACGATACACCGCAGATAGACGTTGCTTTTATAAAAGGAACAACAGTTGACCCTAACGGAAACATTTCATTTGAAAAAGAATATCTGCTGGTAGACGCACTGGCAATAGCACAGGCAACAAAACGCAACGGCGGAAAAGTCATCGTAGAAGTTGAGCGTGTCAGCCACCAGTTCTCACGTCCCCGTAATGTGATTGTCCCGGGTCTTTTGGTCGATGCAGTCGTTGTATGTGAAGATTCCGGTGAATCAAGTGAATATAATCCGGCACTTTCGGGAGATGTACATGTGCCGTCAACGCATATGGATTATTACATAAATAAACTCTCCGAAAGTACAAGAAAATCCGGCTCGGACGGTAAATACAGAGACATGGCAGCCGACATCATCGGCGACAGGGCGGCAAGAGAACTACGACCCGAGCAAATTGTAAATATAGGGATAGGGATTCCCGAAACAGTCGGAAAACACGCGTCAAATCAAGGAATTCTAAAAGACATTCATATAACCGTTGAAGCCGGCGGCGTTGGCGGATTGCCTGCTCCCGGTCTTGCATTCGGTGCAACAATCGGAGCCGATATGATTATCGACATGGCAGCACAATTCGACTTCTATGACGGCGGCGGACTGGACATCTGTTTTCTTGGCGGTCTGGAAGTTGACATGCACGGCAACGTAAACGCTCACAGAATGGAAGGTTACTTCGCAGGAATAGGCGGATTTGCAAACATAACAGCCGCCACAAAGCATATCGTATTCTGCCTGACCTTTTCCACAAAAGGCCTCAAGGTCTTAAAAAAAGGTGAGAATGTATTAATTGAAAAAGAAGGATCGATAAAGAAGTTCAAGAGAGAAGTAACAGCAATAAGCTTTTCGGGAAAACACGCACAAAAACGCGGTCAAAAAGTTCTATACATAACAGAACGCTGCGTCTTCGAACTGACAGAACAAGGCTTAAAACTAAAAGAAGTATTCGAGGGAATAGACGAAAAAACCCAAATCCGCGATCTGCTCGACTTTGAAGTATAGGGTTTACAAACTTTGGTGCGGTCGAAGGGACTTGAACCCCCACGCCTCTCGGCACAAGAACCTAAATCTTGCATGTCTGCCAATTCCATCACGACCGCATATTTAGTTTTAACGTTCGACTAATATACCACACTCAATGCCGAGGTGCAAGTGTATCGAATACCGTATCTGACAGTGTGTCGAATACCGTATCTGACCACCCGGGGTAACAGTTCAGTCTTAATGCTTCTCAGTTTTAAACTTCTCTGCTGCCTTCAACTGTTCTTCAGCACCCCGTAGGGTTGTTTCCGTTATGTTTTCTCCACCGCTCAGGCGGGCGAGTTCTTTTTTTCTACCTTCGAAATCCAGTTCCGCTACGTGTGTATAGGTTCTGCCTTCCTTAACACTTTTGCTAATTGAAAAATGGGTGTCCGCCATTACTGCTATTTGAGGCAGGTGTGTAACGCATAGAACTTGCCTGTTTTCAGCCAGTTTTGCGAGTTTTTCCCCAACTCTTTGTGCTGCAATACCCGATACGCCCGTGTCTATTTCGTCGAATACCATGGAAGCTGTATCTTGCTTACTGCTTAGGACATTTTTCAGAGCAAGCATTATTCTTGCAAGTTCGCCGCCCGATGCTATGCGGTTTATTCTACCGGGTGCTTCACCCGCGTTTGCGGACATTAAATACCACACAGTATCACACCCTTTAGCGGATAGGTTATACTCTCCGGTTACCTCTCCAAACTCAACTGTGAAGCTAACTCCCTTCATATTAAGCTGCGAAAGCTCTTCTTCTACTTGATCTTGAAGGGTTTTTGCTGTTTTTTTCCGTTTGCCTGATAACTCATCGGATATTTTTTTTGCTTCTTTTACTATTGCTTTTAACTCATTTTCAAGTTTTGACAGCTTACTTGCCCCGTCCTCAATGTCTGATAATTCTATTCTTGCGCGTTCTGCGTGTTCTATAGCTTGTTCTTCACTGCCATATTTACGGGATATCCGCTTCAACACATCAAGGCGTTCTTCCAGTTCTTCAAGCTCTCCCGGTGAAAAGTCCAGCTTTGCTCGAAAATCGCGTAGTTCGTCCGCTATGTCCTGCGCTGTGTATTTCATATCATCAAGACGTTCGCTTAGTGTGCGTAACTCTTCGGAATATTGTGACGCTCGCCCGAGTTGTGTATGAGCATCACTAATCAAGGCGACAGCACCTGTTGTTTCTCCTCCGCCGTACAGAGCCTCAAATGCGGCTTCTATCGATTCGGTCAACTTTGAGGAGTTGAGAAGCAAATCCCGTCTTGTTGTTAACTCGTGGTGCTCCCCAATGTTTAGTTTCGCTCGTTCAATTTCGTTTATCTGATGCTTTAAGGTGTCGATACGCCGTTCTTTTTCGCTCTCATCCATTGTTAACTTTTCTATTTCCGTTACCTTATCTCTGAGGGAAATAAAAACTTCTTTGAACTTTTCCAGTTCTTTTTCATGGTTGCCGAAAGTGTCAAGATAAGTGAGGTGAGAATCTTCATCAAGCAGCTTACGTCCGTCATTTTGTCCGTGAATGTCAAGCAGTGCCAAACCTGCTTCACGCAAGGTTGCTACAGGAACAGGTGTGCCGTTTATACGGCAAACATTTTTTCCATCAGCAGATATTCTGCGGGTAATGAATAAATCTCCGCTTTCATCGGGCTCTATTCCATGTTCAATCAACCATGAATGCACTTGCGGGTCTGCATCTGAAAACACGGCTGTAACAGAAGCAAAATCCGCTCCTGTTCTTATTAATTCCCTCGATGTCCGGTATCCTGTTACTGCGGATAACGAGTCAATTACTATTGATTTTCCGGCTCCCGTTTCTCCGGTCAGAACATTAAGTCCTGATGAAAACTCAATGTCTGCCACTTCAATAACAGCCACATTCTCTATATGAAGCAATTTAATCACTTCAAGATCTCCTCTATTTCCTTGCAAAACTTCTCGGCTGATGCTACATCATGCATAGCAATAAACCCTGTGTCATCGCCGGCTATCGAGCCTACGATGTTTTTTATGCCCATTGAGTCAATTGCGCTGCATGCGGCAGGGGCGAGACTTGGCAGGGTTTTGAGTACAACGATATTTTGTGCCGTGGCGAATGATACTACACCTTCTCTGAATATCGCCTTCAAGCGTAATGTATTGCTTTGAGAGTCCGGTCTATCGCTGATTGCGTATCTGTGGGTTCCGCGCGAGGTCAGTTCTTTTATCAGATGCAAATCTCTGATATCTCTGGATATTGTTGCCTGGGTACTTTCGATGCCGATTTTTTCAAGCTCCTCAATCAGTTGATTTTGAGTTTCAACATCTGTTGCCGTAATGACCTGAAGAATTGCTTTTTGTCTTAGTCTTTTCATTATCTTTCCCCCAACTTTTCACTTACTTTTCTGTAAAAGCTTTTGTCCGATAAACGCACAAGCTTTGTATTTCGCTCCGATTTGCAGACTCTGATAATATCTCCGCTTTGTACGCTTACATGTCCTCCGCCATCTACTGATATATACGCAGGGTTTACTTTTTTATTACCGATTTCCACTGTTACAATTCTTCCCAACATGAGCACAAACGACCTTGCTTCCAGAACATGCGCGCATACCGGAGTTATGATTATATTTTTCGCCGTCGGGTCAACTATAGGCCCGCCGGCGGACATTGAATATGCAGTAGAACCTGTCGGAGTAGCTATTACGGTTCCGTCGCCTGAAAAACTCGTTATTTTTTGGTTGTCACCATAAATCGTCATATCAATGACTTTGTTGTCGCCTTTTACTACTATATCGTTTAGCGCAAAGTCACGGTAGAGAATTTCGCCGTCACGTTCAATTTCGGCGTCAATCATAATCCGTGTTTCTATTTTATACTCGCCGTGTGCTACGGAGTTTAAAAGGTCTATTTCCACGGCTTCAAGCTCTGCCATAAAGCCTTTGCCGCCCAGATTGATACCGAGAATTGGTACCCCAAAGTCTGCTGCCGCACGTGCAGCCCGTAAAATTGTACCATCACCGCCGAAGGTTATAATCATTTCCGCCGCGTCTAGTTCCTTGTCAATGCTTGATAAATGCAACCTTGACTGCGGAGTGATGTCTGATAAATCAGTGTGTATAGAATCTTCTATTGAAATCGGGCAAAGGACCGGTTGCCAACCGCTGTTTTCCAATATTTCCCCAACCTTCGCCGTCACTACAAGCTCTCTGTCGGTATCAATATTTGTATAGAGGATTATTTTTCTTTTACTCATTTTTGCATTCCTGATATTTACGTATAGTATTACTTAGAATAAAACATATAAAACTATGTTGCCCTATATTTGCCTTTCTCTGATCCCTGACTCCTTGTGACGATAGCTGCGTTAAGCTAAGTTTTTGTGTGATTCGGATACAATTGCGCCTGTGTGGCTTTTTGTTATACCTTTTCTATTTTGCAAATTAATATTTGAACCTATCCGGCCTAAATATTCTATGTTACCTTTCGGACCTTTAACAGGGGAGTATGTAATATCTTTTACATGAAACCCCGATTTTTCAGCATTTTCGATAAACCGGTCCAGAACTTCTTTATGTGTTTCCGGATCACGCACGACACCTTTTTTGCCTACCTTTTCTTTCCCGGCCTCAAATTGCGGCTTTATTAAGCAAATCGCTTCGTTTTTTTCCGTCATTAGTTCCCGCACAACAGGCAGGACAAGCGCAAGTGATATGAATGAAAGGTCGATTACAGCAAGTTCCGGCTTATACTCAAGCATATCGGGTGTTACATAGCGGATATTTGTCCGCTCCATCGTAATTACACGCTCATCTGTCCGCAAGCTCCATGCAAGCTGACCATAACCGACATCAACTGCATATACCAGCTTTGCGCCATGTTTCAGCAAACAATCCGTAAATCCTCCGGTTGAAGCTCCACAGTCAATACAGACCTTGCCTTCGGGTGAAATTTCAAAGTACTTTAGTGCTTTTTCAAGTTTCTGCCCGCCACGGCTGACATACTCCAACCCGTCAAAAACGTTTAAATCAATACTGCTCATTTATACATCCACGCTTAAAACTTAGAAGTGAAAACAACTTTCCACTACATGGCTATCCATCCTTCGAAAACGGCATTATCCTGAGAAGATTTAACATTCGGCCGACACTGTGTACGATTGCCGTACTTTCATTAAATGCGAGTGTTTTTCCGATTGCCTTTCCGCCGACTGTTAATCCTGTTACTCCGGCTGAAATCAAAACAGGGAACAACATGCTTTCTGTGTTAAATCCGTCCATAAGTCTTGCCGCTATAAGTGCTGCGGTGGTTCCGCTGATGATTCCCGTGACATCACCTATTACATCGTTGCAGTAGCTGGTCACTCTGTTTGCGTTCTTAATAAGGCGCAAGGATTCGGCAGCGCCACGTTGGCGGCGTGTAGCCATTGAATGAAACGGAGCTTCCGTTGCCGCCGTTACTGCTATTCCGATTATATCGAAGATTATACCGACGATGATGAAAATTACAAGAACGGTAAACGACATAATGTAGCCTGTTCGTCCTAGTATTTCTGTTGAAGCAAGAGTAAATACTATCGATGCTACAAGACTGATAACTACAATTTTTATGAGCCATTTTAAGTTTGTTTTTTTCTTCATATAATACTATAGCGTTCTGCAAATTCAAGAAATGCGGCGGCGGATAAAGTAAATCTTACGGCTTAGGTCGGGACCGGTTTTCCCCTGCAAGTACCTCCCGTTGCCGTGGAGGCGGTTTCCCATTAAACCCGCATTCATGCCGTTGCCGGAACATGTTGCCCGATTGCCACTTAGTCCGTACTGTAATCCTCTGTCCGCCCCGGTGGTGACATATCACTCCCGGACAGCCTAGGTGTTTTCCACTACAGTCAAACCGTCTCTTAGCCTCTTTTGCAGCAAATATTTCAAGAGCAGACTTGTTTTTGTTATGGCCATAACGCAAACAAGTGATTCCTCTATCCGCATTTACCACTCAAGGCAGGCTACACTGCACACAGGTTTCCCCGCAATGCAGGTTCAGGCCTGAGTCGTACGGGATCTATCCCGAGATTTCAGTAAACTGAGGTCTCCAAACTGTCCCGCACAAGAACAGGTCTCCACGCTGACAGGGTCGGGTTCTCCATGCCATTGGAAAGCGCCCTGAAAGCGCAAGCAGCTCAGAAAAA
>WRDH01000030.1 GCA_009783555.1 Oscillospiraceae bacterium
CATATATAGGAATTTATCTGTTTCATCTTTGAAAAATAGCTTCATCCAATCCGCAGTGAAAAACTCCATCGCCATAGAATGTATTTCCGCTACGTCTGATGTATAATCTTGATACTCAACAATTTCGATATTTCTTGCCATATATGCACATAACGCATGCCCGCATTCATGTGTCATTACATCCACATCTTCACTGGTACCATTGAAGTTTGCGAAAATAAACGGGGAGCCGTAGTTAGGAAGGAAGGTACAATATCCGCCACCTGACTTCCCTTCCTTAGCGAGCACGTCAAAAAGTTCTTTATCCAGCATGAAATCAAAAAACTCCTTAGTTTCCGCAGAAAGCTCGTCATACATCGTCTTCCCTGCCGCAAACATTTCTTCGGGTGTGCCTTTTGGAGTGGGATTTCCTTCTGCATAAAAAATATCTTCATCGTAGAATTTTAAGCTTTCAACTTCGAGGTCTTTACGTCTTCGCTCATGCATATCTCTGAGAAACGGCACAAGTACTTTCTTTACCTGATCGCGAAAGCGTTTAACAGCGACGGCATCGTAACTGTTGCGATGCATTAAAATATAACCAAGCTCAACAAAGTTTTCATAACCCAGCTTTTGTGCCATTGTATGGCGAAGCTTTACCAATTCGCTGAAAATCTCATCAAGCTCTGCTTCGTTCTCAACGAAAAACTCTGTCCGCTTGGCATATGCTGCTTTTCGCACTTCCCTGTCTGCTGACAACTGGTATGCCCTGAGTTGGGAAAGATTTTGCTTTTTACCGTCAAAGTCAAGACTTGCAGACGCCATTAGTTTATTATACTTGCTGCAGAGAGCATTTTCTTTCTGCATTTCCTCAATTATTTTCTCATCAAAACCCTTGAGTTTCAGCTCTGCATCCGAGAACCATTTTTCACCGAGTTCCTTTTCCAGTTCCGCTCTTTGCGATGAGTTCACCATTGCACGGTAATAGTCCATACCGATTTTCTCAATTAGCGGGTCAACTTCGTCAAAAAAGTCTTTTTCCTTATCGTAGAACTCATCTTTTGTATCGACGGTATGTCGGATATACACCAAAGAATTAAGAGTGTGCACATCCTTGAACATCCTTTTAAATTTCTCGTACAGCTTCATTATCTCTGCCGCACTGCTTGCAGCCCGGACAGCCGCGACAACGGCTTCCCCATCAGCAGTCATTTGTGCTATATCAGGTCTTTCGTATGGCATTTGTGAAAACTTCATTTGCTTCCTCCTGTTAGTAAATTTTGTCAAGCTTTTTCAGTATAACAGAAAAAGAAAAAAAAGCCATGTTTAATATACCGGCTTTTGAGAACATATGGAGCTTCCGGTCGGATTCGAACCGACTACCTGTTCATTACGAATGAACTGCTCTACCGAGTGAGCTACGGAAGCACGGACAAGATTATATCTACTCATTTTTGTTTTGTCAAATTATCGATCCGGTATGACCGGTAACGGTTTCCCACAACGATTTGTTGCGATTTTCTCTTATAGTAACAGCTCTTTTAGCTTGTCTGTCAGCTTTACGATATCAACGGGTTTGCCCATATGGGCGTCCATGCCGGCTTCCATGCAGGCGTCTATGTCGTCTTGGAAGACGTTGGCTGTCATAGCTACGATCACCAGCTTCTTGTCTCTTTGGACAGATGCTCCGTGTTCTTCATAAAAAGTCCGTATGCGTCTTGTTGCTTCCAAGCCGTCCATTTGCGGCATTTGCAAATCCATCAGTATGATGTCGTATCTTTCAGGATTATCGGATACTATTATAAGAGCCTCTTTGCCGTTTTCAACACAGTCGATAGTAAAACCACTGTCTCCCAAAAGCGCAAGCAATATCTCGCGGTTAATTTCGACGTCTTCTGCAACCAGCATATGTTTACCCGTGAATATGCCGGAGCTTGAAGCAGTGTCGCTGTCGTTTCCCGGTTCAACGTGGTCTTCCAGCGTAGAACTAAACACATGTGCGTCTTCCAACATCGCTGTAACAATGAACTTTGCTCCCTTGCCAAGCTCTGATTCAACCTGAATACTTCCGCCCATCAGTTCTATAATACGCTTTACAATTGCCAGACCCAATCCCATTCCGCCATATTCACGGTTTGTTTTGCTGTCAGCTTGTTCAAAAATCCCAAACAGATTCTCCTGCTGCTCGGGTGATATACCGATCCCATCATCAGATACCTCTATTTTTAGCTTGTAGGTGCTATCGGTTTTCCCGGTTATAGAAATAACAAGACGGACATTACCACTCTCTTGAGTAAACTTTACAGCATTGCTGAGAATATTTATTAGAACCTGCGACAATCGTTGTTCGTCACCAATAACCTGATCAGGTATTTTCTCGTCAATTTTGACTGTCAGTGTCTGCTTCTTTTCATCCGCACGGTACTTAACAACAGAAAGTACCTTTTCAATCATGTGTTTAAAGTTGAATTCTGCAGGAACTAACTCAAGGTTGTTTGCTTCAATTTTCGCCATGTCAAGTATATCATTTACTATTCCCAGTAAATGTGAAGAGGCATCCCCGATTTTATTGAAAGCATCTGTTTTCTTTTCAGTGTCGTCTGTTTTGTTCCCGATGGTCGACATGCCGATGATTGCATTAAGCGGTGTCCGCATTTCGTGACTCATATTTGACAAAAATTCTGATTTCGCTTTACTTTCCAACTCCGCCGTTGCCAGTGCCATGCGTTCGGTAATATCACGCGATATACCTAAGACCCCGATGGTTTTGCCATCGATATAAAGCGGGGCTTTTATTGTTTCAAAAAGAGCCCTTTTTCCATCGGCAGACATGACAAGCTCTTCGGTAATAACTGTATTTCGACTTTCCATAACCACGAGATCGGTTTTATTAAACTGTTCAACAATATCCGGAGGCGCACCAAGGCCGTCGACGTCATTTTTCCCGATTATATACTCTTTGGCGCGGTCATGATAATCAGCAAGGCTCTTATTACAGATTAGATAATTAAGATTCAAATCCTTAACGAAAATATGATCGGGAATAGAATCTATCAGTACGCTGAGTGTGGTTGTCTGAAACGCCAGTTCCTGCGTCTTTTCATCGAGGCCTTTGCTTATATGCGCTTGCATTAAATTCAAGGCCTTTTCCAGTACTTCGATTTCATTTCCTGCAAACTGTATCCGTTCTTCCTTAAGCTCCGGCAGTGCACCTGATTGCACCATAAACTCCTGATAATCCGCTACGTTTTTTGCGAGACCGCTGACCGGATTCAAAACCCATCTTTGCAAAACAAATATGTTTATAAGAATTGTAACTGCCAAAAACAGCAATACAAATAAAATCATGGTTGTTACAATGGTTTGCCGTTCATGCATAATTTCTTCCATAGAAATATCAACACCAACAAACGCAGTAATACTTCCGTCAGAGCGGTAAATTGGTTGATAGACCGTCAGCAACCATCCCCATCGGGAATGCGTTATCTTCTGTTCGGGCCACTCTCCGTTCATTAACATTGTCAATACTTCGCGGCTGATGTAATCGGTATCTTCATCCCAGTCATGAAAATACCCTAAATCCCATGCTGTCTCTTCATTCTCGTCGGAATCATACAGATAATATGCGCCTCCATTAATAAATCTCGCAACTGAAATGTACACAACTCCGGGTTTTCGGGTCATTATTCTAATCAGATTCTTAATACGTTCAAATTCGTCGTCCTTTTCCAAAGTATCAAGATAACGATCTACAGAATCTCCGTCAATTGAATCCGCTAGAATAGTCGCTACCATCCTCGCTCTGTTTGCGTTTTCATTAATAATCCTGTTGTTAAAAAACCAAAACGCAACAAGTATCATTGCAATCGAAATTACCAGCGGCATGAGAACAAAACCCAATGACAGCTTCAGTCTGAAAGATTTTCTCAATCGCCCCAAAGATTTAACAAAGCGTTTAAATTTGCTTATATCATCCACGTTGTTAGTCATAATTTCGCTCTTTCAAATCACTTTTTTTGTGATTTTCCCGGTTCTTTAAGCACCATATTTTGTTTTATTTTCTCCCGTTAGGTGAATATATAATGTTTAGAGCATATTGTCAAATAATATTGTTTTTATTTTTGTTCTCTTTTCAATTTGCCGGATGTTGTGGTATTATGTGAATCTAGGAGTTAAGGTTCAGGATTTAGGATATAGCCCCTAAATCCTAAAAAAGAGGAGATATTTTTGTGAGTAAATGCATTATTAATACAGACACAATGCGTGTTTCCGGGTTATTTAGTCCGGGGCATACGCTTGTTTGGGAGCAGCTTATTAAGCTGGAGTGGCCTTGGGAAGCGATTGCTTTGATTTCTTCATATGTCAAAGAAATCGGCGCAATGCTTGATTCGTACGAATATGATAAATATGACAGCAACGTTTGGATTCATAAAACAGCAAAAATCGCACCGTCTGCATTTCTCGGAGAGAATATTATTATCGGTGCAGACACGGAAATCAGGCATTGTGCATTTATAAGAAAAGATGCGATTGTCGGCAAGGGAGCTGTCGTAGGCAACTCAACCGAGCTAAAAAACGTCATATTGTTCGATAGCGTTCAAGTCCCTCATTATAATTATGTCGGTGATTCGGTTTTAGGATACAAATCTCATTTGGGCGCAGGAGCAATAACATCCAATGTAAAGAGCGACAGTTCTCTAATTTCAGTCGCTTGCGGTGATAAACGGATTGAAACAGGCCTTAAAAAGTTCGGCGCAATACTCGGAGATTTTGTCGAAGTCGGCTGTAACTCCGTACTCAACCCCGGCACCGTAGTCGGAACGAAATCGAATATTTATCCATTATCAATGGTGCGCGGCTTTGTACCGGCAAACAGTATATACAAAAAGCAAGGCGAGATTACAGAAAAGCGTTGACGTACAGTTCCCACAGAATGTAAAATGGGGTTTAGCGATAATTAAGTGAAAATGGAATGCCAATAATTATAAAGGTACGTTAAGGGTTAATAATTTGAGTTTCAGTTCTGATAGGTTGTCACATTCATATATAATAGACGATACTTTTGCCGATACCCTCGCAATGGCGGTAGTTTGCGGAAACCGTAGCGGTGAAAGACCGTGCATGAAGTGTTCGCATTGCGATAAGGCTTCACGGCATATCCACCCTGATATAACGGAAGTTAAAAAACAAGACGGCAAACACATCATCGGTGTTGATCAAATCAGGGCATTAAAGCAGGATGTTTATATTGTACCGAATGAAGCAGAGCAAAAAGCATATATAGTGAGAGAATCGGATTCAATGAACGACAATGCGCAAAACGCTTTTTTGCAAATCCTGGAGGAACCCCCCGCACACGCGGTATTCATACTATGCACGGAAAACACACCCGCTCTTCTATCAACCGTACGCTCACGCTGCGTTGAACTAAAATATGGACTCTCCCCTTTGCAGGAAGCAAATTCGCAATCCCCCGCCGGCAGCATTGACGACTCCGGCGATGCCGGCCATGACGAACTCGAAGAACTGTCAAATGAGTTTGTTAATGCGTTAAAAGGCGACCATGTAAAGCTTATGGAGTGTATGTTCCGCATAGATAAACTCGATCGCTATACCCTGCATAACTTTCTGGAAATAGCAAGAGAGAAACTGGTATTATCTCTCAAGGAAATCATTAACCAAGGTAACGGCAATAGTGATTTTAGAAAAAAATTATTCCTCGCTGAGGACGCTATATTAAAATCAAGAGAAATGCTGGACCTAAACGTAAGCACCGGAAACATAGCGGGTTACATATGTGCAAGTATGTTATAATAATATAGTTGTGCAAGCGTGGATGGGGGTATGTTTTGTACTTCTTACCGCCAGAGTAAACATCCTTGTTTACACTGTCGGACGCTCCACCGTCCATGGCTCCGCTTGACGGAAGTAAAAAACATACCCCCATCCACGCTTGTGATTTTATTTAAACATACCTCCATTCGTGCCCGCAACAAATATGAAATGAGGATATATTTTGACACAGATTGTTAGTATTCGTTTTAACGAAAGAGGCAAAGCATACTTTTTTGACCCTTCCGGATTTACTATAGAAAAAGGTGAAAAAGTTGTTGTTGAAACATCTAAAGGACTTGAGTACGGAGAATGTGTTCGCGGCAATCATCAGGTTGAAGATGACGCCGTTGTTCTACCATTACGCCCCGTAGTCAGGATTGCCACCGAAGCCGATAACAGAAGCGCGCAAGCGAGCAAGGAAAAAGAAAAGGAAGCCTTTGATTACTGCAAGCAGAAGATTGTCGAGTTCGGACTTGAGATGAAGCTTGTTAGCGTTGAATATGGGTTTGAAGGAAATAAGGTTTTGTTCTTCTTCACATCCGACGGACGTGTAGATTTCAGAGAGCTTGTTAAAGACCTTGCAGGCAGATTCAGAGCACGAATAGAGTTGCGGCAAATCGGGGTGCGTGATGAAGCTAAAATGCTTGGCGGGCTTGGTGTTTGCGGAAAACCGTTTTGTTGTTCGCAATTTCTTAATGAGTTTCATCCCGTATCTATCAAAATGGCGAAAACACAAGGGTTGTCATTAAATCCGACAAAGATATCCGGCACATGCGGACGATTGATGTGTTGCTTAAAGTATGAAGAAGCAGCATATGAAGATTTGGTAAAAAAAGCACCAAAAGTCGGCGCATTTGTTGAAACACCGTCCGGCAAAGGCTCGGTAACAAATGTAAATCTGCTTCGCGGTAATGCTAAAGTCCGGCTCGAAGACGGGTTTGACACAACTCTTAAAACATTTACTTTTGATGAGCTTGATATTCTCGGCGGAAAAGGGCGCAGGGCAGAGTATATTTCGGCAAGAGATGAAGGAAGGCTTGAAGAAGCAGGGTTTACACCTTCACCTCCACCCAATATCAGCCGTACATTAGATAATTTGAATATTGCAACTACGGAAAGCATCTCTGTGGTATCATCCGAAAAACTTGACGAGCAGCACGACCGCAGTAATAACGATAAATCGCATCAACGGCGAAAACAAAAAGGATTTCAAACGCAAAAAGACAAATCCCATAAAGGAAAATTTATCAAGGACAAACCACATAGAGAAAAACCGAACGTAGAAGATTCAGATTCATCCGAAACTGTTGCCGGCTCCGCTCCTCATCCGGAACCCATGGAAGGCGCAAAAAAGAAGAAGCATCACTTCAAAAAACGAAGAGGAAACAACAAAAAGTAATCAGTGGTCAATGATTATGGGTTAATGCTCTATTTGTCATTTGTAATTTGTAATTTGTAATTTAAGAAGTAGGTGATTTTATGTTTGCAGGGCGGCAAAGTGAACTTATGAAGCTTGATGGTATATATGCAAGCGGTAAGTTCGAGTGTGTTATATTGCATGGGCGGCTTCGGACGGGCAAAACCGCATTGCTGCGTGAGTTTATGAAAGGCAAAAACTGCATCTACTTTGCTGCGCAGGAAACAAGTGATCGCGAAAACCTTGAGGCTTTAACAAGCACCGTTAATTCATTTCCAAAAGATATTGGAGAACCTGAGATTAAAAACTACTATGAAGAAGTCTTTGACAGGCTTCATAAGCTGGCGAAGTTGGAGCGTCTTGTTTTGATAGTCGATAATTACCAGTTTCTTGTCGCATCAAATAAAAGCATTTCCGAAATGATTTGCAGGTGTATCGATCAAAAGCTTTTTGGCGGTCAGCTTATGTTGATACTATGCGGCTCATCAGAGGCTGTCATGGAAGAAGAAGCTTTGGGCTATGCATCACCGTTTCACGGAAAGAGGACGGCTCAAGTCAAGCTGCAGCCTCTGACTTTCTTTGAAGCAAAAAGGCATTATAGCGATTTTTCACCGTTTGACATAGCTGTGATATATGGCATTACAGGCGGGATACCCAAGTATTTGAACATGATGGATTCGGAGTTATCCATTGAAGAGAATATCAAGAATACTTTCTTTGACCCTTCGTCGGAGTTATTTGAGGAGCCTGCTAATTTTCTGCGGCGTGAAGTCCGTGACCCTGCGTATTATAATGCGGTCCTTAAGGCAATTGCTTCAGGGCATATACAAAACTCAGAAATTGCAAAACAAGTCGGACTGGAAACGAGCGCATGTACCGCATACCTGAGAAATCTCATGTCTTTCGGACTTGTAAGCAAGCACACCCCAGTAACCGAAAAGGCCGGCAAAAAAACCATCTATGAGATTGATGACAGTATGTTCCGGTTTTGGTACCGTTTTGTACCTGATAATTATTCACTAATTCAAAACCGGATGGCAGATAAAATATGGCGAAGCGTTGCGCAGGGTATTTCTTCATTTATGAGCAAGGTATTTGAAGACATTTGCCGTCAATGGGTCGACCAGCGCAATCAGGCAGGCAAAATGCCTGTCAGGTTCGTCGAGGTCGGTCGCTGGTGGGGTTATGATGTTGTGGGTAAAAACAACACATACATCCCGATTGTAGCATATTCAGACGATAACCATGTCTTTTTCGGTGACGCGTTTTGGTCAGATGAGCCAACAGACGAAGGTGCGCTACGCTCACTGGAAGAAAGAAGCAGACTTTTCAGATACCCGAACAGACACTTCTACCTCTTCTCCCGCTCAGGTTTTACAGATGACTGCGCGGAGCTGGCAAGGCAATATAATGCAAATTTAGTTGTTTTTGAGTGAGAACATGCACCATAGTATGTGGCACACTATATTTATTCGGATTCGCTGTGTACACTGCAATATTATTATGTATTATTATGTTACTATGCGAAAAAAAAGAGGAGGTTCGATGAAGTGGATGTAAAATCAAAAATCAGAAAACTAAATGAGCACATGGACAGGTTTTGGAAACTCAAAGATGAAAACAGGCCGAACAACTGGCGAATTGTTGAGTATGGAAATGATAGTTATGAGATTCGTTATTCCAAATATCTCAGATGGCTATTAGACCCCGGTGAAACTCATAATATAGGGGATTTTTTCGTTAGTGAGTTGTGGGCAGCGTTGGAAAAAAAAGCCGGCATTCAATCAAGCGATAAAAAAACGCAGTGGTCGGATAAAACAGAATCCGATTGTGAGGTATTCTACGAAGAGCCTCCGGATGAAAAAGAAAAAAAGCCTCGAAGGCGATTTATTGATGTTTTAGTCTATGACAAATCTTTTAACCGTTATCTTTGCATTGAGCTGAAGGTAACTTCCGACATTCATACCAATCAACTGGAAAGTTATTCGGAATTTCTGAAAACAGAGGATCCATACGCAAAAGCAAGCGGATTGCTCGCATTCATTACACCCGACGGCTATAAACCGGATAGAGGATGTTGGGATTCAAACTGGGTCTGTTTTTCATACTATGAGTTGTATGAAATATTAAGTTTTGTAGCAGATAAAATCGACAAAGAAAATAAGGATTTCCGACCTGATAGAAAAAAGCTGGTTTTGGACTTTAGGGATGACTTGTTTTATGTCTACGGAAAATTTTGCTGTCCTAAATTAGCGAAAGATATATGTCGTGTGCTAACCGATGAACAGCAGGTACGTGATGAAGTATCAGGTCTAAATCTGATTAATGGTGACACTGAGCGCCTCATTAAATATATTGAAGATAATCGACAGGGTAATGATACGACACCAAGCATAGTCGGGCAGAAACTTATCAGGAAGATTTTTAATGACCTTGCTGCCGATAAGAGCATTGACTTAGAAGATCCCGACAGCTTTATTAACCATAGTGAAGCTGAACGAACAAGCGATAAGGTTAGACAGGATGTATTTAAAAATGGTACTCTTGTTAAAGTACGCATTACCAATAAAAATAGAGGAAAAGCAGGTCAAGGCTTGAATCTTTTCTTTGAAAACTGTGAAGTTTACCTATCTGTCGGAAATGCCGCAGGGCTGGTTCTGTTTCCGAACGACGGGATACAGTTCAGGCGTAAGAAAGGTGATAAGGGCGAGAAAGTACCCCTCAAAAGCAAAGAAGTACAAAAAGTTTATGATAACTATGAAGAGGAAAAAAAGAAGCTTTTCAAAAGTATCGATGATTTTCTCCCGGTTTTTTTATCAAATCAGAGCAATAAGGATTAGTGCAATAATTCTCTTTTGCGGATTTAAGTATCCTTGGGATGTTTACGACAATATCCTTATCGCTTTTTTTGAAGTCTCTTTCCAAATCCGTTTTATACTTAGCCTTAAGGTCTTCGTCATCGCCGCAAAAAACTCCGGCGAGTGTTTTGTATGCATTGCTTACATTGTCGAGCTCATCCCATGTGGCAAGGCAAACGTGCTGCTTGCCTTTTGTATCGTGACGGGCATACTCGAGCCGGCTCTTTAAGTTCTTTTCATTTTTCTGCTCCGGCTCGTTAAAGCGCGATATCATATCTTCTATGCTCATTTGCTTATATCCCATCGCAACATGAAACGCATTCCATCGCAGATGCTCGGTTTTTCCAAGAGCCTCAATCAGATTCTCATCAACTGTTAAGCTGTTCATTTTTTCCGCCTGCTCTATTGAGAGATTTGAAAGCACCAGCATTGAGTTGATGAAATCCGCGGACGCGCGGCTGCTTTCCTGATGAAACCGCGAAATTTCATGCCAGCTTCTTTTCTTTGCTTCTTTATCCTTAGGGTCAATTCCTCTATAGGTACCATTGACGGTTATCGCCATATTATCTATTTCTTCGTTTACAATTATTTTCTCCGTGTAAATCTCCTCAATGCAGCCAAAGCTGAAAATTTTCTCATCCTTGTTAAACATATGCGGCATTCCGTTTTCTTCATAAACAGCGATATACGGCATTGGATTCCCTTTACTATTCCCCATTTCATAGCTGTGTTTTATGTATCTTGCCACTTCCCAGTCCTTTTCATCACTTGACAGAGCCACAACAACATAATCTATGTCTTTTCCCCAATTCTTCATGCAATCCGAAAACTTCTCGCATGGTACTTTCATATCCTCCGCCGGTATAACCTCACAGCAATTATCAAGCTCCGGGAGATCATTTTTGAAGCAGTGGAGTTTATCATTTGCTTCCTCATCAACAATAAAAACTCTAATAGGAACGGAGTTTGCCGGGTCCTTCATAAGAAACTGAGAATTCATCATAAAACGTAATAGGGCACGACGTCCGATTGAGCCAAATCCAACCAGTAACAAAGTAAAAGGTCGCTCCGCTTTACCTGATACATCATAGTTCTCACAAATAAAACCCGGACCCGGACAGTTAACAGGCGGATGTTCATTAATTACATTTCTTATCCGCAAATCATGCTCACTGATAATATGGAATGTATATATATACTTTCGCTTCGCGCTGCCTTCCTCTTTTATTGCTTGAGCGATTTCTATGATTTCTTCCCTGAACCACTCATGCTCGGTTATAGTATAGATATTGACGTTTTCGCGCCATTTTCGATTTACACGGCACTCACCCCGCTTATTTGGTTTGTCCGGTAAATCAACAATCTTCTTTACATTTTCCGGCATAGCGTTATCCCCGGGCATCAGGAAAATATTATACTCTGTCTTTTTTCGTAAAAAAGACGGAATCCACATTAATTTTCTGCGTATAATCTTTTTTAAATGATACTCAAGAATATGATTTCTGTCTATTACCCTCACTATGCCGTTGAAATGAGCAGCTTTTTTACGAATGCTGTATTCATCGTCATCTTCATCAATCAGGAAAACTACAAGTCTGTCCTTCTTCGGCTTTTTCGTCGGATTATCTCCGGTCGCTATATTTTCCCCTAACACGAACGAGCGCTTGTCACAACCTTTAACTATATATACGTTTTTATATCTGCCAAAACGAATCCGAAAGCCATCGAGCAGCTTTCGTCCGAAAACAGATAATATGGCAATTTGTGCCAGCACCAGTGCAGCCAGGTGACATGCCCAAAACAGAATATGCAGCCATTCGTTATTTGTCGTCCATTGCAAAACCTCGTCACTATGAATTGCGATTAACATAGTAGCAAGACTGAAAAGCCCAAGCATTGCCGCATTTAATACATCGGCACCATTCTCGCTCAAGAAGAGATAAAATACGGTATACAGAATAATTCCTGTCACTAAAAAAACTGCGCATATAGCAATAAGAATTCTTTTCATCCGCTTGTGATTCATACAGTACATCACAGCGAAGAAAAAGATCGTGAAAATAGATACAAACAATAACGCAAATAGAAGGTTTGTCATAACCGATAACTTCCTTTCATATGTTTTCGTTTCCTCCGGGTATTTCTATCCAAACAGCTTTGTGTCCAGCTCTTTAAATATATCCAGCATTTTTAAGAAATCTTCTTTTGTGATTGCTTCCACGTTTTTTCCCTCGACCAGCTTTTGGGAAAACCATACATTAAAAAATCCCGGATTCGGCAAAGGTCTGTTTATTCGTGCAAATGCAGCCTCAAGCTCTTTCCTTATGAAGCTTTTTTCGTCATCGCTTGCATCCTGTGAGTTGCAGGATATTTCTACTTTGACCTTGTTTTTTGCGCCGACCTTGTATACCACGCTGATATTCGGCGTATCCGGAGGATTGCTTGACATGCCTCCTACAAGCTTAAATGCTCTTTCCAAGTTTACGGTGGTAAACGCAACATAGTTTCCATATCCCTTAGATGGAGGCTTATAATCAGGAACATTTCGAATAATGTCCTTACCATCGCCATTTTCGGCATATTCCCAAAACCAATCGTTAACCCTCTTTCTGCCCTCTTCAATATCTGCGGAAACTTTTGATCTCTTGCACCCCGTTAAAGCACTTGTATCTTCGCGTTTTTCGGAATACAAAGCAGAAGTCTCATTATCTTTTTCCCTTTCAAAAACCCGGTGCTCCGGTACCGTTACCGATTCCGGCTTCAGTTCCAAAGGAATCTTAGCATCACCGCCAACATCGTCACGAATTATTACTCCGCTAAGATCCTCTTTGTTTTTTATTACGCCCAACACAAGATTGTAAAAGTTAGGGTCCTTACGTGAATAGAAGGTGCGGTCCTTTACAAGCAAGTCGTCAAGGTAGTCGATTGCTTGACGCATATTATATATATCTCCTATATTGTCAACTATATCGTCATCCCTAAGTGCCTGTTTCAGAAAATCCTCAAAGTGTTTATCAATAAAGTTAACAATAAGAATTTCCACTCCCATTTGTTTTGCTTCCGCTATCTCGGCCTGCACATTTTTACTTGCCAGTGCTTTTGCCGAAGCATAAAGCAGCAATAGCTTGCACCGTGCCTTTTGTATTGCTTTCAAAGCTTCATCCTGCCATCTTTCGCTGCCGACATGCTCCAGCTCCTTGTCACACCAAATATTCACGCCGTATTTGTGTTGAAATATTGCTATATCACTTTTGACAAGCTCCGCATCTTCCCTTTTATAGCTTATAAAAACATAAGGCTTGCTTTTGTCGCAGGGTATATACTCCATCGTTTCCATCGCTTTAGCTTCCTTTCTTTTTTCTGTTATATAATGCTTGATACTACATAATTAATTTGGTAAAGCCAATGAAAATACAGTGCTTCTAGTACAATGTTCTCAAAATAACTTTGCTAATTAGATATGGATCGCCACACCATTTGCGAATGGTTCGCGAAGACGATATGGAAAGTTATTTAGAAAACGGTACACTAGTATATTAATTTTACAAACTTTTGATATATCTTATTGCATTCTCAACACTTGTCATTGATGATGTTTCATATTCTTCTTGTTCCAAAACAAAGTGCTTTACACCCATTGCTTTAGCTTTTTTTATCACATCCCCAAAATCTATGAAACCTTTGTTTAGCTCTACGTTCTTTTTGTTTTCGCCGATCTGCTTAACATGTAGGATTTCAAGGCGATTTTTGTGTTTTTCCATATATGCGAGTGAATCTACATCTGCGTATTCTGACCAAAATATGTCGAGTTCCATAACGGTTCCGGCAGGCAGATTGTCAAAGAGGATGTCGAGCAGATACTCTCCTTCATCTTTAACAAATTCGTGAGCGTGATTGTGATAACCGAACTTCAGACCTGCGGCTTTGATTTTCCCGGCTACGGGTGTAAGCTTCTTTGCCAAAGCCAGTACATCAGCTTTGGTTTTTATTTCTTCATAGGGGCAGATGATATATTCTGCTCCGATTGCTTTGTGGTAGGCGATTTCTTCATCAAGGTTTTCCAGCAATCTGTCCGTCATTGTATGGCTTCCTATCGCTTTTAACCCATTGTCTGCCAGTGTTTTTTTCATTTCATCGGATGAAATACCGCCAAATCCGGCAAACTCAACCCCGGTATATCCCAAACCGTTTTTACCCAGCTTTTCCAAAGTCCCGATAAAATCCTTTTCTGTTTCATCCCGAACAGAATATAATTGAATCGCAAATTCATTAAGTAAACTCATATGTTGTAGATCCTTTCTTTATCCCTAAAATACCACCGGTTTGCCGGTTCTGCCTGATTCATATATTGCTTCAAGGATTTGTGTTACGACCAAGGCTTGCTCCGGTTTTACGCGCAGCTCTGTACCGTAGAGGATTGCGTCATAAAAATTACGTGATTCTATTTCTTCCGGCGATAACACCTTCATGCCCGGTACATATGCTACAAAACCTTCAGAAAAGTCCGGTTTCAATTCTGTAAATTTCCCGTTTTTATCCGAAGCTATACGCAGACCGTCTTTCATATCTGCTCCGGCTTTTGTTCCGCAAAGTGTACACATCGCTTCGCCTTCATCAAGGGTGTTGAGTGCCCAACTGGATTCCAGTACAATTGTTGCACCGTTTTCCATGATAATAAATCCGAATGCGGAATCCTCAACTGTATATTCTTCGGTTTTCCACGGTCCGAAAATATTGCCGCAATCAGGATGGTCGCTTAGTTCTTTATATACCGTGCCGATAACGGTTTTTGGTTTGTAATTATCCATCATCCATAGGGTCATATCAAGAGCGTGGGTGCCTATGTCGATGAGCGGGCCACCGCCTTGCTCCTCGGCTTTTAGGAATACTCCCCATGTCGGGACACCGCGGCGGCGTAATGCATGAGCTTTTGCGTAGTATATGTTTCCAAGCTCATCGTTTTCGCACATTTGTTTAAGAAATAACGGGGCAGGCATACAGCGGTACTGGTAGCCTATTGTAAGTATCTTCCCTGTTTCTACTGACGTGTCATACATCAATTTTGCATCCGCATAAGTTGTCGCCATGGGCTTTTCACACATGACATGCTTGCCTGCTTTCAGTGCTTCCACGGTGATGGGTGCATGAGAAATATTCGGTGTACAGATATGAACTACATCAATTGAGCTGTCTTTTAGTAATTCACTGTAGTCACTATATGTTTTTGCATCTAGTGTTCCGTATTCCTCTTTTCGTTTCTCCGCCTGTTCAATAATTGTGTCGCAAAATGCGACGGCTTCCGCTTCCGGGATCGTCGCCAGTGCCTTAAGATGCTTGTCACGCGCAATAGCACCGCACCCGATAATACCAACCCTAAGTTTCTTTCCCATGCTCACTTCTCCTTATATAATTTGTGTTTATTTATTTTGCCCATTTACTATACTAAAGTTGAAATTCCCCTAACAAACCAAAAACTCTTTCTCCAAATATACCCCGTCACCGACATATACAACAAATGCTCCTTTTTCTATTACCCGTTGTAAGTTGTGGTTGACAAGTGCCAGTTCGTTCATCGGGATCTTCAATTTGACGGTTTTTGTTTCTCCCGCTTTTAACAGCACTCGTTTAAAGTCTTTAAACTGCTTAACAGGTGTGCTCAGAGATGATATAACATCACGGAAGTAGAGTTGCACAACCGATGTGCCGTCTATCTTGCTGCGATTGGTCACATCAACGCTGACTATTATATCTTCATTACTGTCAGCACTCACCTTTTCAGGTAGATTCAGATTGGCAAACTCAAAGTCCGAGTAGCTTAAACCGTAGCCGAATGTATAAAGCGGTTCTTTTGGTAAATCTATATACTTCTCTCCGTGCCAGCCGGGAAGTTGATTGTAATAAACGGGCACTTGACCGACGTGCTGCGGGAACGATATCGGCAGTCTTGCCGATGGGTTAATGTCACCTGACAGAACACCTGCAACCGCACTTCCGCCAAACATTCCGGGACAGAATGTCCAGAGCATTGCGTCAGCGTTATCTTTTGCCCACTTTATTGTCAGCGGTTTACCGGTCACGCCCACAATAATAAGCTTATGTCCGGCTTCTTTCAGTGTTTCAAGCATTTTTTGCTGCGAATACGGTAAATCAAGGTTTGCACGGTCTCTTTCTTCACCATTAAATGTCGGGTCATCACCTATGACTGCTATAACAACATCGGCACCTTCGCAGGTTTGCAGCATTTTTGCATAATCCGGTAAATCAGATTGTTTTTTCATATCCTTTTTATTAACTGCTTTATTATCCTCTGCGGCCCTATGAAGACTTTGAGTATCTTGAGGGTTTGGATCATCCCCCCTTCTGTAAACCGATACGGGTCCATCCCATTCGGACAATACAACTTCGGCTCCATATCGTCCGGCAAGCTCGCGAATACCATCCCATATTGTGATACACACAGATTCAGGTTTTTTCGTGAAATCCGGCAGCGGGTGTGTGAAAAATGTCCAATCACCGTATTGTGAGGGTATACTATTCGCATTCGGTCCGACTACGGCAATTTTTTTGATATTGCGTTGCAAAGGCAACGTATTGTCTTTATTTTCCAGCATTACAACGGTTTGGTCCGTGAAATCGGAATTTAATTTCAAGTGCTCCTCACATGCCATAATGGATTTGGTTATATTATGGAATCCGGATCTTCTCTCACCGAAAAGACCCATTTCAAGCTTAACCTTAAGCACTCTTAAAACGGCTTCATCAACAAAAGATACGCCCAAATCACCACTTTCAACCATCGAGATTGCGCCTTCGTAGAAGCCCGGTGTACTCATTATCATGTCATTGCCGGCGATGATTGCGGCTTTTGCGGCATGGCGCATATCGGGCGAATAGAACTGCTGCCACATCAAACGTCCGGTGTTATCCCAATCGGTTATGACAAAACCTTCAAAACCCATATCATCTCTGAGCAAGTCTCTGAGCAGCCACTTATTTGCCGTGCATGGCAAACCGTCGAGTGTGTGATAGGCAGTCATTATTGACTTGCACCCTGCATCAACAACTTTTTTAAATGGCGGAGCAAATATTTCCATTACTTTACGCTTGGTTATCGGCACATCGTATGAATCGCGGCCTCCGATGCTCTCACCGTGAGCGAGATAATGTTTGGGACATGCTATCACACCATCGGCTTTGCGCATTTCTCCGTCACCCTGGTATCCTCTGACCATAGCCGCAGCCAACTCTCCCGATAGATACGGGTCTTCACCGAAAGTTTCGTCCACCCTCCCCCACCGGGTATCACGCCCGAGACATAACACCGGCGAAAAAACCATATGCAATGCATCCTCCGTAACTTCACGAGCAGCTATTTCGCAGGCTTTTTCCACCATTTCGGGATTAAATGATGTCGCCATTCCAAGCCCGCACGGGAAAATTGTAGCTTTGGGGTTTAATGCATGACCTCTGACGCAGTCAATTCCGTAGATAAGCGGGATTTTATGTTTGGTCTTAAGCGTCATATCCTGAAACCTTTGCGCATCACTACCCATAATATGAAGCGCAGAGCCTAATCCGCGCTCGATCCACATGCGCTTTTCTTCCTCACCCATATGAGCAAAAGATAGTTGCATGATTTGAGCAACCTTTTCCGGTAATGACATTTGCGAGAGAAGTTCATTGGCTTTGTCGTTTATTTGTTGTTGGTTCATTGTGTTGACTCGCTTTCTTACAGACCTATTGTTTATCCTTGTTCCATCTGCTTACTATGCCCCCTTCTTCGGAAGGGGGTGCCGTCGTAGACGGTGGGGGTTGTTCACCTACATCTTCTCAGGAGCAGTTACTTTTAATATATCCAGACAGTTTTTTATTACAATCCTTGTCGAATCTGCAAGCTTTAAGCGAGCCTTCAGCAGATCCTTATCTTCACCTTTTATTCGACAGGCATTGTAGAATTTATGGAATCTTGCAGCAAGCTCTATAACATATTTATTGATTCGCGAAGGGTCGTAATCTCTTGCTGCAAGCTTTATTTCTTCAGGCAACAGAGCCAGTTGTTTAATAAGCTCCAACTCTGTTTCCGAACTCAACAACCCCGGGGTTATTTCATCAACTTTTGGTACTTCAAACCCTTCTGCTGCCAGCAATGCAATGAGACTGCAAATACGTGCGTGTGCATATTGTACGTAATAGACCGGATTTTCACTGTCCTGCCTAACTGCAAGCCCTATATCAAAATCCAGTTGACTGTCCGCGCGTACGTTGAAAAAGAATCTGCAAGCATCAACTGAGATTTCATCGAGTAAATCATCCAGTGTCAGTGCTTTGCCGGTGCGTTTTGAAACCTTAATAGTTTCACCGTCACGCATTATTCGCACCATTTGCATGATAAGAAAATGAAGTTTGGTACAATCAACACCAAGAGCTTTGCCCAGCGCCGGAGCCGACAGTGTAGTCATCAAACGCTTGGCATGCCCGTGATGGTCTGCGCCCCATATTTCTATGGCTTTTTCAAAGCCGCGTTCCAGTTTATTCCTGTGATATGCTATATCCATTGCATAATATGTGCTAAATCCGTTACTCTTGCGCAGCACTTCGTCTTTTTCTCCGCCTAAATCAGTATTACGCAGCCAGAGTGCTCCGTCTTTCTCATACAGCAACCCGCTTTTATTGAGTAGTTCAATTGTTTCCGCAACATACCCGCTCTCATGCAAGCTTTTTTCGCTAAACCATTCGTCAAAGCGTATTCTATACCGCTCAAGATGTTTTTTAATTAAAGCTACATTATGCGGTATGCCGAAGTTAATAAACTTTGCTATGCGTTCATTTTCAGGTAGTGTTTGCAGCTTGTTGCCTTCTGTCTCATACATTTTTTCCGCCAGCTCTTTGATATCGTCGCCATGATAGCCGTCTTCGGGGAACTGATAGTTTTCCTCACCAAGACAAAGCTGCATATACCGTGCATCAATAGATTTTCCGAACAAGTCAACTTGATTACCCGCATCATTGAGCAAAAATTCACGCCATACATTATATCCTGCTTTTTCCAGTACCGATGCAAGAATATCCCCCAGCGCACCACCGCGTGCATTGCCTATTGTCATAGGTCCTGTAGGGTTTGCCGAAACAAACTCAACCATAACACGCTTACCCTCGCCAATATTAACAGTACCGTAATCGCCGCCGGCAGCTTCGACCGCATCTAATACATCTGTAAACCATTTTTCCGCAGCAACAAAGTTTATAAAGCCCGATCCTGCTATTGAAATAGACTTAAAATAACTCCCTTCAAGCGAGGTATGCTTCATGATTGTCTCCGCGATTTTACGGGGAGCAAGCTTCAACTCCTTAGCGGCAGCCATTGCATGAGTTGCGGCATAATCACCATGCGCTGTTTCACGAGGAATCCCGACAGTCCCCAAAAGCACTGCACCCTCGGGTAAAACCCCCGCAGCTCTCGCGCTTACACAGGCCGCATTGATAATTTCATCAATCTGCTCCTTTGCGCTTTCAACCAAATTGGCATGCATAACCATAATCTCCCGGCTTATATCGTTTCTCATGTGGTTTTTATCATTTGCTATTTACCATTTGTCATTTGTCATTTTTTATTTACTGCGGCAGCGACTTCACGTTTATCTTAAACAGGTTCTGACTTACCGCAACATTGTCAACTTCTATATCATAGCGGATTTCGAGGTTTCCGCCGTCGTCACTCATGTTATTCTTAATACTGTGTGTATCGATTCCCAGCATAACGGAGCCGACGGGTGTATCATACAGGAAATGATGTTTTTGATTTTCCGAAAAAATCATATCGCCGCTCATTCCATCATTGCGTTTTAGTACTACCCTATCCTTCTCAACGTTAAATGTAGTAAGCTGACCATCTTGTCCGGTCAGTGTACTCTCAATATAGCTAAATGTGGAAATCCCGTTGTGCCGCAAATATTCGCCATCTGTCAGCAACTCAAATGCATCATCTTCGTCTGCCGAATATACAGGCAAACCCTTAATCGAAATAAAAACCTTCTTCATGTCATCCATACTTTAAACATAACCTCACTTAAAATCCTAGATACTGATTACTCCAACGTCACTTGCTCAACCAAACCTTCAACGTCCGATTCAAGATATTTCGATGCAACGTTTGAAAAACCTTCTATACTATCCGTAACAAAATACCTCGTGTTCCCACCTGTTTCTTCACCACAGAGCATGTTTCGATTACTAAGGTCTTTCGCCACGTACTCTGCCGTTTCCGCTCCGGAATCAACCAGTATAACTTCCGGTCCCATTATTTTTGCAATCACCTCATGCAGCAGCGGATAATGTGTGCATCCTAAAATGAGTGTGTCAACCCCGGATTTCAGCAGACAATCGAGGTAACGCTTTGCTACTTTGAGAGCTGCTTCATCTGCAGCATCAATCCAGCCTTCTTCCACCAGCGGTACAAACAATGCACATGCCACAGAGTGTATATCAAAATCTCTATTTATTTTTCTTAAAGCCGTTTCGTACGCTCTGCTTCGTATTGTAGCTGCTGTTCCGATAACACCGATTACACCGTTTTTTGTCTGCTCTGAAGCTTTTATTGCAGGCGCGCCAACGACTTCATAAACCGGTATCCCATAGTTTTTTACAAGGTCGTTATATGCAACCGAACAAACAGTATTACAAGCAATCACCATGGCTTTTATATCATATCCGGCAAGAAACGCCGCATCCTGGTTCGCATACTTGATAATTGTATCCCTTGATCGGGAACCGTACGGAACCCTGCCTGTATCACCAAGGTATACTATATTTTCTCCCGGCAACAGTGTGGTAAGCTTTTTTACCATCGTAAGCCCGCCAAGCCCCGAATCGAAAACACCAATAGGTCTCTTATCTGCCATAAAAAATCCTTATCCCGGTCGATATCTGCATACCAAACATAAATCAGAATCTACATCATAATACGCACCAATACATATTACGTCATTATAACGAAATTTTCAAGTAAATAGTTGAATACTCTTGCCTATCGGTTATAGTTTATATAGAATGTATATATATTTCCGAAAGGAGTTATAATAGTTATGCTCGAGGGATTATTTGAGACTCCTGCTTACATGCAAAACAGGGAGCTTTCCTGGCTAAAATTTAATGAGCGTGTTCTTATGGAGGCAAACAGAACAGAAGTACCTCTGCTGGAAAGGCTTAAGTTTATTTCGATTTTCTCAAGCAATCTTGATGAATTCGTCATGATCCGTGTCGGTTCACTTTCTGACTCCGTACTTTTAGGCAGTGAGCTTTCCGATACTAAAACAGGTATGTCCGTCAAAGAACAATTGGATGAAGTCTATAGAGTCATTGCGCCTATGTATAATCTTGCAGGGCATGCGTTTTCATCTGTAATGCAAGGTCTGCTAAAGCATGGTGTCGAGTTCGTTAAAATGCAGGACTTAAGCGGAAGTGAACTCAAAACGTTAAAAAGCCATTTTATTCATAATGTAATGCCGCTTCTATCCCCGTCAATCATTGACACCAAGCATCCTTTCCCGCACATTCAAAATAAGCAACTGCACATTGCTGTTACCCTTGAAAAAAAGAAAGGCACCACATTCGGACTTATCGCCGTTCCTGCAGAGTTCGACAGATTGATTCCTTTAGATGGAAAAGGCACACGTTTTGTATTACTTGAAGATCTCATTTTGCACTTCGCCGATTTGGTGTTCGGTTCATACGGAGTTTTGGAAAAAAGCATAATAGCAGTTACAAGAAATGCAGATGTCGGAACCGATGAGGAATTATTAGACGAAGGTATTGATTTCAGGCAACATATGAAAGCTCTTCTTAAGAAACGTCAGCGTCTATCCCCCGTGCGCCTTGAAGTTGGGAATAAAATCAGCATCGAATTGTTTGATTTCTTACGCGCAAAACTTTTCCTGGAACCGGCACAGGTATTTTACTCTACTGCTCCGCTGGATTTATCGTTTTGTTTATCCTTCGGGCGTTATCTCGACAAAGAAACTTATGAGCGTTTAATTTGGCAGCCTCATGTTCCTGTTAATCCTATACCACCGGCTCAACGAAATGATATGTTATCTCTGTCATCAGGTAAAGATATGCTGTTCTCATTACCGTTTGAAAGCATAGCACCTTTTCTGTCACTTATCCGGCAAGCAGCCGGAGATCCATCGGTTTTATCAATAAAAATAACCTTGTATCGCTTGGATGCTCAATCAAAGCTTGCGGAATCTCTAATTCTTGCGGCGGAAAACGGAAAAGAAGTGGTAGTCTTGATGGAATTGCGTGCACGTTTTGATGAGAGCAATAACATCGAATGGGCAAGCCGTTTTGAAGAAGCCGGATGCCGTGTAATATACGGACTTGTCGGCTATAAATGTCATTCCAAATTGTGTCTAATTACACGTAAGATTTCAGGCAGAATTAGCTATATTACGCAGGTCGGTACAGGTAATTATAACGAAAAAACCGCAAAGTTATATACGGACCTATCCCTGATTACCGCTAACCAGGACATCGGCAGAGATGCAGCGTCCTTTTTTAAAAATATGCTCATTGGTAACCTTGAAGGTGAGTACACACATCTTTGGGTTGCGCCTAGCGGGTTTAAGACGAATATACTAAATTCCATTGAAAAAGAAAAACAAAAAGCTCTAAGCGGTGGAACCGGAAGAATAACTATTAAATGCAACTCATTAACCGATAGAGATATCATCGAAAAACTCGTAGAGGCAGGAGACAGCGGTGTTGAAATCTTAATGAATATACGTGGAATCTGTTGTCTGGTTCCGGGACTTCCGAATGTAACAGATAATATTCATGTCCTAAGCATAGTAGGACAATTTCTGGAGCATGCCAGAATCTTCTGCTTCGGCAGCGGTTTGAGTGCTGACATCTACATATCGTCAGGCGACTTCATGACACGCAATACTGTACGACGTATCGAGGTCGCCTGCCCCATATTAGATCAAGATATTAAAACCAGAATTCTTTGGATGCTCGATGTAATGTTCAACGATGACACAAATGCATGGGATTTACTCTCCGATGGTAACTATATCCTTCGCAAGCCGGTAGACCACGAAAACCCAAGGAGCTCGCAATCAATATTCACCCTCGAAGCACGGAACAGAGCAACACTAATGCCTGATGATGCTGACTTGAGCAGAAGCGGCTCTGCCGGCTTATCGCTCTTTAAGAGCTTAAAGAAGTCTATAAGGTCAATCCTTAGATTGAAAGTAGAAACTCGCGGGCATTAATTTGTAATGATAGGTCAACAGTACAGTGGGTTGCCCTATCATTACTTTCCTTGTTCTCCTTACTTGCTCTCAAAAATTCCCAATATATACATTTTCCAAGTGTTTTCCGGCGATATCACGTAGTCTATACATTGTCTCCGGGGGTGTTGGCTCACTTCCGGAATATTTATATCTTGGAAAAAATCTTGATAAGTGATAAGGGATGGTTTTATCGATTGAGGATATCCACATTGCTATATCCTCCACACTGTTTTCATTTTCATTTGGGATAACAAGAGTTGTTACTTCAACATGGCAGAGTTTTGCGGCTATTTCAATCGTATTTTTCACCACCTTTTGTGTTCCACCGACCATGTTATATGTGCTCACATCATTCCCTTTAATATCAACGTTTAGTGCGTCAATAAATGGAAGCAACTCCTCCAGTGGTTCTTTGTTTATGAAGCCGTTAGTAACTAATACGTTCGCAAGACCCTCTTTTCTAATCTCATGCGAGCAATCTTTAATGAACTCATATCCTATAAGAGGTTCATTGTAAGTGTATGCAATTCCAACGTTTTTGTCCTCTACTGCCATTACAGCCACTTCAGCGACAAGTTCAGGCGTAAATCTGTCGATTTTTACTCCCGAATACTCCATTGAAATATTGTAGTTCTGACAAAAGGGACAGTGGAAGTTACAGCCATAACTTCCTAAAGATACAATCTTCATACCGGGATGAAATTTATATAGCGGCTTCTTCTCAATAGGATCTAAAGCAATAGAAGTAACGCACCCATAACTCTCAGCAATGAGAGTACCGTTTCGATTGGCTCTAACCCCGCATTTACCGGTCTGATTCTCTCTAATTGTACAAAAATGTGGGCAAAGTAGGCATTTTATACTATAAGGGTCAATATTAACCCAGAATTCGGCTATTCTCGAGCCTTCCATTAAATATTCCTCCCCTTCCACCTACGTTCAGCTCGGATTGGAGTCAGTATATTTTTTTCCATTCGAGTTGCACAGACCAATTTCTCACGATTCATGTCTTATAACTTCAAAGCGTTCCAGCTTAACTTCTTCATTATCACCAATTCCTGCTTTTTGCATTGCAATTCTTATCTGCTCCTCTACTGTATCTATTCCATCCAGATTCGGTAGTAACAAACCTCTCTTATAACCGCTTGTCACTATTACGCCATATCGGTTCACGTCCAATTTAGATGCGTTTGTTATCGGCTCCGGGGCGGATAATACGTCTACCTTGTAGTCTATGTACGGCAGTTCGGACTCTGTGACAGGGTCAAAACGGGTATCAGACAACCCTGCGGATATTGCATTTTGGATAATCTCCTGTGCGATGTTATCTGTAGTAGGTGATATTGTGCCGATACACCCTCGTAATCTGCCGCTTTTATGCAACGATACAAAGACCCCTGCTCGACGCTTTAACATCTCGTTCGGCAACCCACTGGGAGCACTGAGTTTCTCACCCGTCTCTATTATGTGCTCTAATGACCTTCTCGCAAGGTTTTGATATTCATCTTCAGCGTTCTTCCTCTTGTCTGACTCGTTTACAGCAAACTCTACGTACTGCTCCAGTAAGTTTCTTTGAGCATTTTCCCCTATTGGCGTAAAGGATGCTACTGCATAACCGACACCAAATGGTGCCTCATATGACAGTAACTTTGTCTCGATGTTTTGCCTGTCAAAGCACCCTGCCAAAACCATCAGAGAGTTATATCCGCACTCTCCTGCCCGCTCTCTTATCTTTTCGGGTATCTTTAGAATTGATAGAAAGTCGCCTTTTTCAATCGCGTCTGTTATTAGTTTGTCGAACTGCGGGCCTTCAGGAGCAAATCCATATGGTCCGTTATCTTGCAATTTATGGGATAAATCGGAAGATGCTATCAAAACAGTCTTTCTTCCGGTCATTTCTGCTGCTTTTGCTATAACTTGACCCATCATATAGTGTTCCGATGGAGCCATACCTGATTGAGACAAGCGAATCGCGGCATAATTTGTATACTTTTGGTCAATAAACCACATTGGTACTGTAACACCGTGGTCGAGATTTGAGTCTCTCTCACCTTTTGTTCCTGCGTGTATGTCATTTTGCTCCGCTATGTGTGTAATTTCCTCTATAAGCTCTTCATCATACCGGGCTTCAAACCTTACCTGCGGTGCGCCGAATCTTCCCATATCACCGGTTGCCGAGCTTCCGGGTGAAATATGAAAGTAATCAAAATAAACTGTACCGTGGGGTGTTACATATATTATTGTTTCCGGTGCAATTGCAGCGATTTCCTCTGCAACAGCGTCTAATGCAACCAACGTATCCTTTATTTCCTTACTTTCCTTCCCTTTTCCGACCTCAGGAATTGCAAGCGGGGGATGAGGCAGAGTATAAGCTTTGACCATAGACATAGTGATTCACTCCTTTCGATATTCCTTTAACAATAATTTTACTGTAAACTATCATATTTATCAAGATATAGCGTGAATATTTACTTGACATTGGTTAAGTGTTTGTTTACTATAAACTAAAAAGCAGCAGACATATTTGGTGGGAGGATATTACTGTGGAAGTTGCAAAGGTTACAAGCAAGGGGCAAATCACCATTCCGATTTCAATTCGCCGCAAGCTCGAGATTAATGAGGGCGATAAAGTCTTATTTGTCTATAAGCCGGAAGGTGTCCTTATGGTCAACCCCAATATCTATCAAGCCGGAGCAGCGGACTTTGCAGAAACAGCAAAGGCTGAATCACTTGAAAAATCTGTTACTCCAGCCAAAGAGAAATCCGCAGCAAGGGCTCCACAAAAGACCGTAATCCAACCTGAAAAGGAAATTGATGATAAAGATATTTATGTTGAAGATGAAATAATCTATGCAGAATCCAAAGAAGAGGTAATGCCGGAACCAAAAGTGTCACCGGCAAGAACAACTGCAACCGAAAGCGGCAAACAAGTAGGCGGTCTTGATTTAAGCACTTTGCTTGACGATATCCGCTCAATAGGTTCAAAAATATAATTTTCTGATTCGTTTACTAAAGGCTGTTGCGTTATATTGCAGCAGCCTTTTTTTGTTGCACCGTGTAGCTAACTATTTATTCCTTCAAACCTGCAAGAGTCATGCCGCAGGTGCCAATGTTACGTGGTTAAACAGGTGATTTCTCATTCGTTCATGGAGTATCGGAAAAGGTGCAGGACCGAAGTCGAGAACGAATTTATGAAAATCCAATAAATTAAAGTCATTTCCGAGAGTTGCTTCAGCTTCGTCATGAAGTTCTGTCATCTCAATATACCCTATTGTATAATTCAGTGACATCAGCGGAACTCCGACTACTCTATTAAAGACATTTCTTACAACTGTGTCGTCCGTTATTCCATACTCAGAAAGAAAGTCTGCGACATCACCGTAACTCCAACCGTTAACATTTACTCCCAAATCAGCAACGGAAGATAATAACATGTCGAAAAAGCGCAAGTACCACAACAGAGCTGCTTCCTCATAATCCAAACCTGCAAAGAAATAACTTGCCATTTCCGCATATGTCGCCCACCCTTCCGTGTATCCTGTATTTGATAGTGCAGCCCTGATAGGATGCGGTGATTGTTGCAGGAAATAAACTGTTTGGTACATATGTCCGGGATAACTTTCATGAGCAAGAACGGTGAACAGAAACAAATCATCCCCGATAGATGAAGGATTTATATACACAACATTCTCATTAAAGCGGTCAATTGCGGGAGCCAGATAAAATGCGGGACTCATATGCTCTTGAAGACTTTCATGTACTTCGAGAATTGTAAGCTGCGTTTCCTTGATTTGCGGAAAATCACGAGCAATGTGTTCCTGTAACTTTGCTATATAGGATTCCGGTGTACCGGCTTCAATGATACCTGTATCGCCGGCAACAAATTTATGAATCAATTGATGCTCCCCATGTAAAAGATCAATTATCGTGAACCAGACTGTTTCTATCCAATTGTCAAGAAGTCTTTCGAGTTCCCTTGCCGATTTGTCAGTCCCTATTCTGAGGCGTACAAGTGCGTGTGCATACTCCCTGCCGTCGGGCAATGCCGCCAGCCCGCCCGGATTGATACCGACTCCCCGCAACTCAATCATTGCAGCAAGAAGGTCATCATATGCCTGCAAGACACTACTTAAAACCGCTTCTCTGTTCCTGGATTTATACTGTTCTCTTTGCTCGTTGCTTAAACCGCTAAAACTGTCGATTTTATAGTCAAATACCGCTATGAGCAGGTTATCTTCCCTATTTTCTATAAAGCTCTCTATTTGCTCTATTACACTGTCGGTATTATCCTCGTTGAGAAAGAATCCGCGCCGCGACCGCTCACGCTCAAACTCGATGATTTCGGTAAAGTAGCGGTGTGTATCCTCCAGCAGATTAATATAACGTTCAATATCGTCTGCGGTATAGAAGTTAAACTCCGCCAGCAGCACGGGCAACTGAACTTGAAAGCCGTTCAGCGGTCTTATATATCCCGTGTAGTATGGGAAATCATCCTCAAGCTCGAGAATCCTTGATAAATCTATTAGCCGTCTCAATATTTCATAGACCAGTTTTTGATCATCACGCAAAGAAGTATACTCAAAACGGTCAAGGCGATCTGATAAATCTTGCGTTTCCTGTCTTGCTTTTTCTAACGATCCCTCGGACAATACTTCACCAAAGGTTGATTCCGGTCTTTCTATACCCATTGCGTAAGGATCTGCAAGGAAATAATTCATCGTCAGAGCATCGTTTGATACCCAATCCGCAAACATTTCATCCATTAGAAGGTCAAAATTGTCTTCGCCAATAATCAGGCTATCGTCTGCATCAGAATCGGACGCACCGCCATTTTCAAAAAGTTCGCGTATGCTTCTGCAGCCACCTAAAAGACCTGTTACAAGAGAACAAATCAGTATCAACGCAACGATTTTTAACAATAAATGTTTATTGATTTTCAACTTTCAATTTTCAACTTTCAATTTTCTAAATTACGTCGTTTCAATAAGTCCGTAATCGCCTTGTTTACGCTTGTACACAATTGAGAACGCATCATCTCTGCTTTGGTTTTTAAATACAAAAAATTCGTGTTCAAGCAAGTTCATTTGCAATACAGCTTCCTCAGGTGTCATTGGCTTAACGGGGAACATTTTTGTACGGACGATTTTGAATTCTTGATGTTCTTCTTCATCAATATCATCGTGAAACGACAATGGTTCGTTTTCACGGTCAAACGAGCCTGCACGAAGACGTTTGCCGAGCCGTGTTTTGTTTTTCCTGATTTTCCTTTCAATTGCCGCAACAGCGGAATCTATTGATGCATACATATCGTTTGTCGTATCTGTGACACGATGGAATAATCCATTATCATTTATTGTTACTTCAGCCGTATAGCGTCCTCTTTCGGTCGAAAATGTGATAAATGCTTCAGCTTCTGTCTTAAAATACCGCTCCAGCTTTCCGACTTTTTTCTCAGCATACTCACGCAGCTCATTTGAGAATTGGATTTTCTTGTCTGTGAAATTGAATTTCATTGTTTTAGCTCCTTTAATTATTTCGCTTAATTTTCTTTATTACCTTTACCCGGGTATGCTCTTTTTCTTCAATATAACCGATTTCTCTTATTTTAGCTATATCCTCATCGATGTCGGCTAATCCTTTTGATTTTACAGAATCCTCGATTTTTGTTTCTTCCGCAGAGCCGGATTCCGTCGGAGCTTCAATCACGGTTTCTTCTACATATCCAAAATCTACCGGTTGAACTAACTCTGTATCTTCCAATTCTGCCGTTTCTTCTACAGTTCCATAATCTGCCTCGTCAATTACAGGTTCAGGATTTGGCGTTGGTTCAGATTCCGGCATCGGTTCAAGCTCCGGCATCGATTCAAGCTCCGGTGTTGTTTCTGATTCCTGCGATGTTTCCGATTCTGTTACCGCAGTCACTTCCGGATCCGGCATTTCCCCTCGCATAATTTGAAGTTCACGTGTAAGCTTGCTCACTTCTTTTTCAGCTTTTTCTTTTGCTGTAATTGCTTCATTACGCTCTTCTGCAATCTTGGCTATGTATACTACTACATCCTCACGATTAAACCCGCCAAATAATTTTTTTCTAAAGAATACTTTTTCGCCTTTCATTGGTTAACTTTCCTCCCCGTTATCAGATTCATCTGTTTGATTTTCGTCATCATCCGTTTGATCTGTTTCATCTGTTTCGTCAGTTTCAAAGAGACTTTGTATATCGTCCCATGTGAGTGTGCCTTCACATCTTACTGTATTTACCCTGTCCCAAGTGTATAACATTTCATCAAAATCGTCATCTGTTTTGAGAAATACATTTTCTAATCCATTCAGTTCGCTCATCGAAATATCTATATGATAATAGTCGCCGTCAATGTTTACTATATTCCATGCGTGTATTAAACCATCGAGGTGTCCTAAAACTATCCGGTTTTCAAGCCCTAATTCATCTGTCAGTGCCTTGAAAGCCATGGCAAACCCTTCGCCTACCGCGCGGTCTCTTACAAACGCACCATATGCTGTTGCCGATAAATTCTGTGCTCCGTGTGCATGAATCGTTAATGCCGCACTATCATCAAATGTGATAGATTCAACCAGATTCATTACAATCGAGAGCATAACCTCCAAATCCGTGTTTCCTGCCGCTCTTTCCGCAAATCTTTCCACATACGATTTGAGTACTTCACCAAACTGCAGTAACATACGCCGGGGTTCAGAATAACCGAACTGAACTACATAAATCCTGTCAGTACCTGTTTCGGGATAGATTTCGACCACTATTATCGGAAGCATTACAATCTGCCGGGGGTTTTGATAATATGTTTCTCTTACAAAATCTGCAATTCGTTCCTCAGTAAGATCAAGAGTTGTACGAAAAACTGCTTCATCATTATATTGATTCATCACATTGAGAAGATTTGTTCTCATACTTCTTTCAGTTGCTACGTTAATGATTGAGTCCATCTGCTCCTTGGTCCGCTTGTACTCTATTTCAATATCTATTTCATAACGCATTACAATTCTCGTAGCGTTTGCACTGATTTCTTCAACCGCAAAAGCACCCAACGGGTGCAGAGTCAGAATTTCCTCACGCGCGCGCTCTATCTCTGTTTGGATATCCCCTCCCTCATGGAAATAATAGAGCAGTTGACCTTCTGTTTCATGTCCGATAATTAAGTCCAGAATCGCCGCGATAAATTCCTCATGGTCGGATACTGTTGTTTGTTCAACCGGCGGTCTGATAAAAGGAGCTGCCTGATGTTCGGAAACCACCAACACGGAGCGTTCAAGCAGGGTTGCACAGCCGGTCAGCATAAAAACAGCTAAAACAACTGATATTGCAATCTTCATTATTAAAGCAGTTCTTTTATTCCGTGCGTCTTCGGAGGACATGATTACTTTAGCATTCTTTGTATCAGGCTTCATCATATCATCATAATACCATTTTACAGTAAAATTGCAAGTTGTTCCTCACCCTTATCCTCGGGCTTTAAAATTGCACCCGCCCCGGGAATTGTTCTGACTCTGTAGCGCGACGGTTCCTTAATGTATGTGTTTTCAAGGAACTCTGCACGTTCCATAACTCTGTTCTTCTTAATTGTCATTACTTGTACACCTTGTGTATTTCGTGTTGTTTTCGGAGCCATAAGAGATGAGCTGAATATACAGGCACGGCCGTCACTCGAAAATACTACAAGCTCTTTGTCCTCATACAACGGTATAACTGTACAAACCGGGCTCTTATCCGAATATGCGCCTGTAAGCTTCTTCCGGTTTAATTTTGTCGCATAACCTGACAACTCCACCCGTGCAGCCTTTCCGTTTTCAAAGAAGAAAATAATGTGCCCTGAATAATTGCCCGGATCGAGCAAATATATTACGTTTTCGCCTTCATCCATTTCAAGAGCCGTCGGCAGGTATGTGCCCAAATTTGAAGCTTTTGTATCTTCAAAGTCGCGAATTCGCGCTTTATAGACTTGCTGCTTGTCTGTAAAAATGAGGAGTTCATTTTTATTCTGGGATTCAAAGCTGATAAACTCACCGTCTGATTCTTTGTATTTCTGCTCTCCGCCCATTCTTAGTGAAAGCGGTGTTATTTTCTTAAAATATCCTTCACGTGACATGAAGATGTTTACTGCATAATCCTCTACATGTTCTTCTGTGTCAAAGGTTTCAATTTCGTCCTCAAAGACTATTTGCGTGCAGCGTTCCTGACCGTATTTTTTACTGACTTCCTTGAGTTCCTTGACGATTATTGTATTGATGCGGCGGTTGGATTTAAGCGTTTCTTCGAGTTCTGCTATATCCTTTTCAAGTTCATCTGTTTCTTCAGTTCGTTTTAAAATATACTCGCGGTTTATATTTCGAAGTTTAATCTCCGCGACATACTCCGCTTGCCGCTCGTCTATACCGAATCCTATCATCAGATTGGGTATAACTTCAACTTCTTCTTCCGTTGCGCGGATTATTGCTATTGCTTTATCAATATCAAGCAATATCTTTTGAAGTCCCCGCAGAAGGTGCAGTTTTTCTTTCTTCTTTTGCATTTCGCTGAAGACACGCCTCTTAACGCAATCTGCACGCCAAGCTGTCCATTCTTCCAGTATCTCACGCACTCCCATGACGCGCGGCACGCCGCCTATAAGAATGTTGAAGTTACATGAGAAGCTGTCCATTAAAGGAGTTTTCTGGAAGAGCTTAGCCATTAACTTATCCGGCTCTGTCCCCCGCTTTAGTTCTATTGTCAGCTTTAACCCCGAGAGGTCTGTTTCATCCCTCATGTCCGAGATTTCTTTGAGTTTATTTGTTTTCACCAGCTCCGCAACTTTATCGATTATTGCCTCGGCTGTTGTAGAATAGGGTATCTCGGTGATTTCAATAAGGTTTCCGCTTTTGACGTAACGCCATTTTGCGCGGACCTTTACACTCCCGCGTCCTGTGTTATATATGGATTCAAGCTCTGCGGCATTGTATATCAGCTCGCCGCCTGTCGGGAAATCCGGTGCTTTGAGTGTTTGCGTTAAATCACACTCATTGTCTCCGATGTACTCTATTGTTGTACGGCATACTTCGTCAAGGTTAAAACCGCAAATATTGCTCGCCATACCGACGGCTATCCCCGTGTTTGCGCTTACAAGGATGTTTGGAAATGCTGTCGGTAAAAGCGTCGGCTCCTGCATTGTGCTGTCGTAGTTGTCTGTGAAATCAACTGTGTCTTTGTCGATATCTCTGAACATTTCACCGCAGATAGCCGATAGCTTTGCTTCCGTGTATCTTGATGCGGCGTATGCCATATCTCTTGAGTAAACTTTGCCGAAGTTTCCCTTTGAATCTATAAACGGTGTCAGGAGTGCTCCGTATCCCTTGGACAAGCGTACAAGTGTGTCGTAGATGGCGGAGTCACCGTGAGGGTTAAGTCGCATGGTTTGCCCTACAATGTTGGCGGATTTGGTGCGTCCGCCTGTCATAAGTCCCATTTTGTACATCGTGTAAAGAAGCTTCCTGTGCGAAGGCTTAAACCCGTCAATTTCCGGGATGGCACGAGATACAATAACACTCATGGCATAAGGCATATAGTTAAGCTCAAGTGTATCGACGATAGGCTGCTCCAGCACCTCCGCCTTAAGCCCCTTGACGTTAGGATCTATAGGAATTTTCTTTTTTTCTTCCTGTTTTTTCTTTGCCATAACCAATCTCCGTCATTGCGGGCTCGACCCGCAATCCCCTGAGTTTATCTCCAACCAATGACGAGCAATTATAGTAACTTACGAAATATCTGCGAAATCAAGGTATTTATGTCCGTTTTCCGAAATGAATTCTTTTCTTCCATTTAGGTTATTTCCCAGAAATAGTTCAAATGTTTCTGCTGTCTGTTCTGTTTCTGAGGGGATTACTTTTATCAGTCTTCTTGTATCGGGGTTCATTGTTGTCAGCCACATCATTTCGGGGTCGTTTTCGCCCAGCCCTTTTGAGCGGTTTATTGTGTGTTTTGCCCCGTTTAATTTTCCTATTATCTCGCTTTTTTCTTTTTCCGTGTACGCAAAGTATGATTTCCCTTTACTTTCTATCTCGAATAACGGTGATTCAGCTATATATACATAGCCGCCTTCTATTAGTGACGGCACCAGCCTGTAGAGCATGGTTAATATCAGCGTGCGGATTTGGAAGCCGTCGTAGTCGGCGTCTGTGCAGATTATTACTTTATTCCATCGCAATCCGCTTAAATCGAATTCGCTCAGTTCCTTTGAGTGTTTGTTTTGAATCTCTACGCCGCATCCGAGGACTTTTATTATATCGGTGATGATTTCGTTTGCGAATATCTTCCCGTAATCTGCTTTCAGGCAGTTGAGAATCTTTCCGCGCACGGGTATAACTCCTTGAAACTCTGCGTCTCTGCTTAGTTTGCATGCTCCTAGTGCAGAATCGCCCTCGACGATGTATATCTCCCGTCTATCAATGTCTTTTGTGCGGCAGTCGACGAACTTTTGAATACGGCTTGATATATCAAGACCCCCTGATAGCTTTTTCTTTAAATTGAGCCTTGTTTTTTCTGCTGTTTCACGGCTCCTTTTGTTAATCAGCACCTGTTCCGCGACGATTGAAGCATCGTTTTTATTCTCTATGAAATATACTTCCAGTTGGCTTCGTAAAAACTCTGTTGTTGCTTCTTGAATGAACTTATTTGTGATTGATTTTTTTGTCTGGTTTTCAAACGATGTTTCCGTTGAGAAGCAGTTAGTTACCAGAACAAGGCAATCCTGCACATCAGTAAAGGTTATCTTACTTTCGTTGCCTTTGTATTTGTTTGTCTTTCGTAAATAAGCGTCTATTTCAGCGACAAATGCACTGCGCACCGCTTTTTCGGGCGAACCTCCGTGTTCGAGCCATGATGAATTATGGTAATATTCCAGCAGGTTTATCTTGCTTGAAAAACAAAATGCCGCTGATAGCTTGACTTTATAGTCCGGCATATCCTCGCGGTCGCGGCCTTTTCTTTCGGTTTCAATAAAAACCGGCTGTGTCAGCGCATCCTCGCCGACGATTTCTATTATGTAGTCTAAAATCCCGTTTTCATAGTAAAATTCGGTTGTTTCAAATCTGCCGCCTACTTGATTTTTGAACTTAAATGTTATACCTGCGTTGACAACCGCCTGACGTTTCATTATATCCGCAAAGTATGATGCCGGTACTGCTATATCTGTGAATACTTCAATATCGGGCTTCCATCTTATTACCGTACCTGTGCGTTTGCCTGTGAATTCTTCTTGCTCGAGTTCACCTACGATTTCACCTTTTTTGAAGTGCAGAGAGTACTTTTTACCGTCGCGGTAGATGGTTACGTCCATAAACTCCGATGAATATTGGGTTGCGCATGAACCGAGTCCGTTTAGCCCCAATGAAAATTCGTAGTTGAAGCCTTCGTTATTGCGGTATTTGGCGCCTGCATAAAGCTCACAGAATACAAGCTCCCAGTTATACATATTTTCTGTCGGATTCCAGTCCACAGGGCAGCCGCGTCCGAAGTCTTCGACTTCAAACGTGTTGTCTTCGAAGCGTGTAACTGTTATAAGCTTTCCGTATCCTTCGCGTGCTTCATCGATTGCGTTTGACAGTATTTCAAACACAGCATGCTGACACCCCTCGATTCCGTCCGAACCAAAGATAACCCCCGGGCGCTTCCGGACTCTGTCAGCACCCTTTAGAGCACTGATACTATCGTTGCCGTAATCTCCATTCTGAAGCTTTTGTTTCATTGCTGTACCTTTCTGCTTCACTACTATATCATGACCTCAATGCCTTGGAAAACACATTATATAGTACATGTCTTAATAAATCAACACTTTCGGGAATAAAAGAGGCTCTGATTAATTATGATTAATTATACATTATATAACCTTGTATGACAAATCACTTTCCGGATATTTTATCCCTTCAAAAAAAAGATGGGGGAATAAAAAAACATGAAAATTTATGAAGTGTGTCGATTTTTCTACATTTGGTTATCTGAAATGATGAAAAATTCATCAGAGTTGTCTGCGATATGGTGAAAATCTTGAATAATGCACGGTTTGCAAGGTGGTGCGGGTTTGTGTATAGTGCAGATATGAAGCAATATTAAGCATTTTATAGAAACGGAGATAATAAAAATGAGAGAAATGATAAGGTTTAAGGAAGTGGAAAAAAGGGTTTTGACATTGCGAGGTCAGCAGGTCTTACTAGACAGAGATGTAGCAGAATTATATGGGGTGGAAGTGAAGAGAGTTAATGAAGCAGTGAAAAGAAATCCCGATAAGTTCCCGGAAGGCTATATCATTATGCTCTGTGATGATGAAAAGTTAGAACTGGTCGCAAATTGCGACCGGTTCGATATGCTTAAACATTCAACAGTCTTACCTGCAGCCTTTTCAGAAAAAGGCTTGTACATGCTCGCAACTATTCTCAAAAGCCCATCCGCCACACAAACAACACTTGCGATTGTGGAAACATTTACTAAAATACGTGAGTTTGCAAGGGTAGTAGCGGATCTTCCTGATATTAAAGAGGAAACAGATATGAACACATTAGTGCAAAGAGGCGGTGATATATTTATAGACATATTAGAGAATAGCATCATGGAAGTGACCGGTGATGAGATTTCGATTGAGTTAGATTTACCTATTGTAAAGTTAAAACGAATAATTAAGCGAGAAAAGAGAAAACAAGATGGTTCAGAGTCTCAATAATATCACGGATTTTAATGACTTACCTTGATAATCTATTGAAAACTTAAGGCAAAGTGACTGTCGTAAAATTTGCGACAGTCACTTTGCAGATTTTCTGCTTATTTACTTTGGCAATAAATCTTGATTGCATCTCGCAGGAATTCTGTGCAACCGGGAGCGAGTTTGTCATAGTTTGCTTTAAAGCGGTCGTCAGCAACGTACATTTCAGCTAAACCGATGTGATACTCTTTGCTGTAGTCGGGGTAAAAAACAGTCAGCCATTGCCGGTGAATATCACAAGCTTTTTGTGCCTGCTCTCCTGCCGGGTCGTCTGTATTAAATGCTAACTTAAGCGTTTCTTCCAGCGTAAGACGCAGGTGTTCACTCTTATCGTATTGCTCTTTTGTCAACCCCTTTAAGGTTGCATTTGAATCCTCAATGGTTTGATTACCATACTTTTCACGAATTTCCGCTCCGTAATTTTCTTCATTTTCATCAATAAGTGATTGCTTGAATCCCTCAAACTTTTCAATATCAGTCATTGAAATCTCTCCTTTCATTGCGGATATAGACTTTGTTACATTTTGAATCAACGTGTCCAGCCGCTTTCTTTTTGATTTTAGCTCAATGAGATGGCTTAAGAACGCCTTTTCCCTTTCGAATCCGGATGCAGACAATAGTTTAACTATACTTCCAATGCCAATATAACGAGGGAGCAAATAGCGGCAATGCTATACAGATATGTAGGCGGCGGGATACCTGCTCCGGAAGATAGACTGGGTGGCTATACTGATGAGAATAGGATTTCAACATGGGCA
>WRDH01000031.1 GCA_009783555.1 Oscillospiraceae bacterium
ATGAAATATCTTCTTTAAGGACATTTAACAAAGGTACAGTAGTTTATGTTCACGGAAAGAGACTGTTTTTTATCAACAATACAATAAAAACATATAAGATGTTTTTCACACAGTTCAATCTTAACAGAAGCGTTAATAGAAGCGTTGACGGAAGCGATGACGGAACGCCGGTCGACGAGCAGGAATTATACGCTATCCGACGAAGTAATGCGAAGAAGGTTGAGGGGTGTATGTGGCCTTGCTTTAGCATAGGAGTTCTTCTATGGGTATTTTTACGACAGACAACCCCTGCAAGCATATATGAAATAATCCTTTTTTCAGTTGCGGTGTTGTTATCTCTTTGGTATATGCTCCATTGTCTGCGATGGAAAATGACCGGCTTTGAAAACAGCATTAAAGTAAGAACCGCTCTTAGAGGTGAAAGAGAGTATCGTTTTTCCGATATTATAAAGATCGAAATAGAAAAAGAAAAACTCGTTGTTTTCACTGATGAGAATAAATCATTTAAATTACCGGGCGGTGCTGGCTGTGCAGAGCTTGTCGAAAAGCTTCAAAATGAAAACATACCGTTTTACAGAAACGGAGAGTTGTTGTAGATGAAATCCGTTTTTATGTCATGAACTTTGTTGGTTGCGCTATCACTTAGGAGAGATATCAATGAGTATTGAATACGCACCAAGCACAGAAAGCAAAACCGGGCATGAGCTTATCAATGTCTTTGTTTTTTCCGATGGGAAGCGAATTAAATCGACATTTGAGCTATTTGAAAAATGCGGTGACTATGTAGAGCTTACTCTTACGGTTATGGAGCGGAGCTATAGGACGCAAGCTTCAACCTTTTTTAGAGCCATGATCAAAATCAGAGCAAACCTTGAGTTGGAAAACAAGTATTTGATATGCTACGGCGCATCTGAGGACGTTTACCCCTCCGGCATGTCAGTATCTATGGGTACAGGTCGCTTGGCATATCGTTGCAAGCTCGGGATGCCCGCGCTACGAACCGATATTGTGGATATTTTCAATACCGATGATTATTGTGTCCCGGCAACTATTCAAGTGCAAAAGCGGTTCAACGAGAAATGGCTAAAAAGCATTTCCGGTATAAGAACCAATAAAAAGATACGCATAACGCCGAAGTTTAATATTGCTCTCTTTTTTTCGGGCGCAGGACTTTGGGGTTGTGTCGGATTATTTCGGTGGCTGACGAATGACACAGGCAGCGAAGCCGTTTGGATTGCTATGGTTGTACTTGGATTAGTGGCTATGATAATTCCGTTTCTGCCTTTCTTTGAAACAATCAACAAACCGAGTAAGAATGCTCTCAAGCCAAAAAATAAGGTGTCTGTTGAAGATCAGATTATTGTACTTTCAGAGCTAGGAATCAAGCCTAAACAAGATGATTTTAAGAAGTGGATATACGAGGAATGTGACATAGAAGATATCGAGTCCAATCCTTATAATGCGTTGCTTTACATTATGAGCGGCACGCGCCAATATAAGTATGGTACGTATAGATGGGAGTCGTTATCAGATGATATATTTATTCTTGATATTGAGTGTGTAGTAAGTGATGATATTTATGCAGTTGCTTTAAAACGTTTAGCAGTTCTTTCAAAAGGTGTTTTCGATTTAACAAATGTGTCCGGTAAGGTAAACCGCGATGATAAAAACACATCAGTTTCATTCTCGATTAACGGTAAAAATCATTCATGGCAATTACGTTACGATAATGACCGGTTTGATGTCCTATTCATAAGCAAGATAAACAGGTTGTTAAGAAGCATGGGTTCGGAAAAGCTGTTATATATGAATGTTTCAACTTGGAGCGTATGTGTTATTTTTAGTACTGAAGAAATCATCTCAAAGCTAAATGACTTAATTGCGATGCCTTTTTACCTCGATATTTACGAAAATGACGGTGCAAAGGAGTTATTTTACTCGTTAAGAACACAAAATTACCTTTATTCAAATAACATGATTTATGGCGGTCTGTTTGAAAACATAATGAGTGCTTCCGATTTTGCCTCGAATGATTTTATGGTTCTTGCTCCAAACGAACCAATAAACCGCTGTACGTTTTTGCAAATGGCAAAAAACTCGGCAAAGAATGCGAAATTTCTCTATACACTGGAAATTGCATTTGGAAGAAAGAATAGAAGCACGTCGTTCTATCGACTAGATACAAATGACAAAGACGTTGTGCTGCAGCATTTTGTAAATTATTGGCGTGACCAAAAAATCCCCGATGTCTCTTTATGGGAGGATGTATCCGGAGAGTTAAAGCGACGATGATAATACATGGATTGAGCAACATAGGAAATGAGTGATAGAATAACGTGAAGTACAAGACCAGAAGCTGTCCCCAATTCGCTGCATGTGGATTAAACTGCGGGCTTTGTTCCCGTTATTACACCGTTGGATCGTCACGTTGCCCCGGCTGTGCTGGTGAGGGGTTTTCGGACGTTCATCCGAATTGCGGAATTTTGTTATGCTGCCAGCGGAAAGGCTTAGAATACTGCTTTGAATGTGACGAGTTCCCATGTAGTAAATACGACAAATGGGGTGATTCTGACTCCTTTATCACCCACAGAAATTACCTCGCTGACATGGAAAAAGCAAAGCGAATCGGCATGGACGCGTACAAAGCCGAGCTTGATGAAAAAATCGGCATAGTAGAAACGCTGTTGAATAGTCATGATGACGGTCGGCATAAGGGGTTCTTTTGCTTGGCGGTTAATCTTTTGGATTTACAAGATGTGAAAGCAGTAATGGAGCGGCTTGTCGATGAGACTACATTGGATATGCCAATAAAAGAAAAAGCGAAAATTGCTGAACGCTTGTTTGAGGAAACGGCACAGCAAAGGGGCATTTTGTTGAAGTTAAGGAGGTAATCGAGAGGAGAGGATTACATCAGAAAAATGGTTACCTCTGCGCCCATGTTTTACAGTGTATTACATACCCTTGTGTATGTGGTTTTGCCATCGAACTTGACTTTGTAATGCAAGGACGTTATTATAGAAACTCATTGAGGGGAGATGTTCGGGTGGTCATAAGGTGCGCGTAGTGGTGCAAGCGACGCATCTAGGAATGCTTCGGATGATTAGTGCAGAAAATCGGATGAAAAGATATACGGAAAGGTGTCCGAGAGGTCGAAGGTGCAACATTGGAAATGTTGTGTGGTGCAAGCCACCCGGGGTTCGAATCCCCGCCTTTCCGCCAATAATTTGCCTTAGAACCCTTGCGTAGCGAGGGTTCTCGGCATGGGAGCAATTATGTTTGTGGTTTTTTAGGAGTTTAGCAAAAGTTTTGGAATGCGGGACTGATTAATGATATAATACATTTGTCCGAGTTTTACGAAGGACAATCACATTTATAGCGTGTACTTTACTTTTGTGAGGAAGGACTATGCGAAAAAGATATTCAAAAGCACCGTATATTTTCATAATAATGCTCATGCTGTTTACGGCTTTTGTCGGCTGGGCGGCTGTAAATCATTTTAGTAACGGAATAGAATCATACGAAGACCTGTCATCGGAAGCGAGCACGTTTTTCCAAACACGACCGGTGCAAACGTTCACGAATTCAACCGCAAATGCAGATCCATATATTTACTATGACCACCGCGATGATGCTCTGCACCTTTTTGAGACACCCGAAGGTTTTACAATGGTTAGTCATTCAGAAATCTGGGATGAATATATGCTTATACAGTTGTATCATGAACTCATGCTCAATACACATGGAGATGAGATAGAGTTTTTGCACGAGGTAATCGTCTACCCGCATGAGGAAGAGGATGGTCATGCTTTGGCTACATTTTCTCAGGGAATCACAATCATAGAGTTCTTTATCCAATTTCCCGCACTGCCTGAAGACTTTGCAATTCCATTTCCTCAGGATATAGGCACAATCAACCTTTTTGGCGGTGATATAAATACAACTATTGAAAGCATGGCTAACAGTCTTAGTCATGAATACGGGCATTTGTATACGTTTTATTACATGTTTAACGCTGAAAGAAACGAAAACGAATCAAACGGGAATGGCTCTTTGAGTGATACAGTGTATGCAAGATTAAGAGAAGCTGCAAGGTTTAACTTAATTACAAACGCAAGCCCCGGCGAAACATACCTGCAAGAACGTTTCCGATATCTTATTGAAATAGCTGCCGAGGACTATGTACAGCTTATGGGTTCTCCAACCACTCGTCAGATCGTGGATTTTGTTGATGTACGGCAAATCGTCAATGGTGCTGAGCGTCCTGAAAGCATCAGAAACGCAAGAAACGCGTTCCCGCAGGAAAATCTGATGATACCGCTGGCTAATGACGCGCCGGGATTAAAGGATTATTTCTTTAGTTTTATAAGCACCGAACCACGAATGCCCGTAGAGGAAAAGCAAGAAGTTATTTTACAGATCAGAAGAAATGATATAGAGTTCCATTTAGTATCAGGATATCGCACTTTTACTCATTACGCGATAACATGGAATACGCCATATAACGATGCAATTTATACGCTCGTATGTTATGACCCTGATGACTACACAGGATGGGGTATACCGATAAAAACCGTCCGACCCGGACAAAACGCATCGGCAGTAGTTGGTGAATATGTTGTCGAGTGGGGCAATCAGGTTGAATCACTGGATGACGGTCTCGCAACAGGAACAAAGGTGTTCTTAGTAGTAGCAATGCTACATGACGGCACATTATATCTTTCAGAAAAGCTGGAGTATACTTTTTCATGAGAAAACACACAATAGTCGTTCTATTATTAATATTGTTGTCACTTTTATTTCTGTCGGGCTGTATAAACATCGAAATTGAGGCAGGGATTGATGAACATTTTACATCATATCTTATTTATCACATAGAGCTTGATGCAGGAGAACTTGATGAGCGTTACCAAAATTCTTTAAGAAGAGCACTTAATGAAATCGGGTGGAACTATCAAGAAGAGCATGATTTTGTTGTTTCTTTTAATACAGATTCTATGCCTTATGTCTTAACGATGACACGGAGAATTGAAAACAACAGCTTTGAGCAAGCGTACCGGTCGCTTGAAGCTTTGCTGACAAATGAGAATATAACCCCGTTTATGACAGTAGGCATGGCATTCGAGCATTCTGAAAGACAGAGCAGATATATATTTGAAGCAATGACTGATATCCCGCAAATAATGCGCTTATCTAATGCAGAAGAATTGACACCGGAGTTACAGCAGCAGCTTGAAGATGCCATTGCAACAGGAGATGGTTCTGTTACTATAAAAATCCCCGTAAGTGAGCTGGTGAGTTCATCTCATTCAGTGAACACAGAAAGCAACCGTGCCATAATGAAAGTACCGCTTAGCTATACAAGCCAAACGGAACTTGAGTTATCAGGGATAGTTAATATAATCGAAGACGGTGTAATCGGAGGTTTATTAGGAGAAATTATTGATGAGCAATATAAATTAAGAAACAAGATTGTTTTTATATGTGCCATAGTTTTTGCTATACTTCTGTTGATAATGTTGATGATTATTCTTGTGAGAAAGAGTAAATCAAGGCGTTATAATGGTATGTAATAAATCTTGTGCAGCGCAGTGAGAGAGTTATTTTATAATCGCCTTATTAATGTGCGCTTGCATGAGTTATTTTCATCATTATTTTCTTTCTGAAAAGTAATACCGCCAGTATTATTACAACCACAACTGCCGCTATGACAATGGCGGTTGTGTAATTTCCCGTTGAAACGCGTTCTCCTAAAAATGTACAGATAAACGTTGACGGTATGCTGCCGAGCACGACTGCAGCAATGTACTTTTGCAGAGAGAGCTCCGTTTCCGCAAAGACATAGGGTACAATGCCGTTAGGAATCCCCGGTATAAGAAAGAAGAAAAAGGCTACAAGCTCAGGTCTTTTTATCTTCTCCAACTGCTCCTTTGAGATTATACCCTTATGTTTGTTCTTTTTTTTCAAAAACGGTGCAATTAAATCCTTAAGCTGACGAATCCCGGCAAAAACAATGATGTTGCCAAGAACGCATCCGGCAAGATTAATTAAAGTCCCCCAGTATGCACCATAACACAGCCCTGTCAGAACCTGAATTGCGGCAGAAGGGATAACTGCTACAATAATCTGCAACGCCTGCATGCCCATCAGGATGGGTATACCTTTTGAACCATATGATTCAATGTAGCTGACCATGCTGGATTCATCTCCGGCATCTTTGATCACATTCTCAACCAACGGTAGCAAATCAACAATCATTACAACCAAAAGAGCAACAATCGCAAGTGCTATTAAAATCTGAAAAACAATATGTTTTTTCATAGCTTTACCTCTGGTTTAGATATTATCATGCATTTTAAGTATTCTCAACAATTATTATCAAGCAGTCAATTTATTGACATATATGTGTTATACTGGGTTTGGCAATCTCCTTGATATTGAAACGGAGGAATGAGTTATGGTGTATATCCTGTTGGCTGAAGGCTTTGAAGAAATAGAGGCACTTGCACCGGTCGATCTTTTACGAAGAGTTGATGTTGATGTTGCTACAGTCTCATTGACTGATGACTTAATAGTGTTGGGTGGGCATGGCATCAAAGTTATGGCTGATATTACTCTTGAGCAGGTTGATGTTGAAGCTTTGGAAATGCTTGTGTTGCCGGGAGGTCTAGGTGGCGTGAACACGATTGCGGATGCTCCCGCTGCAATGGAGTTGATACAAAAAATATGGAGTGCAGGGAAAAAACTTGCGGCTATATGTGCTGCGCCTAAGCTGCTTGCCGGGTTAGGTATTATCGCCGGGATGTCGGTTGTCTGTCATCCATCTGTCAATAATGAAATAATGAACGCCGGAGGAAGAGTGCTCTTTAACAAACAAGCAACCTGCGACCAAAACCTGATAACAGGTAAAGCCGCAGGCTCTTCAATAGAGTTTGCCCTTGAATTAGTCGCAGTTATGCGTGATAGGGAAACCTCCGATAGACTTAGGCATGCTCTAACATAACCAATAAAAGGCGCTAAACCGATGGGAGCGAAAACTGTATAGCAGCAAGCAACAGCCATCGACCTACCGAGCTTGTCCAGATTTCCTTGTAAGTCGCATTATTTGCCATCGGCCAGTAAGGCCTGTCCTCGTTACCTCTTGTCTGTATACCCACCGGCAGCTCACCTGTCAGTTCTCCTGCAAGGTAAGCATATTGTTGAGCATAATTATACCCGGCTCCGTACATAAGGGATTGCCCGAAGGGGTTGATGCCGAAAGTGAAGTAAAGCTGGTCGTTTGCGATGTCCATCAATCGTCTGTCATTGAAATATCGACCTATCATTCCGGCTCCGGCACCCGAGGAAAGATGTACGGCGCAGTTTCCTCTGAAGCTGAACCACACCGGGAAATGACGCAGGCAATGGTTATCGTCAAGACGCTTCCCGGAATTGAGTTGTTCACGATAATTTTCTCTTTCTTTGTCGTATGTAGTGTATACATGCAGAAGAGAGAATGTTTCGCAGTCCTCGAACTCATCATACCGATGCACACCGGCGGGAAGCATCCCATATGGCTCAGCATAACCTGCCATAGCAATGTAATAATCACCGAGGTGACGAAGAGCTGACTCCCAATTAACCAGCTCCGTTGCATCGGGTTGTGTTTTAATCAGGGATATAAGAGCCTGGGCGAAAATATGTTCCCGGGACTGGTGATTAAAATGCACAATGGTACGCTTCTCCGGCTCGCGGTAGAAGAAGCCGCGAAACGGTAACCCTGCTCCTCCATCCTCTTGACACGTAAGCAGATGCGATGCATACTCGCGTGCCGTTTCAGCATAATACTCATCTCCGGTGGCTCTCAAGAGTTCGGAAGCTGACCAAACAATTACAGCCCGGAACTGGGACAGGCTTGCATTATGCGTATGCTCCATTTTGAACCCAGGTTCCACGCCGACCTCGTTGAATCGCTTCATCGCAAATGCAAAATCTTCTTTTGCGGCATTTAGCATTTTCCACGCAAAGTCCCTATCCTCATCTTTATAACGAAAGCCGGCGATTGCTTCTACACCAGCCATCAAAAAGTTATCAAATGAACGGTTGTGTACGCGAGCGGTTTCGTCATCGTTGGTACCCAGCCGATTGTCTGTATAACGAAGGATTCCGACGCCTGTGGCACGGTATCCATCTTCCAGCCGGGTACGTAAAACGAAGTCGAGACCCCATCGGGCTTCCTCATCCAGTCTTGCTCGCAGTAAAGGGTCGTGCTTCGCCTTGCTTCTCATCTCCATCAAAGCGAGAGCTACCTCCGCAGTTTGCAATGTCTGCTGAGATACATCACCTGCATCATGCCAACCACCGTTAAAAGGGATGGAGTAATCCTTGTATTGTGCAACAATGTCTCCATGGCAGTAACCATGACCGCCATTTACGGGGTATCCGCACCGTTCGCCATAGAGGTAATTGATTGCTTTCCAAACCGGTTCTTCCATGACTCGTTCATCTATTGGAAAGAACTCACTGCTCAGAGTATCAGTTTTGATGCGGTAGACGCCTTTTTCATTGAACTCCGAAAAATCTGCAATCCCTAAGACACCCTTCTCATTTTCTACCTTTTCAAGATCCCCGGAATATACAGTGTTTCCCGATTCATCTTCCAGTGTAAAACTTCCCTTGGTCGCTCTGACTATACAACGTTTGCGTCCTGCAGTTTGATAACCGACAGTGCTGTAGCATATAGTTGATTCATTGCCCAGCCAGCCTAGTGAAACATCAGGGTCTTCCACCTTTTCCAAATATATATCCTTGATTTTAAAAGTAAACTCGTCAGCTCCGCCGATTTCTTTACCGTTGCAATTAATGAAAAAGCTAAGCTCTGTAATTGCGTCACGCGGCAAATCCGGAAACTCCCACACGCAGTTGTTCCACCGATGGTTGCACAAGTTTACATAATGATAACCCTCGCGGTCATAAATATCCGGTATTTTCTGCTCGCCATCGTTTCGCAGGCATATGGTTAAAAAGGGTTTGCTGTAACCCGGACAATCCGCATAGATACTACACCGCACCCGGTTGAACCCTGTCCAATCCTCCCTTTGCAGACGAAGAATGGCGTGCATATAATGGTAGTTTGCGTAATGACCCATGGGTTCTGTGTGTTCGGAGCGTGGCGGTGTAGTTATACGGAGATTGCCGTCCCGACAGGAGATTTCACCGACCCCTTCTTTTGCCCAAGGGGCGGCATCCACTCCATCCCAGAGACTGTGCTCTTTAAGAACCGGCTTTTTAAGAAGCCGAGCCTCCACAGAACGCTCTTCATGAAGGGGAAGCAGCTTGTGTACATATCCTGTATTAATTAGCTCTTTGCGAAATTCTTCACGCATATTAAACTCCATTCCAACCAAATTGATACTTCACTCTTAAGGGCTGCTTGCATCGAGAAGACAACGTACTAATTGCATTAGCTCCATTCGTTTTTATTGATTGCGTATTCGAGTCGGTCTTTCATTTTGCCGTCATGGTAAACAGCATTTATTTTTTCAGCTTCTTTCCTAAAACCGGATTTTTCTATCACCCTGCGGCTCGCTTCGTTTTCCTTGTGACAGCCTGTCGTTATACGGAAGCAGTTGTCCTGGGAAAATGCAAAGTCTATCACCTTTTTGACGGCTTCTGTCATGTAACCGCGGCCATTGTATTCGGGGAAAAGCATGTACCCCATATGGACGATATTGCCGTAGGGCGTGGTGTCGGTAATTGTATAACCAATACTTCCGATAAACTTATCTGATGGTTTTTCGGTGATACAAAAGTAATGACCGTCAGAGTTTGCCATACCAACATTAAGATATTTAACAGTATCTTCAATGTAATGGCATAGAATGTCTTCCAAATAGTACATCGTGTCCTTGTCAGACCAGAGACGGTGCATATCAGTTAGGTCGGTTTCTTTATAATCGCGCAAGACAAGACGTTCCGTTTCCAGTTGATGCGCTATGACTTTTACTTTCATTGTGCCACCCCTGCCTTTCAATTATCATATCCCCAATGTGGACACAATTCAATATGTAAATTATATTCGTGTCCTCGCAGAAAATCAAGAAAGTTTCTTTTTGAGGTTGCACCGGTCTTTGTGTTAAAATTAGTTGGTAATTTCATGGATAAATTTAACATCCTTTGGGGCTTTATGGTGGTTGATTAGGAACGTTTGTATATTTTCATTACAACCAGAGCAAAAATCCGAAAGCTTCACCGATGATTACTACATCATCAGGTGAAACGTTCGGATTACTCGCAAGTGGCACGCCCGATGCGATTCGAACGCACGACCTTCAGAGTCGGAGTCTGACACTCTATCCAGCTGAGCTACGGGCGCGTATATGTTTGCGCGTTACAGGGCATATTTACTTTCTCTCCGGAATGTGATAATATCCCATAGCCAATTATACAACAACATGAGGTACAACACAATATGCTTGAAAAGCTAAAATCAATTGAAGAGAAGTACAACACTCTTGAGCTTAGAATGCAAGAGCCGGAGGTTTATTCCGATCCTGTTCAATATACGAAAATTGCTCGTGAGCAGAAGGAGATACAACCTGTTGTTGATACCTTCAGGCGTTACGTCAAAGCACAAAACGACATGGAAGGTGCCCGCGAGCTTATGAGCGACCCGGATTTTAAGGAAATGGCACAAGAGGAGTTTGAGTCAGCGCAAGCGGATATGGAAAGAATTAATGAGGAATTGAAATTTCTGCTGCTGCCGCGTGACCCGAATGATGATAAAAACGTCATTATAGAGATTCGCGGCGGTGCGGGAGGCGATGAAGCGGCTTTATTTGCAAATAGTCTCTACCGTATGTATTCGATGTATGCCGAATCCAAGCGCTGGAAGGTTGAGATCGCAAACTTAAATGAAACAGAGCTTGGCGGTATCAAAGAAATCAGCTTTATTATAGAAGGTGACGGAGCTTATTCCCGGCTAAAGTTTGAAAGCGGCGTACACCGCGTGCAGCGTGTACCGGAGACAGAAGCTTCTGGGCGTATCCATACAAGTACAGTGACTGTGGCTGTTCTTCCGGAAATGGAAGAAGTAGATTTTGAAATAAACCCTACGGATTTAAGTATAGATACCTTCCGTGCCAGCGGTGCAGGCGGACAGCATGTAAACAAGACAGAGTCTGCAATCCGTATAACACACTTACCAACAGGCACAGTTGTTGAATGTCAGGACGAACGCAGTCAACATAAGAACCGTGACCGTGCAATGAAGATTCTCGCTTCGCGTCTTTACGAGGAAGAATGCCGCCGCCAAGCTGCCGAACAAGCCGCCGAGCGCAAGGGTCAGGTAGGTACAGGCGACCGCTCAGAGCGGATAAGGACATATAATTACCCTCAAGGCCGTATGACCGACCACCGTATCGGTTTAACTTTATACAAACTTGAACAGATCTTAAACGGCGTACTCGACGAAGTGATTGATGCTTTGATAATGGCAGACAGAGCAGAAAAGCTGAAGGTATCAGAAGAAAATTAGGATATAGCGGGTTAGTACTCTGCGCCATAAATAATTGGAAATAATTGAAATTATGGATTGCCACACCGTCTGCGGACGGCTCGCAATGACGGGGGTTGGGTTATATGTACATTATCGGCATTACAGGCGGTACGGGTGCGGGAAAAACTTCAGCGATTGAAGCGCTTCAAGCGTTTGGAGCTATGGTGCTTGATTGTGACGAAGTGTATCATGAACTGCTCATAAGCAACATTGAGATGGTAAAGGAAATTGAAGCTAACTTTGCAAATGTGACAGAGGATGGAAAAATTAACCGTCTAAAGTTAGGCGAAATCGTTTGGAATGACGCAGACGCTTTGCAAAAACTCAATGCTATTACACATAAGTTTGTTAACGATGAAATTGACCGACGCATAAATGTATTTCAAAAGCAAGGTGCAAGTATCGCTGCAATTGATGCAATAGCATTAATAGAAAGCGGACAGGGCAAACGATGCGATACAATCGTTGGTATTACAGCACCACAAGAGAGCCGTATACAACGAATTATGAAGCGGGATAACATATCAAAAGAAATTGCACAAGCACGAATCAATGCACAAAAACCCGAGAGTTTCTATAAAGAAAATTGCGATTTTATACTAGAGAATACATGTGACACAAAAGAGGAGTTCGAAGAGAAATGTATCGAATTCTTTAAGGGTATTCTATAACCACCAGGCGAGAACTTGTTCACGTTACCCCTCTGCAGAGGGAATAAGAATAAAAGTAAAACGATAGCAAAGGAATTGTATCATTATGAGTGACAGAGCAGAAACACGCAAAAAAATCGATGCTTGGTTTGAGGCAAATTCAGAACAAATGATAAGTGATCTGGGAAAAATTATTGAGATAAACAGCGTCAGAAGCGAAAGCAAGGAAGGCGCACCATATGGCGAAGAATCTCGTGAGGTTCTGTCATTGGCTCAATCAATGATTGAAGAGCGTGGATTTGATGTGCGTGTTTTTGAGGATATGATGATAGTTGCCGAGTATGGCCCGACTCCATCACTGATGGGTATTTTAGCGCATCTTGATATCGTTGCCGTTGGCGAAGGTTGGGACACAGACCCATTAAAGCTTGTTGAGAAGGATGGAAAACTCTATGCCCGCGGTGTTATTGATGATAAAGGACCTTCGATTGCTGCGATGTATGCGCTTTATTGTGCCCGTGAACTTTTTCCGCAGTTTAAGCACGGGGTTCAATTAATATTGGGTTCAGGTGAAGAAACAGGATTTAATGATGTCACTCAATATCTAAATAAGAATACACTGCCGCCAAATGTATTTACACCTGATGCCGAATATCCTGTAGTGAATATTGAAAAAGGCAGATTCATGCCTGTTTTTGGTGCTAAATGGGAAAAAGAAGCAACGCTTCCCCGGTTAATTTCAATAGTTGGCGGGAAGACTCCGAATGTTGTTCCAAACTATGCCGAGGCTGTTATAGAAGGTTTTTCAACAGAGGAAGTTGTAACGTTTTGCCGTGACTATTCGGACAAGACAGGTGTAACTATTTCCGCGATTGCCGGTGATAAAACGAAGACAGATGAACCGTCCCCCTGTCCTATTACAATTAAAGCAGAAGGCAAAGCTTCACATGCGAGTAAGCCGGAGCGTGGAAACAATGCACAGACTGCATTGATAGAAATGCTTGCTAATATGCCTTTTGCAAAAAGCAAAGGTTTTGAGCATGTCTGCACCTTAAACCGCCTGTTCCCACATGGTGACAACCATGGATCTGCAATCGGTATTAATATGTTTGACGAAAAAACAGGCAGAATAACTGTGAACTTCGGTGTACTTCGTTTAACAGAGTATGAATTCTCCGGAAACTTCGACAGTCGCACACCGTCATGCGCAGATGATGTCGACCTTTTAGGTAAAACAAAAGCCAAACTTGCAAATGAAGGAATAGATATAACATATCACGAAATCACCGGGTGTCATCACACGCCGGAAGAAACCCCGTTTGTGCAAAAACTCTTAAATCTATACGAAGAGTACACAGGACAACACGGAAAGTGTACATCCATGGGTGGCTTGACATATGTTCATGATATAGATGGCGGTGTTGCATTCGGCGTTGCGATGCCGGGTGATGATAATAGAGCACATGGTGCAAATGAATATATTAACAAGGAACAGCTTATAATGAGCGCTAAAATGTTCACACAAGCGATTATTGACATGTGTGTGGATTAGTGGGTGATTTCAGGGTTATACATAGGATTTAGGGGTTGGAAGTTAGGATAAAATATATGATAGATGAGTTGTCAAAAGGAACTAAATTTGCTGAGATTTTGGGAAATCTTAGGCGTGAGAGAGGGTTGAGCCAAAGGCAGGTTGCAGGAGAGCTTGGTATTTCTCAGGCATTATTATCGCATTACGAAAACGATGCACGTGAGCCGCGGCTTGAATTTGTTGTCAGAGTAAGTGAGTATTATTCAGTGACAACCGACTATCTCCTCGGGCGTACAATGGAACGTGATGATGGAACATCGATACTCTCGGTCAAGATAAACAGCATTGTTGATTCTATAGAAGAAATTAGAACGACAGAAGCGAAGTTATTAGATTCATTGAGAAATTTATTGAATAGTAAGGGATAAAGCCCTCTTTGAGAAGAGGGTGCCGCTGATTAGCGGCGGGTATAGTCAAATGCAAAGTAATCAAGATAAAATTCGGAATTTTTCCATAATCGCGCATATTGACCACGGTAAATCGACGCTTGCCGACAGACTGCTCGAAAGGTGTGGCGCGATAGATGCGCATAATATGGAAGAGCAAATTCTCGATAATATGGAATTAGAACGTGAACGAGGTATAACGATCAAAGCACGTGCCGTAGGCTTAACATATACTGCTCGCGACGGTGAACAATATAAGTTAAATCTGATTGATACTCCCGGGCATGTTGATTTTAATTATGAGGTTTCCCGCTCGCTGGCAGCATGTGAAGGTGCAATTCTGGTTGTTGACGCTGCGCAGGGTGTTGAGGCTCAAACGCTTGCAAATACATATCTTGCGCTCGACCACAACTTAGAGATTCTTCCTGTTGTTAATAAGATTGATTTAGTCAATGCAGACCCGAAAAGGGTAAAAAAAGAAATCGAAGACATCATAGGCATTCCCGCAGATGACGCACCCGAAATTTCCGCCAAACGCGGCACAGGAATCGAGGATGTTCTTGAGCGCATTGTTTCCGATATTCCTCCGCCAAAAGGAAACCCTAATGCTCCGCTTAGAGCGTTGATTTTCGACAGTCAATATGACTTGTACAAGGGTGTTATTGTATACATTCGTGTTATCGATGGTCAATTGCGGCAGGATATGAGCGTAAAACTGATGTCATCCGGAGCGGAATACCGGATTGTTGAAATCGGTCATATGCGCCCGATAGGTATGGAACCGTGCGACGTTCTATCAGCGGGTGATGTCGGCTATTTGACCGCAAGCATCAAAAATGTCGGAGATACAACGGTTGGCGACACTGTCACAGATGCATCGCACCCGGCAACAGAGCCGCTACCCGGATATAAGAAAGTACAATCGATGGTTTTTTCCGGTCTGTACACGGCTGACGGTGCAAAGTACCCTGACCTCAGAGATGCACTTGAAAAACTAAAACTCAATGATGCCGCACTCACGTATGAACCGGAATCTTCAGCAGCTCTGGGCTTTGGTTTCCGTTGCGGGTTTCTCGGTTTATTACATATGGAGATAATTGGAGAGCGTCTTGAGCGTGAGTATAATCTCGATCTAATCTTGACTGCTCCGAGCGTTATTTACCGTGTTACAAAATCAGATGGTCAGGTTGTTTACATTGATAACCCGCTCAACTATCCCGATCCATCGATTATAGAGTTAGCGGAAGAACCGTTTATAAAGGCATCAATCATCTGTCCGCCCGATTATGTAGGCAGCATAATGGATTTGTGTCAGGACAGGCGCGGTGAATATAAAGAGCTGGTTTATCTGGAATCCACACGCGTTGAGCTTCACTATGAACTGCCGCTTAATGAGGTCATTTACGATTTCTTTGATGCTTTAAAGTCACGAAGTCGCGGTTATGCTTCCTTGGATTATGATTTTCTGGGCTATCGTGCTTCAAGCCTTGTAAGACTCGATATCTTACTAAACGGTGAGATTGTCGATGCGCTATCGTTTATAGTCCATAAAGAGAAGGCATATGCAAGAGGCCGCAAAATCGTTGAGAAACTGAAGGAAAACATCCCTCGCCAGTTGTTTGAAGTCCCTGTACAGGCGGCAATAGGCGGTAAGATAATAGCGAGAGAAACGATACGTGCTCTTCGCAAGGATGTACTGGCAAAATGCTACGGCGGCGACATAACACGTAAGAAAAAGCTGCTGGAAAAGCAAAAAGAAGGTAAAAAACGCATGCGCAGCTTAGGCAGCGTAAACGTACCACAGGATGCTTTTATGGCGGTTTTGAAGTTGGATGAATAGGATGAGATTTAAATGAAATTATATAACACAATGACACATAATAAAGAGACGTTTGTTCCGATTGAGGCAGGGAAAGTTAAGATGTATGCTTGCGGACCTACGGTATATAACTTTTTCCATATTGGCAATGCCCGTCCTCTTATTATGTTTGATGTCCTGCGGCGTTATTTTGAGTATCGCGGCTTTGATGTAACGTATGTACAGAACTTTACGGACATAGATGACAAGATAATTAACCGTGCCAATGAAGAAGGCGTGTCCTGCGAAGAAATTACCGGAAAATATATAGATGAGTATTGGGTAGATGCACGTGGTCTTGGTGTACATGATGCTACTTTTCAACCGAAGGCTACAGAAAATGTTCCGGAGATTATAGCTCTAATTGAAACTTTGATTAAAAACGGCTTTGCGTATCAAAGTGGAAATGATGTGTATTATCGTACTGCTGCATTTACGGATTACGGTAAGCTCTCGAGGCAGCCGTTAGAGGAGCTTCAGGCAGGTGCACGTGTTGATGTGTCTGAGGCTAAGGAAAACCCTGTTGATTTTGCTTTGTGGAAAGGTACAAAACCGGGTGAGCCTTATTGGAATTCTCCCTGGGGTCAGGGCCGTCCCGGATGGCATATAGAGTGCTCTGCTATGGCGAATAGATATCTTGGCAAAACGATAGATATACATGCCGGCGGGCAGGACTTGATTTTCCCTCATCACGAAAATGAAATCGCGCAGTCGGAAGGGGCAAATGGTTGCGAGTTTGTCCGGTACTGGCTGCACAATGGTTTTATAAGTATTGATAAAGTAAAAATGTCAAAATCCCTTGGTAACTTCTTTACGGTGAGAGAAGCTGCCGAAGCCTATGGATATGAGAATATCCGCATGTTTATGCTGATGAGCCATTACAGAAGCCCGATGAATTACTCCGGTGATGTACTCATTCAAGCAAAAAGTGCGCTTGAAAGAATAAAAACTGCAAAAAGCAGTTTAGAGTTCATAGGCGAAAACGGTTCTGATGTTCTTAAAGACAACGAGAGGGAGTTTATTGCATCTCTCCCCCGCTATCGCGAGCGTTTTATTGAGGCTATGGATGATGACTTTAACACGGCAGACGCAATTTCCGTGATATTCGAGTTGGTGCGTGAAAGCAACAGCTTGGCAGCAGAAACAGAGCCGTCCAAGGACTTTGCAAGCTCTGCGCTAAAAATGTTAAACGAATTGGTTGATGTTCTTGGCTTGATTTATGGAGAAAAGGCAGACGATAGCTTGAATGCGGAAGTTGAAGAACTTATTGATGCACGTCAAAAAGCAAGAGCGGATAAAAACTGGGCAGAAGCTGATGCGATAAGAGATAAGCTACACGAAATGGGAATAACGCTAAAAGATACGCCGCAAGGTGTTGTTATTGAGCGGAGTTAAACATAATAATCAATTTCAGCGTCCGGGTCATAGGGTAGCATTATAGCTGTGACTATAAATCCGTCTATGTTGTTGCCCGAAATTTCGAACACGCTGTCAAGCGGGACTCTTACTTCCGTGCCTTCGATGAAAAAGATATGGAATGTAGTGTCGTCATGTTCAAAGACAAAGGGATCTTCGAGTGTGTGGTTTCTTATTTGCTCATGATATTCTTCGAAAACCCAGTTGTTTTCATTCATTATCAGTGAATGAGGAAGTCCTATATACCTGAAGTGCCACGGCTCGTGGTTTGTTTGAGTTATACTTGTTTTATTTGGCGGATAACGAAGGATAAACCCGAATCTGTAAGAATTGCGTCTAAACCAGGCAGTGCTTCCGCCGCCCGTGAATGCTGTGACAGCACCGCCGGATTGTTGCATTCCAAAGTCAAAGGCAAGTCCGGTGTGGTGTTCGCTGTAACCCGGAAGAGCAGCCCAGCGCAGAGCTTCTCTGCGTCCCATTTGTGAGATGTATCTGTTTAGTATGCTTCGCTGGGTTTCATAATTTCTGTAAGCACTTCTGATTGTTACTGCTCTGTTGCCTGTTGTTTCAATAAACTCAGCCATCATTTCGTCAAGCGGCTCCATAATTGAACCTGCAAGACGTGAGTTGCGATGCTGAACTCTAAAGTTAGTAGTCTGTGTATCTAAAATATTAACCAAGCCAAGGTCATTTGGGATTGCAAATGAGTGGTCGTGATTGACAAGAAGAAGAAAACCCCGGTGTATGTCGGCTTCATCCATTTCTATTACTATAAAGTCGTCCCATTCAGGGTAAGGCTCCGGGTCAACATCTACCGGGTCGGGATCATCTTCCGGTTCTTCATCTGTCGGATCATCTTCAATTTCATCACCGGGTTCCGGTTCTTCCGTGACATCATCAGGTTCCGGTGTTTCAACCGGCTGTTCTATGCGCTCATGCGGTGCTGCCGCGATGTTTGACCATGCATATATAAATGTAAAAGCCGCAATAACAAGCAGCAGCAAAACAACTATTATTGGGTATTTCCAGAATCTTAAACGACTACGCACAAGAGTCTCCCTTAGAATGAATATTGCTTCATTATAGCAAAAACACGGAAAAAATGAAACCTCTAAAGCAATTAATTAAACTTTATCTTGCAATTTATTTTGTGCTAAAGTATAATTACAAGGCTGTGGAACTAAGAATATCAATGCATTGAGCTAAGAGACAATAAATTATATCAACCGGAGGAGTTACTATGGGCGGCTATGAAATGATTATTATGATCGTGTTAATGGTAGGTATTTTCTACTTTTTCATGATTAGACCTGAGAGCAAGAAAAAGAAAAAGCTTGCGGAAATGCGCAGTTCTTTGACAATTGGCGATACAATTACAACTATCGGCGGTATCTTCGGAAAGGTTGTTTCCGTCGCTGATGAAAAAATAACCTTTGAAACAGGTGAAGACAGAGTTCGTATCCAAGTTGCGAAATGGGCTGTCTCAACCGTTGGTAAGGCTACTGAGGAACCAGCGAAATAATATAAGTTATCTTTAAGGGTATAACTAAATTCCCCTGTTCATTCGAGCGGGGGATTGTTTTTCAAATTACAAATGACAAATTGAAAGTTGAAAGTTGAAAGTGGAAAATAAAAGCGAAACTCACGAGTATATTGAGAACTTAGAAAAAAGTACACAAAATGACGGCGAAAATACTAAGCATCTAGAGCAATGCACAGAGCCGGACGGCAAAGATGCTCTGCCTATTAATGAATGTACAGAGCCGGGTAGCGAGCAAGATGGTTCTTTGAAGCTTCGCGGGTATAAGCTTGTGTGTGCCAAGCTTGGCGTTGCTATGTGTGTATACTTTCTTTTCCGGCTTCTTGGCGGGTGGATTGTTCTGCAGCTCGGCAGCCATTCAGGCGCAATGGGCGAAGCTGCATTCAGTATACTAAGTAATTCCATTATTATCATTTTTGTTTATGTAATACCACTTCTTGTTACTGCATTTTTATTTAACAGTTTCAAAAACTATAAAGGTAATTACCGTCAGTTATATGCAAGACCAAAAAGGCTTGCTCGTGCGTTGGGAACTTTTCCCGGTACATTCGGACTTGGTCACGGTGTCGCACTGTTGACAATGCTTATTATGTATCTTATAACGAGGAATCTGAGCGGCTATACCTATATTGAGGAACTTTTACGGCCAACCACTATGGAGCCTTCCACAAACCTGACAAGTATGTTTATGCTTGTTTTTATGATGGTTATTATCGCTCCGCTATTTGAGGAGTTTTGGGTCAGAGGTATAATGTATGACGCGCTTCGACCGTACGGTGTGGGTATGGCTATTATTATCAGCTCATTATTGTTTGGGTTTATGCATGGAAATATTTATATGCTTTTTTACACTACTGCGTACGGTTTTGCTTTCGGGTACATTCGCTATGCCACAAACTCGCTTTTTACCGTGACCATTCTCCATGCAATTGTAAATGCGATAGGTGCAGGGGCCTTAGTTGTAACAACGTTTCTACAAATCACAAACGAAGAAAGCAGGGTTGTAAATACGTTCTCTTGGATTTACATGCTGGCATTTTTGGCTATCATAATCATCGGGGTAGTAGTATTCCTTTCAAAAATCCCGAAAATAAGAAAGTATAAATTTGAAAATGCATGGACAGAGGTCGGTCCGTGGAAGAAAACGGCTTTGTTCTTTATTTCGATTCCCGTTATACTGATGATGGTATTGGTTTTCAACGAGCTTTCACAAGGAATGCTGGTCAGGTTAATTTTTCAATAAAGGAGTTTGCGATGCTTAAAATATCAGGACTTAAAAAGAGTTATAAGAGTTTTCCTGTGTTAAAAGGTCTTAACATGAGTATCTCCAAAGGCGATATATACGGGTTTTTGGGGCCGAACGGCTGCGGAAAAACCACGACAATGAATATCATCTGCAATATCATTGCAAAGGACGCAGGCAGAATTGATTTTGAAAGCGATTCTGTAAAACTCGGATATCTTCCGGAGTCACCGGCACTATTCGGATATATGAATGGATTTGAATACCTTGATTATATCGGTGCCTGTTGTGATTATGGGGGAAGTATTAAAGAACGTACCGCCGAGGTTTTGATACTAACAGGCATGCAGAATAATGCACAAAGGAAAATAAAGGGGTATTCGCGCGGAATGGTTCAACGCATCGGTATAGCTGCCGCGCTCTATGCAAATCCCGATTTGTTGATTCTTGACGAACCTACTTCCGCTCTTGATCCCGAGGGCAGAGCCGAGGTTATAGATATTGTCAGTAATCTTGCTGCCTCAGGTTCTACAATTATTCTTTGCACACATATCTTAAACGATGTTGAAAGAGTAGCAAGTAAGGTCGGTATTCTCCGTAACGGGATTATGGCTGTAGAAGGTTCATTGATGGATATAAGAAAGATGTTCGGCGTCGGGACTGCTGTTACCGTCAGAACACAAAATTCGGCTGCCGCAACCGAGGTGCTTCAAGGACTCGATGTTGTTAAGCGTGTGGACGCGGAATACTACGGGGATGTAACTGCTGTTGCAAAATACGGGGTTAGCGAAGCAGAGTTGTTCTACAGAACGGTAAATGCACTTGCCAGTAACCAAATCGTCCCCGAAGGTGTTTGGTTCAAGAGGTTTTCATTAGAGCAGATTTATCTGGGAATAAACAGCGGTCAGTTGTTACCGCATTAGAGGCAGGGTCTTTGCCCCCCTTCTTAAGAAGGGGGTGGCACGGAGTGACGGGGGTTGTTATGAGTATTCAAACTAAAGCGGGCTTTAAAAAGGAATTTTTGGCGTTTTTCAAGACACGCACGTTTATTATAATAGCTTGTGTAATTATAGGTCTATCTCTTTTCAATCCGCTTCTGGTTGCCGGTTTAGGGAATATGATGGATTCTATGAGTGATGTTTATGACGATATGGGTATGGATGTATCGGGCATGACAGATTTTTTATCATCGTCTGTGGCTGTTGGTATGATACTCTCAATAGAGGCTGTGGTTGGCACGAGTTTAATTGTTGTGCTGCTTCTTCTAAATAAAACAGCGGGCGGAGAACAAAAGAAGCGGTCGGTTATAATTCCAAAAAGTGCGGGGTTGCGAAGCTTTGCGTATATTTTCCCGAAATTCATAATTTATCCGCTGACGATATTTACTTTGGCATTTCTGGCAATTCTTGCTGCGTGGCCTCTTTCGGTTATGCTCTTTGAGATTAACGATGTCACAGCAGGAGGTGTGTTGCTTGCAGGGGTTCTTTCGGGAGTAAGTATGATGTTTTATGTGTGTTGCCACCTTGCTTTGGGGACAGCAACAGGCAGAGCAGGGATGAGCGCGGCGGTTTTAATCTCTGTATCTATAATATTGCCTATGGTTTTTGCAACCGTAGGTTTGGAATACATGTTTAATCCCTTTGCATTAGGCACATTAGCATCTATGGCTGTGCAGTCAGGCGTGACTTCCGGTTCGTTTTTAGCGGATAACTTAATTTCTATTGCATTTGCACTCGGAATAATGCTTGTCACTTATTTAATAGCTCTTTTTGCACAAAACGCGAGGAAGATAGATAATACCGGTGACGAGATAGAGCTTTAGAGCAGGTAAATCTATTTGACAACAAAATCATTTCTGATAGAATGGGCGAATGGAAGAGAAGAAGAAACGTATTGAAATTATTGATGCACTTCGCGGATTATCAGTTACCTTGATGGTAATACACCACGCTTTTTATGATTTTGTGGTTTTTCTGGATGCTCCCCGGTGGATATACACCAATCCTGTATTTGATGTGCTGCAAGCCATTTTCATTGGTGTATTTATTTGTGTTTCCGGTGTGTCGTCACGGTTCTCCAAAGGTAATGTAGAACGTGGAGCAATCGTTATTGTCATCGCCGTGATAATCACATATGTAACGGTGCGTATGGAGATGCCCATCTACTTCGGGATTTTGCATCTTCTGGGTTTTCTGATGATTTTTTACGGGCTGACCCAAAAGCTATGGAATAAAATCCCAAGAAAAACCGCACCATTTATTTATATCACGCTTGTTATAGCAAGCGTTCTGGCGAGAATCCATCTGTCGCCGGAGTCAGATAATCTTGTTATCCGTGATTTGCTGTCAGTTTTCGGCTGGCATCAGCAAGGATTTGTAAGCTTCGATTATCAGGTTATCTTACCATGGATTTTCGTGTTTCTGTTTGGAACATGGGCAGGCGGATATATCCGCGAAGGAAAGTTCCCCTCATGGTTTTACGAAATGAAAGTCCCCTTTTTCCCGCTGGTCGGAAGACATGCGCTAGTAATCTATGTTCTGCATCAGCCAGTTTTATACGGGTTGACGATGGGCTTGGTGTATTTGATGTGACAGAACACAACCGGACGGTTCGTCACAAGACAGGGGGACGGTTCATCTGTCTTCCCTGTGTTTGGCAAATCGTTATACAAAACAGGAGAACTGCATGATGACAAACGAAAATAGAATGCGAGCATTACAGCTACTTGGTGCAATTGATGAGGATATGGACGCATTACTTGCCTACACAAGTAATGCATTCACACCTCGCCAAGACACAGGCAGTGACGAATTGCCCCCCCAATGGCCGGAGATGTGGGAAAGAGTGCAAAATGTTTGTTCCACGCCGCCCCGGCTTGAGATTTTTACATCCGTTGCGGGTCCGATTCCCATTGTCTATCCTGCAGATACTACTGATTTTGAAGGTCTCCTGCGCGAAATCATTTTCAAGGGCAAAGATGTGCCTAATCTCGAAAAAAGAGGTGCTCAGTTTGTTTTCGGAAAAGCACAAAGGTTTATTATTCTGACAGACAAACCTTACAGCGGTGTACCGGCGAAAGATATGGGTCTTTCAGAAAACGAGTGGCTCGAAAAGTCCATGATAATCCGAAAAAACCATGAATGCGCCCATTACTATACCAAGCGTTTTTTTGGTTCTTCAAAGAATCATCTGCATGATGAATTGATAGCCGATTTCAACGGTCTTTACACTGCTTTCGGTGAATATTGTGCAGCATGGTTCATAAAGTTCTTCGAGATTCGTTTTGATATTTATGTCAAAGGCATGAGTGTCACAGCGGCAAATGTAATCCGCGCTTTGGCAACTGTTGCAGCAAAGGGGGTCGAAAAATGGACAAAAACAGAAGGTTTTGCACAATTGGATGAAGCCGGCCGGATTGAGTATTTAGCGGGAAAGGAACTGCTCACATATGTAGGCGATGGCGAAGTTGCCACTTAAACTTTTTTCAACAACTCGCAAAAACTCTTCATTGTATCGGCAATATCAATATTTTGAGGGCAAAGCGGATTGCATGCTCCGCAGCCTATACAGGCTTGCGGTATTTTGTCGTCTTCCAGTGTGTCCAGTACATCTTCCACGTACCATCCCATTACATTGCTTGCTTCGTTGTAAGTTGCTATCAGCATTGGGATGTCAAGTTTTTGCGGGCAAACGCCGATGCAATAGCGGCATGATGTGCATGGTACAAACGTTGCCATTCCATCCACAATTTTTTGCAACAAGGCTTTGTCGGAATCGTTGAGCGGGTCATTCTTATTGAACAACTCCAGATTCTCTTTCAGTTGCTCCATCGTGGTCATACCGCTAACTGTGACATATACATTTGGCAATGACTGCAGGAATCTAAATGCCCAAGAAGCCGGAGTATCGCCCGGTTTTACTGCTTTAAGTGCTTCCTCTGCTTCTTCTCCCGGAGCTGCAAGTAAACCTCCCCTTACGGGTTCCATAACAAAAATAGGTATATTGTGCTTTGTCAGTACATCGCACTTTTTGTTTGCTTCCTGCAGTGACCAATCCAAATAGTTAAGCTGCATCAGTGCAAACTCAAAACAATCATAGCTGTCTAAAAACTTATCTATAGTTTCATAACGCCCATGTGTTGAGATGCCAAGGTGCTTTATGCGACCGGCTTTCTTTTCATCACAGAGATAGCTGATAATCCCTATTTTTTCATCGGTATATAGGTCATATGTGCTCTCTGTGATGTTATGTATCATATAGAAGTCAAAATAATCAACGCTGCAATTTTTCAGTTGATGCTCAAAAACCTCGGCAGGATTATTAAACGTCATTTTTTTCATTCCTGCCCACTCTGCGTCAAAGAGCATTTTCCCATTTTCTACACTTATCATGTTACCCGGGAATTTATCTGCCAAATACCATGTATCACGAGGGTATTTCTTCAGTTCCTCACCAAGGACAAACTCAGACTCACCTCCATGATAGAAAAACGCCGTGTCAAAAAGGTTGACGCCGTTGTTATATGCATAATCAATTAACTCCGCGGCTTTTACTCTGTCAATTTTCTCGTTTTTCTTATTTGTCGGCAGACGCATTCCACCGTAGCCAAGCGTTGATAGTTTGAGGTCTTTAAACTCTCTGTAAATCATGTTTCTTCTCCTTTTATTGCTCCATTTAATGTTTGCCCTATACTTTCCCTAATGATTAAATTCGCATATCTGTCGTATGGTGTTTCTGACTTATTAATCAGTACGAGGTTGCTGCCACGATAATAATCAATGATACCTGCGGCGGGATATACATTCAATGATGTTCCGCCTACGATTAAAACTTCGGCTTCATGGATGGCTCTGGTTGCTTTTGAAATTACGTGCGGATCAAGACCTTCTTCGAATAATACCACATCAGGTTTAATAATACCACCACACTTGCAGTGCGGTACGTTTTTAGACTCAAGAATTACCTCCATTAGGTAACAGTCGTTACACTCCATACATAGATTCCTATGAGCTGAACCGTGCAACTCTAATACGTTTTCACTTCCCGCCATTTTGTGTAAACCATCTACGTTCTGTGTAATAACCGCCTTTAGTGTCCCTCTCTTTTCAAGCCGTACGAGAGCAATGTGAGCATTGTTCGGCTTTGCGTTGGAATAAAGCATTTTTTCCCTGTAAAAACGGAAAAATTCCTCTGTATTGGATATGAAAAAACTGTAAGAAAGAATCATCTCGGGCGGGTACGTGTATGATTTGCTATAAAGCCCGTCAGCACTGCGAAAATCGGGTATACCACTTTCCGTAGATACCCCCGCTCCGCCGAAGAAAACGATGTTGTCAAAAGAGTCTATTATATGTTTTAATTTCGCAATGTCAGCGCTCACAGCCAGATACTCCTTATTGTTCTTGTCGGCTCCTTTATTCTGCAGTTATTATATGGCTATTTCGCAATAATCGCAATACAATAATTACTTTTAGCGCGCTTGATTACAGATCACACCCGTCATCACCTAGTGCGATTAGTTAAAAATCACTCTCGTCATTGCGAGCCACGTAGTGGCGCGGCAATCCACACCTTTGTACAAACGCACAAAACCAGATAAGTGCGAGAAATATCGTGTGGTTGTAATTCTTTCAATGTTGCAAATTCCCGTATTATCTTGCCTCTAGTGAGATATCTGATATTGTAATTCCGGAATTTTGTGCCAGTTCAATGACCTTTTCGCGCGCAAGCAGTTCAAATAACTCTACAATGGCGGATGGCGGTATCGTCGACATTGTTTCATCGATAAACGGTTTTATTATTCTGATTGTTTCAGTCACGGTGTGATTATTGGTTTTGGTTCCTGTGGATTTCACCGATTCACTGATGACATCAGCAAGCTTTGCATAATCAATGCTTTCAATTGAAACCTTAACATCCATTATGCAATCCTCGCTTTCTTTATTATGTTCAAAGGCATTGCTCCCGACTCTCAGCCCGGAAAGTGTAACTCCATACTCTTCGGCAAAACCGAGAATTATTCGATGCAAGATAAAAGGATGCTTGATTATCCTCTTTATAACAAAAGTATTTAACGCAACTTTTGCTATGTCCGAAACAATGCCGGACAAAACCGTTTTAGGTTTTTCTGCACTTTGAATATGTGATAAAAGCTTATCGAAATTTATATGTTGAAGCTCAGAGCAAATAAACATAGTCACTTATCCTAAATATTATGTCCAATATTATACCTTGCTTCCCCTTGAAGTCAACATCTTCTGTTAACTCGTGCTTCCACACATTCTCTTTACTACGGAAATGTGTGTCGGTTCTAATTATAATCTCTGTAAAGTTGAAAACCAATCGGCTATGAGGCTTACGGCATCGACATCTCTGTCAGTATATCTTGAAGTCAGTTCCGCTATGTGCTATGATTTCATCGAATAAACAGGTATTGGAGACATTGTGGATACAATCATTCTTAATGCAAGCGAATTAAAGAACATCAAGCTTTGCGCTGATGTTCTGAAAAGCGGTGGTTTAGTTGCGTTTCCTACGGAAACGGTCTATGGGCTTGGGGCAAACGCCTTAGACGAAATCGCTGTTTCAAGGATATTCACGACCAAAGGGCGTCAGGAAGATAATCCCTTGATTGTGCATGTCGCATCTATTGATGAGGTTGGTTCATTGGTAGACTCAACCCCGGAAGTGTTTTTGACGCTCGCTAAAGCCTTTTGGCCCGGAGCATTAACGCTTGTGATGAAAAAGAGTAAAATAATCCCGGATAATGTAACCGCAGGACTCAACACTATCGCAGTCCGTATGCCTAAGCACCCTGCGGCACTTGCCTTGATTCGAGCTTTTGGTTTTCCTGTAGCAGCACCCTCCGCTAACCCGTCAGGCAAACCCAGTCCGACCAAAGCGATACATGTTTTTAACGATATAAACGGTAAAATCCCATACATACTCGATGGCGGAGATTGCGAGGTAGGCGTAGAATCAACAGTACTTGATATATCAGGAAACACTCCCCGAATATTACGTCCGGGCGGTGTGACATACAATGAGATTAAGAGTGTTCTCAGAGATATGGAAGTTGAAATTGCATCATCTTCAATGAAAATTACATCAGAGACACACGAAACATGCATAATAAACAAAAGTAACGGCACGGAATCTCCCAAGTCGCCGGGTATGAAATACCGCCACTACGCACCAAAAGCACCAATAACGGCAGTTATCGGCTCACCTGACAAAACTGCTAAGCACATATCCGACCAAATAAATAACTCAGGCGGCAAAGACAACAGAACTGCAGCACTAATGTTTGATGAATATGCGCTATCTCATCCGAATGTCATAACCTTCGGCAAGAGTGATGAGTATGCATCTCAAGCTGCTCGCCTATTTGACGCTCTACGTGAGTTTGATAACATGGACATCACTTCTATATACGCTCAAGTACCGCAAGAAGAAGATTTGGGAAGTACAATTGCAAACAGAATAATTAAAGCTGCAGGGGGAAATCTTGTGATACTGAAAATGTAAAGCCGTGAACCGGAAGACATGAACCGTCCCCTCGTCTTGAGACAAAGGAAAGGATAAAACAGACAATGACAGACCGTCTTGAAATATTGCGAAATGACATTGACAGGTTGATTTATAAGAAGCAACCGGGATACAGCCGTTATTTCATAAATCATCTGTATGGGGTATCAAAATTTTGTGTGCTTATTGCGCTTAAACGTGGTTTAGATCCCGAAATAGCCGCAACATGCGGAATGCTGCATGATATTTATCAAGTAACAGATGGAACAACACAAGACCACGCTATTAGAGGCGCAGAAATTGCCGGCCAAATGCTAAAAGCAACAAAACAATACAGCGATGAAGAAATCAACGTCATAACCGCCGCCATATCGGTGCACAACAAAAAAAGAAAAATCCACGGTCCTTACGAAGAATTGCTGAAGGACGCAGATGTTTTGGATCACTGTTTTTACAATCCCGGATATTCGGTACTGGAAAAAGAAGTGGATCGTTATAATAGTCTGGTTGAGGAGTTTGGGTTGGAGTAACAAGACATGGGGACGGTCCCTCTATCTTTATCCAAGGGATAAAGACAGACGAACCGTCCCCCTGTCTTGCGACGAACCGTCCCCTTGTCTTGTGTAATTGTATAGCTGTTGCCGCAATCAACTTTAGGAGTCCATCTCATTCAACCCGCGAATAACTGTTTCGTACCACATATCCGGGTCTATTCTGTTTTCAAGGGCAAACATTTTTCGAGTTTCGTAAATTGCCCTCACAAACTCTTGAATATTTGCAAAGCATTCTGTTGGACGTTTATGAAAAGCGTAAGGGCGTATAGCATAAGGCTGCTCCTGTTTAACCTGTAATCCAATAGGATACTTTTGCGCTCTTGATGTAAGCTCCCATAGGTTCTTTAAATAAACGTTGTTAATTCTAAACCCGTGCATTGTAGGCGTATATCCAAAGACTAAATATTTAGCATGCAGTTTATTAGGATGTGTATACACTTCTCTATAAAATCCATCAAAGTTTGCTAAATCGAAAGCAGGGTTATTTGTATAATTCCAACATTTAATCTCCATATCATGCTTGACACCGTTAATATTAGCAGTAAAGTCCGGAAAAACCTGAGAGCTTTCATTTGCTTCCAGCTCTAGTCCGTTATCTGATAACCATTGGGGAATCCATTCCTGTACACAGTTGCCGATTATATCATTGGATTTACTTATCTTAGGAATACCTGCGATGGTTATCGTTATTACACCTAATTCGTTCTTAATATCTCTAACGGCTTTATCATAGAGTTCTTCCAATGAGTTCATACAAATACTCCAATCTCTGAAAAAGGTAGTCGTTTTCAGCTTACAAGCAACTCTGAGCGAGTAATCGCTTTTAACAAGCTGTCTGCTACGAAAGTAACAACAGGCACTACAACAGTGTTTCCTAATAAGTCATAACCCAACTCTTTTTCAATCTCAAACTTGAAGCTTTCCGGATAGCCGAACAATCGCAAGCCCTCGCGCAATGATAGATTTCTTATTCCAATACCGTCAACGACATATATATGCTTCATATCCATTGCCACAAGCGTAGGTGCACATTTATTAGGATCGAGTATTTTATTGACTTCAAAAGACATCTTACCCGTTACGATATTATAGCCTAGTGGCAATGTTTCATCTTGCTTACGCCCATTTTCCACTTTCTTCTTTGGGTGTTCCATTTTAAGATATTTCTTCTCAACAAGATCAGCAAGCAACTTTTCAAGATTATTATGGTCATAGAAAGAGCGGATATTTTCGAGAGTCAAAGGCATCCCGTCCATCCAGTCGATGCCATATTGCTCTGCCCATTTCTTTTTTCTACGTTCTTTTAGTATCTGATTAAGGAGGGTTTTTTGTTCTTCGCTGACTTTACCTTTTAGTTCAATATCCCAGCTATGAATATTGTCATATCCACCACGCTTATCTTTTATTGCTTTGCCATATAAATCATCGGTAGTATAATGGTTCAGCAACAATTTGACAAAATCGCTATCGGATGTTACCAGTCCTTTTTCAATTATTTCCCCAACAGATGAAGTTATCAGAGGCGGACTTTGGAGATTTGGAGAACTGTCTTTCGTACCAACAATATAGATGCGTTTCCGCTCTTGAGGCACACCAAAATTCTTTGCATCTAAAACCTTCCAAGAAATGTTGTAGCCTAATCCATTAAGACGGTCTAATATCGTTGTTAGTGTACGTCCGACCTTATCCTTTCTATCAACTCTGTCATGTGTAACAAGACCTTCGACATTTTCCAATATAAAACCCCTCGGCTTCTTCTCGCTGAGTATCCGCTCAATCTCAAAGAACAGTGTTCCTCGAGTGTCAAGAAACCCAAGTCTTCTTCCGGCTGACGAAAAAGCTTGACAGGGGAAACCGGCAAGTAAAAAATCAAAATCCGGGATTGAAGAAGACGAGATTTGAGTTATATCCCCGCTGACTTTTTCGTTCGGATGATTCTGTTGTAAAATTCTTATTGCATGAGGTTTAATCTCTGAAGTTAATACACAAGTTGTTTTGTATCCATGCTTTTTACAGGCAAGCTCAAAACCTTGCCTGATTCCACCGATACCTGCAAATAAATCTATGAACCTAATTGTGTCATCCATAGAAAACCTCATTAATACACAATATATAGTAATCCTCTGAATAATATAACACAATACCTATGCAGTAGTCAACGTTAAGACATGTATAAATAATTATTTCTACAACAAGTGTAGAAATTTCACCATAAAACCGGTTTGCATAAAGTAAAAGGGTAAATATTATGTTGATAACAAATCAAAAACAAAGAATTTTCACATGTTTTTCGTTTATAGACAAGATAGAACACACGGCTATAATTATGGTAATCCCGATATAGGTTACGAGGAGGCATGAACATGGAGCTTAATAGTTTTATAAAGGAATTAGAAAAAGCAATACTTGAGTATGGCAAAGACCATATTGATATATTTCTTGACTATGATGAAAATGGTTATGCTGTTATTTACGGGATGTATTGTAGCCGTAATAATAGCTTTAATGTTACCGGTACATACCTCGCAAGAATACTAAAATGTGATGCTAAGAGGTATGCAGACGGATTAGGTGTTGGATTAAGCTATACATAAGGTCATTTTACGGACTTGCGAATTGTCAGCAGGTTTTTACCGTCTTCATAGCGGTACTCCACGGAGTCCATAATCTTTTTTACCATAAAGATTCCGAGACCGCCGATTTCTCGTTCCTCTGCGCTAAGTGAGATGTCGGGATCGTCTTTTTCCAGAGGATTGTAGGGTTTACCCTTGTCCTCAAACTCAATAACGACTTCATCACCGACGTTTATGCGTACTAACACATCTCCAACTTCCGGACTATAAGCATAATGCGCTATGTTGACGAAAATCTCCTCGACAGCGATTGTAAATTGAGTCTGTAGTTTCATAGGTAAAGCTTCAAGTTCATTCGCTATAAAATCCAAAACCGTATCAAGATTTTCTGTTTTTGCATCTATCGACAACTCTTTCATAATAAAGACTATTCCTTTCGTATTGCTCAAGACGTAAACTTAATAAAACAACGTACATTTCCACATTATTTACAGTACACACGGTATCTATAAATACTATCTCTCATCATTGCGAACCGTCCGCAGACGGTGTGGCAATCCATTTTTGTGGTATAATTAAGATATTTTGCTTTGTGCGTTTGCACAAATACATGGATCGCCACGTCGCTATGCTCCTCGCGATGACGGGTGTGTACAGCAACCCACATTACTATTAAATCACAGTATAGCAATAATGGTATTTTTGCCATCGGCATATTCGTGCCTGATTTCTTTTGCGTTGCCCTGCACCATCATAGCGGATAAATCATCATCGGTGGTTTCCAGCGCATTAGACGAATCACCGTTGTAGGATACCGACAGTTCATAATTGCCGAGTTTTTCTGAAAAGCTTAGATTAAGCACGCAAGCACTATATATCGGAGTGACTATATTTATAACCAGTTCCTCCGCCAGCAGTTGCAGCTTGTTTGCAGTCTTTCTCTCTATTGCGTGGCGGAAGCAGAAGTTCTCAACGCCTCCTAGCATTTCCATATAATCGAAGTCACTGCTTGTTACTTCGTAACTGTATGAACGGATATTGTAAATAAACGCCTGTGTTTTCGGCTTTTTTGGCGACGTGAATATTTCTGAGGGGCTGCCGTCCTCATATATGCCGCCTTCGTCCATATAAAACACGCGGCTCGACACATCCCGGGCGAAATCCATTTCATGTGTCACCACAACCATAGTCATGCCCGATTTTGCAAGGCTTCGTATAACTGCCATAACCTCACTGACCATTGTCGGGTCAAGAGCGCTGGTCGGCTCATCGAACAGTATTACCTCCGGCGACATTGCAAGGCAACGGGCAATCGCCACACGTTGTTTTTGACCGCCGGATAATTGGCGCGGAAAATGACGGGCGCGCTCGCTAAGTCCGACTGTTTTTAGAAGCTCCGCCGCTTTCTCTTCCGCTTCTTTTTTGGATATACCCAGAAGCTTAATCGGTCCTGCAGTGAGGTTGCCCATGACATCCAAATGGCTAAACAGTCCGAAGCTCTGGAAGACCATACCCATTCTGCGTCGTGCGGTGTCAATGTTTTTCTTCGTGATTTGTTCACCGTCGAAGAACACCTCGCCATCCGTGGGCGGATCGAGGAAGTTTATTGCCCGCAGAAAGGTGCTCTTTCCCGTCCCGGACGGACCGATGATAGAAATTACCTCGCCCTTTTCGATGTCTGTGCTTATGTTTTGAAGAATCACATTATCTCCGAAACGTTTTTCAAGATTTCTTACAGAAATAATACTCACCCTGAAACACCTCCACTGACTTTTTTCACAATGAGCTTGAACAGTTGTACGCAAATCATTGTTACGATAAGATATATTACCGCAATAAACAAAAGCGGGAAATATGCGTCATAGGTGCGGCTTCTGATAATGTCGCCTGCGCGTGTAAGGTCTTGGATAGCAATGAAACCAACAATAGCAGTTGCCTTCACCAACTCAACAAAGCCATTTGTATAAGCAGGCAAGGCACGGCGAACAGCTTGTGGCAGAGTGACGGTCAAAAACGCCTTGAACGCCGGGAATCCTAAGCTTCGCGCCGCTTCGATTTCAACAGGGTCAACAGTTTCTATAGCTCCTTTTAGAATCTGCGCAATGCTCGCACCCGTCACCATTGTGAACGCCGCTATTGCAACGACGACACCGGGTATTCTGGTACCTCCGAAAATTATATAGTATGTAATCATCAGCAGTACAACCGCGGGAGTACCTCGTATCAAACCGCAATAGAAATTCCCGAACCACTGTGCAAGCTTGCTTTTGCGTGTCAGCACATAGCACACGAAACAGCCGAACACTGTCCCAAAAATCTGCGCCATCAGAGCAATAAGCATCGTTGTGCCGAGTCCGTTTACAATCATTTCCCATCGGTTATCTGTGATAAGGTTTCTTTCTACGCCTGTTATGAGCCACGATATGAATCCACCGCCGGAATCGGAAACCGTAGTGTCGCTCGGTCTAAGTGCAATGATACCACCCTGATCGTAATAAATAGGGTCGGTAAATGACACGCTTAGCTTCCGTTCTTCGGTGATTGAGATATCCGCAATTGCAAGGTCAGCTCTGCCGCTTACAATGTAGGGTATCATCGCACCAAAGTCCATTTCGGAAAATTCAATAACCATACCCTCATGTGCCGCAAAACGGTACACAAGCTCAATGCTGTAGCCTTTTAGTTCGTTACCTGCACCCATATACGCAAAAGGCATTGAACCCGCAGAAGTTGCAACCAGCAGTGTTCCGTTTGTACCTATTGAAATGATTTCCGGCATCGGCGAATCTAAATCAGGCACAGTATTCAGCCAACGATTTTGCATATCCTCCAATGTCCCGTCGGCTTCAACACTTGCAAGAAAAACATTAAACCTGTCGATTATATCCTGATTTAGCGATACCGCAGCCATCGGAGCACTGAAAATTTCGGCGGGGACTTCCACGTTTATCAAATCCTGATTTTCCTGCATTGCGACTAACACCCGTACGGCGGATAAATCGGCTATAAAACCATCTATCCGGTTCATACGGATATCCTCCACCCCTGCTGACATATCCGAATAGTACTCGGCAACTGCGTTAAGAGGCCCTTCAATTATTTGATCCCATATAGTACCTGTCTTGTGACCTATCCGCTTCCCGGCGAAGGATCTGTAGTCAAGAACGGTATCGCCATTTCGCCCGGAGTCATTGGAATGTCTCAATGTAAGGATAGCGGCACGATCTTCTGCAGAATGTCTCAATGTAAGGATAGCGACACGATCTTCTGCATAAGGTTCGGAAAACAGAACACTTTGCTTGCGTTCCTCGGTGATAAACAGAGCGTCAATGCCTATGTCCGCTCTCCCGCTTATCACATAAGGAATAAAACCGGAAAAGTCTACTGTTGAAAACTCAATATCCATACCCTCATGCGCAGCGAAGCGATACGCCATTTCTATACAAAAACCTTTGAGCTGGTTTTCCGCTCCGAAAAATGAGAAAGGCATAGCCACTCCGGATGTCACAACTTGTAATGTGCCGTTTTCTCCTGTCAGCGGAATGTTTGGCATCGGTGCATCAAGGTCCGGTACGGTTTCCAGCCAACGTCCCCGCATTTCATTAAGCGTGCCGTCAGCTCGTATTTTTGCCAGAAACACGTTGAAACGATCAATCACTTCCGGACTCATTGAAATTGCACCTTGTTGTACAGCGAATACTTCGGCAGGTACATCTATGAGCATTATATCTTCGTTTCCCGGCATTGAGTCGAATACCCGCGCTATGGATTCATCGGTCATATATCCGTCGATTCTGTTTCTGCGTAAATCTTCAATTGCCGCGGACATTTCACTGTAATAAACAGGAGTTCCACCGATATCCTC
>WRDH01000032.1 GCA_009783555.1 Oscillospiraceae bacterium
AATATAACAATCGGGCAAGACGTTTTTATGAAAAATACGGATTTGTTTTAGATGGGGCGAACAAAGAAATAGAAATTGGTGAAACTTTAATTGAAGTAAGATATGTGTTTTACCTAACAAACTGAACATTAAGCTGTTGCTCACTTTGTTTGCCAGTAGAACACTGCCAGTTGGGTTCTGTCTCTTAGTTTCAATTTTTCCAGAATTACGCTTAAGTAATTTCTCACAGTACCTTCGCTCAGAAACAGAGCGTCGGCAATTTCCTTGTTATTGAGACCTTTTGCCACTTGCTCAATGATTTCCATCTCGCGTTCGTTTATATCGTAGTTTGATAAATCGGTTTTATTCTGACCTCCCAGAAAAGACGGAAGCTTGGCAACAATCTCATTACCAAATACGCTTTGCCCTGACATCACTGACTTTAACGCCGGAATAATAGCTTCGGCGTTTTGTTTAACTAAATAACCTTTTGCGCCTATTTGCAATGCTTTGACTATATACTCATTATCGGAAAATGTCGTTAACAGCAAGACTTTTGCATCCGGATGCTTGCTCAAAATACGTTCTCCGGCATCCAACCCGCTAATCCCGCCCATTTGAATATCCATAAGCAGAATATCAGGCATGAAGCTCTCATAAAGCTCTATTGCCTCTTCGCCGCTTGTACCGACAGCCACCACCTCAATCTCAGAATCAGATTGTAAAATGGTCTTTAGCGATGTGCAAATAAAAGAATCATCGTCTACAATAATTATTTTCATAACACGCTCCTGTTATTGATTTTTGGCACTGATATGAAAATTTTAAATCCTCTTGTCTGATTTATGCGGAAAACACCGTTTAAGGCATCTACACGTTCTGACATGTTTTGCAGACCAATCCCACCGCCGCCGCTGCCAACGTTTCTGCTGCCCTGCACAGCACCGTTATCAGAAATAACCAGTTGATAAAATGAAGGATGCTCCATCAATGTAATGTTCGCCTCAGTAGCACTGCTATGCTTTGCTATGTTGCTGAGTGCCTCACGGACAATAGCGGCGAAGCAAAGCTTTATCGGAGTCGGCAAATCCCCGGCATCATAACGCAATTTAACGGGACAGAACATAAATCCGACAATCATAGCTTCCAATCTGCTTTTAAGGTCAATCGATTCATCATGCAAATCATGCACGCTGCTTCTGATGCTATCCATTGCATCAGACAATGTGCCTTTTATCATATCAAGTTCATCGGTCAATTCTTCATCATCGGTATGTGTCACACGCAATGCACTTACTTGCAAAAGCGAGCGTGTCAGCATATGTCCGACGTTATCGTGAATCTCACGGGCGATACGGTTTCTTTCGGCAAGAGTGGCTAATTTTATCTCGTAGTCTTGTTTTCCTATAAGCTCACGGTTTCTCTGCTCCAAGCTTTCAGCCCGCTCCTTCGTACTGTCCCTCAACGCAAATAACTCATCGCGTCCTTTTATTTGAGTTTCGGTTCTGTACCGCAGCAAGACTGCTATACCTGACGAGAATGTAATGACAATTGCCGATTGCAAAACAGATGTAGTAAAGCTGACCGGTAACGCAACAACCCAAAAGAAACGAAGAAACCAACTTTTCCATAAGATACTTTCACTGTTATCGGTACTGTCGCTGTCACCTGTTTGTTCTCCCTCAACTTTTTCTGCTCCGGCTCCTGCTCCGGTTTTCGTTTCGGCTCTTGCCCCTGAGCTTGCACAGTCATAGGCAATGAGCGGCAGAAAAATTAGAAAATCCGAAACAAACAGGCAAAGAACAACATACCCGATACAAAGACTTATAGAGAGCCTGTTTTCAAAAAATCCGCTCAGCGAACTAACCGCCAGAGCAATAAACAGCGTGACAATTGATGCCCACCCAATCTCAGTAAACGACATCGCAAGCATACAAAGCCCAAGTAATACAATTTTATCAATAAACTTCTGCATCCCGACCCCTAAATCAGACCCGAAAAAGTGACATTTGTCACATAGTATACCATGAAACTAATGACTATGCTCACTGTTTTTCCTCGTAGCGGTTTGCTAGAATACGGACATACAAAAGTTTGAAAGGAAGAAAATAAACATGATTCAAGTAAATAACCTTGTAAAACGTTACGGTGATTTGGTCGCGCTTGACCATTTTAACCTCGAAGTACGCGAGGGAGAAATATTCGGGCTTTTAGGACCTAATGGATCAGGCAAAACTACCGCCATTAATTGTATGCTTTCCTTACTGAAATTCAGCAAGGGTGAAGTGAAGCTTTTTGGCGAACCTATGAGACCCGGCAATTACTCGAGCAAAAGACGCATCGGTATAGTTATGCAAAATGTAGCCGTATTTAACGAACTGACTGTAATCGAAAATATTGATTACTTTTGCGGGCTTTATGTACCCGATAAAAATGAACGCAGACCGCTTGTTGAAGAAGCGATTGCATTTACGGGGCTTCATGATTTCCGCAAGTTTTTACCAAAGAAACTAAGCGGCGGCTTGCTGCGGCGTTTGAACATAGCTTGCGGTATAGCACACAAGCCCGACCTTATATTCCTTGATGAGCCTACGGTCGCTGTTGACCCGCAAAGCCGAAACCACATCCTTGAAGGCATTGTGAATCTCAACAGAAACGGAGCAACCATAGTCTACACGTCACATTATATGGAAGAGGTTGAACAGATTTGCACCCGCATCATGATTATGGACAAAGGGAAAGCAGTTGCAACGGGGACAAAAGAAGAACTCAAGGCAATGATCCGTGCCGGCGAGAAACTAACCGTGGAGATTTTTGACTTGTCCGACACTGTTTTGAATGAGATAAAGTCGCTTAGCGGACTGATTGAAGCTGAATATGACAATCAATTGTTAACGGCTCGTTGTGTTAATGAAAGCTACTGCTTGAGTGCGGTGCTTGATACACTCCGACGCAATAATGTCGGTTTCGGGCGAGTATTCTCTGAGCCGCCGACTCTCAACGATGTTTTTCTTGAAATCACCGGTAAAGACTTAAAAGACTAGGAGAGTGGGAAAGAATGTTTAGAAATATTTACGGAAAACGCATCCTCTTTAGTCTTCGTGACAGGAGCACCATGATTTGGACATTAATCTTCCCTCTTGTGCTTGGAACTTTATTCTTCGCTGTTTTTGGCGGTATTGATACATCAGGTTTGCTTGAGACTTCCCCGCTTGGTGTTGTAAACGATGAAGCCTTCAGACAAGATGAAGCATTTAAAGTAGCTCTGGAATCTGTATCCGGTGAAGATGGTTTGTTTGAGCTCCATATTTTTGAGAATACATCAGATGCAGACTCTGCACTCGAAAATGGCGATATCACGGGGTATGTCATTGCAGGGGACATTCCTACACTCATCATCACAAGCGATGGCATTTCACAAACAATCGCTAAAAGCTTTTTGGACAGATTCATTCAAACAAGAAGCAGCATAATACATGTGATTGCAACAAATCCCGCAGCGGCAGCCGATTTACCGGCACTTCTCGCTCCGGTAACTTTCACCGAAGAAATAACGCTTTCAAACAACCCTCCGAGCAATGTACTTAATTACTTTTATGCTCTTTTTGCTATGGTCAGTATGTATGGGGGATTCCAAGGGCTCAATACCGTTGTGTATCTGCAAGCAAACATGTCCGCTCTGGGTGCACGCCGCACAGTATCCCCGGCAAAGCGCTGGAAGCTGGTTCTCTATGATCTGCTCGGCGGACTGACGATACAGTTTGCGTGCCTTGTAATACTTGTAGCATATCTATCTTTGGTGCTTGGAATCGATTTCGGGTCTCAAGTGGGTCTTATTTTGTTGACATGCCTTGCAGGCAGTATGCTTGGCGTATCGTTCGGCGCAATGGTCAGTGTGTCTTCAAAGTTTAAAGAGAATGCTAAGGTTGCTATATTGATATCCGTTTCGATGTTAAGTGTTTTTCTTTCAGGCTTAATGGTTGGCGGTATTAATTATATCATAGCTCAAAGAGCGCCGATCGTCGCATGGATTAATCCTGCCGCCCGTATCACCGATGCATTTTACAGCCTCTATTTTTACGATACATACGGGCATTTTTTCCTGAACATCGGTATCGTCTTTGGTATGTCGGTTATCATGTTCATTATAACGGCAGTATTTTTAAGGAGGCAACGTTATGAAAGTATTTAAGGCGTGTATGCTTGTCATAAAGCATTATTATATGACTTATGTCATCAACATCGTGATATTCATGGTTCTGGCAATAGTTCTCTCCGGTTTTATGGCACAGCAGTTCGACACCAATTTCTTTGCTGTCAGACCCAATTTGGCTATTGTTAACCGGGATGGTGAAAGCCCTATAGTCGACGGGCTAATAAAACACCTTCGTGAAAACAGCAACGAGGTAGAGCTAAATGATGACAAAAGAGCACTGCAGGACGCAACCTTCTACCATGCTGTAGACTACATTCTGATTATCCCTCAAGGATTTCGCGACAGCTTTATAGAAGGTACGCCAAAAACTCTTGAGACAGTCAAAACTACACAAACCGCGAGAGGTTTTGTGGCTGATAGTCTTGTCGAGCAGTACCTAAATCTGGTTCGTGTGTATATGGCGGCGGGTGGAGATAAAAGTGAAGAATCTATAGTATCGACTGCTCTGCATGATTTGTCCAATGAAGCTACCGTGGTAAAAAAGCAGTTTGGCACAAGTGCTCCTGTAGATCAGGTTTTCATTATGTATGTGCAGATGCTGAATTTCATCTTGGTAACTCTGGTTTTCCTCAGTGTCACAAATGTAACTATGGTATTTAAGCGTTCGGATTTGAGAATGAGAAATCTTTGTGCTCCGCTGAAACCACGCGCTCTGAATCTGCAACAAGTTCTTGCATGCGCAGCTATGAGCACTTTTGTTTGGATGCTATTGGTGACGGTGGGAGTTATAATGTACGGCGGAAATCTCGGTGGAGTCGATACACGCATAATTGTACTGATGCTGCTTAACAGCTTTGTAATCACGATTTTCGCTTTGGCTCTGGCTGCACTGGCAAGCAACTTTGTCAGCAGTGGTAACGCTCAAAATGCCGTTGCGAATATAATGACTCTTGCTCTTTGCTTTCTCGGCGGTGTGTTTGTACCTCGCTATATGTTAAGTGACAGCCTTCTGGCGGTGTCCCGGTTCCTGCCGACTTACTGGAATGTAATAGCACTGGAAAGGGCAACAGAACTAACTTCGTTCGATTCAAGCACATTGGCACCGTTTTGGCAGGCAATTGCGATACAGTTGGCGTTTGCGGCTGCGGTATTCTGCGTTTCTCTCCTCGTCGGCAAGCACATCAATCAATCCGAACGGTTTGTCAACAGCGTTCGCACTGAGCTCGAGGGGTAAGGGGCTTGAGGGAGTTGCAAGTCACGCAGGTACTTCCAACTACGTCATTCTGCGCGTCAGTCGCAGAATCTATTGTCGTATGTAGTTGTTCTTCCGGACATACCGCATCGTCGCAACATGGATTCTGCGACTGACGCGCAGAATGACCGGGGCTTGTTTTATTAATTACGGGAATTCCTTACCAATCCTTATAACAATCGCATCACCGTTATCATCTTGAAGCTCTACGGTTGTCAATGCATTTGCCATCTCATCAGTAATGCGACACAAGGTCTCTGTTTGGATATAGTCTGCCCATTGTTTTGGATAGTCTCCGGTTATTGCTATCACTATTCTGTCCATGATGTCGCAGCCCATTTGTTTTCGGGCTTCCTGGACGTGCCTGACTATATCGCGAGCCAAGCCCTCGCTTCTAAGTTCATCTGTTATCGTCAGGTCTAATGATACTACTGTGCCGCGGTCGCCGGCTACGGGGACGTTTTCTTTTGATTGGTAGGTGACAAGGATTATTTCAGAGTCAAAGTCTTCATCTACCCCGTTGATTTTCAAAACAACCTTATCATCTTTTAGCTCATATTGACCTGACTTTACTGCTTTGATGATTTCCGGAACCCTGTCAGGATAGCGGTTTCTGATTTCATTGAAGTTCGGGTCATATTTTAGTGTCGCGATATCGCTGACATCTTTTAGAATCTCGATAGATTTGACATTTAGTTCTTCTGCAATGGTATCACCGAACTCGGTTAGCAGCTCATTTGCTTCCGCATCAACGAAAGCGACTTTCATCATACTGAGCGGCTGACGGTTTTTGATGCTATTTTTGTTACGTACCGATCTGGCGAGAGTAATGATGCTTTGTACTCTCTCCACCTGCAAAACCAACTCTTCGTTTTTGTATGAAAACGGTACTCGGGGCCAATCTGTTAAATGTACTGAGTAGCCGCCTGTCAATGTTTTATACAGCATTTCCGAAATTATCGGAGCAACAGGTGCGAGCAGCTTTGTTATATTTACAAGAACATAATAAAGCGTTTCGTAGGCGTTTTGTTTATCGGCGGTCATATCAGAACCCCAGAAGCGTCTTCTCGAACGCCTGATGTACCAGTTTGTCAAGCCATTAATCAATGACACAAGAGGAGCAACATACTTGTCGATATGATATTCATCCATACTTAGTTCGATGGTTGTTGCTTTATCATATAATTCCGCAAGAATCCATTTGTCAAGTTAATTATCTGAATTAGGCTCTTTCAACTCGCCCGGATGGAATTTGTCGATATTAGCATATGAAATATAGAAGTTGCAGGCATTCCAGAACGGCAGAAGGATTGACTGATACATTTCGGGGATACCTGAATCACTGAACAACAAATCACCTATCAGCATTGCGTTCGATTGATACATATAGAGCCTGAAAGCATCCGTTCCGTATTTAAGCATCAAATCCATCGGGTCGGAGTAGTTTTTAGAAGATTTTGACAGCTTTTTACCATCGCCCGCGAGTATTGTACCGTGTACGATACAATTCTTAAACGCAGGCTTGTCAAACAACGCAACCGATAGCACATGCATATAATAGAACCAGCATCTTATCTGCCCTGTGTACTCGACTATAAAATCGCTCGGATAATGCGATTCAAACCACTCTTTGTTTTCAAACGGGTAGTGCTTTTGCGCAAATGTAACAGAACCGCTCTCAAACCAGCAATCGAGAACTTCCGGTATACGGTACATCGTACCGGTGCATTTTTTACATCTAAAAGTTACTTCGTCCATAAACTGCCTGTGCAAATCAGTCATCCGTACTCCGGATGCCTTATAGATATCATCAATGCTTCCTAATACAACCTGCTCTGAGCATGCATCACAAACCCATATCGGCATGGGCGTACTCCAGTATCTGTTTCGCGAAATATTCCAGTCGCGTGCGTTTTCCAACCAATTACCAAAACGTCCGTGTTTTACCGTTTCGGGAACCCAGTTAATTTCTTCGTTAACTGCAAGCAAGCGATCTTTTATTTTCTCAATGCTAAAGTACCACGCATCCATTGCACGGTATATCAAAGGCTCTCTGCATCTCCAGCAATGCGGATAATTATGCTCCATTGTTCCATCCTGCACAGCCTTTCCGCTAGCGTACAGATGACGGACTATTGATGAATTCGTATCAATAACGTTTTTCGGGTCATCCTTTGAATGGAAATCAAATACATCCTCCGTAAACCGTCCCCCCGCATCAACGGGGTTTACAAACGGGATTCCGTGCTTTTTGCAAGTCCAATAGTCATCTTCACCGAATGCCGGTGCTGTATGTACAATACCGACGCCATCTTTTGAATCGACATAATCGACTGTTACTACTTTAAATGCACCTTGTGTTTTGTATTTTGCAAAATAGGGAAAAAGAGGCTCGTAATTTATTCCTGCCAGTTCCGATCCATGGCTTTTTTTTACTGTAACCGGCTCATTCCCGAATATTTTTTCGTACATTGGGATTGTATCTGTGCTTGCGACGTATATTTCATCTCCGACTTGGATAAATGAATAGTTGATAGCCGCCCCGACAGCAAGACACATGTTTGATGGCAGTGTCCACGGTGTTGTTGTCCATGCCAGAAAGAAAACCGGTTTGCCTTCAACTTCAATATCTGCCTTGAATTTGACAATGACCCATCTGTCCTGCCTCGGACGTGTCGAGTCAGATTCTCTTGTGTCTGAAATTGATAATGATGTCTCACATTTCATACAGTACGGCGTGACCCGGTAGTCTTTGTATATTAACCCCTTGTCATAGCATTGCTTGAACACCCACATAACGCTTTCCATAAAACCGATGTTCATCGTCTTATATGCGCCGTCATAATCCACCCAACGCGCCATTTGCTCAACATATTTTCGCCAGGCTTCATTACTGCTCGAAACAATATCAAAACAAGCATCGTTAAATCGCCCGATATCACTATCAATCTCGTGTTTATTATCAATACCCAATACTTTTTCCGCTTGATTCTCAATAGGCAATCCATGGCAATCCCATCCCCAGACACGGGGAACAGAGTACCCCTTCATTGTCCAATAGCGGGCTATCATATCCTTAATAAACGATACTAGAACTGTCCCATGGTGGGGGCTTCCTGTCGGGAACGGAGGCCCGTCATAAAAAACTATTTCGCCTTTATTTTCCTTCTCAACGGATTTCTCAAAAACTTTCTCATCTTTCCAGAACTTTAAGACATCCTTCTGTATCCTTGTAAAATCCGGTTTTCCGCTCAACTCGGTATAACTCATCTTTATTCATTCCTCCAATATAGATGTAAGTGATTTTATTAGAAAGCTGAACGCTTTGTCAAGTGTAAGTTGTCAGAGGTTGTCAGGGGGACGGTTCTCTTGACAAACTATGGTGAAATTTCAACATAAGTTGTCAAGAGAACCGTCCCCCTGACAACTTATGTTGAAAAAGCTGACTGTATGAAGTATACTTGCAGAAAAAACAATGGAGATTTATCATCATGACTACTAAAGAAATAATCAGGAAGAGAAAATCAATTCGAAAGTATGACCAAATGCCATTAGATGATAGCATACTTGATACAGTACGTGAGCAAATCTTAAATCTTAAGCCCTTGTATCCCGATATTCGTTACTCGATCGAAATTGTCAGCAAAACCAAGGGTCTTTTCAATATTAAAGCACCTCATTATCTGGTGTTCAGGAGTGAGGAAAAGGACGGTGCTTACGAAAATATCGGGTTTATCGGTCAGCAGTTAGACTTGTTCCTGTCCGGGTCAGGACTTGGCACTTGTTGGCTTGGAGCCTCAAAGCCGACAGAGAAGGGCGACACCGCAGATTCTTCTATCATCTGCATGTCCTTTGGGAAGCCCATCGGTTCGTTATATCGAACAGTTGAAGAATTTAAGCGAAAATCGCTATCGGATATCAGCGAAGGTAACGATGAACGGCTGGAGGCTGCAAGGCTCGCACCGAGTGCAATGAATTCACAAAACTGGTATTTTGCTGCTGCGGATGGTAAAATCCATTGCTACCGCAAAAAAACAAACGCTCTGCTGAGTTTTATCTATGAAAAAATGCACTGCATAGACATGGGTATCGCCCTGTGCCACATAGCTGAGGAAAGCGATAATTTCAATTTTGCAAAAGAAGAAAACATACCCGCCCGAAAAGGATATGTTTACACGGGGAGTGTCTATGGAAAAGATTAAAAAATTGTCTCGCGGCAGGATACTGGCGTTTGCGTCGGGTGATATTTTTGGCGGCGGGTCGTTTAATATTACCAACTTTCTTTATCCCGGATATGTGGCACTGGCTGTAGGTTTGCCTGCCCGGACTGCGGGTTTGATTATGATGGCGGTCGGAATTTTTGATGCAATTACCGACCCGATAATGGGATTTCTCTCCGATAAAATGCGCGTTCGGTTCGGAACACGACGGGGCGGGCTGCTTATCTCTGCACCGCTCATAGTTATTTCGTTGGTATTAGCGTTTTACCCTTATACGAACCCTGATAATACGATACGGTTTTGGATGGTTTTGGCATCATATATATTCTTTACGGCAGTACAGACCTCAATAATGATTCCATACATTTCTCTTTCCAGCGAAATGACGGAGGATTATACCGAACGTGCCCGCCTGATGTCGGTGCGGCTTGGTTTTTCTATATTTTCTTCAATTATCTGCGTTGCTGTTCCCGGTATTATTGTAGGAGCTTTTGACGGTAATGACGGATATATCGTCATGAGTTTAACTTTCGGAATTCTTTTTGCGATATGCGTTGCGATTACCGGATTGTTTGCGAAAGAAGGTATTCCCGCACCTAAGAAGGCTGAGCCGTTAATAGTCAAGGATTTTTTCAGACCCTTTAATGTAAGGTCATTTCGTCAGTATTTATGGTTGTTTCTTTGTTGTCAGATGACTATGGCTATTATGAGTGCTTTGTTTTTCTTTTATGTTGATTTTTACTTCTGTGCAGAAGTAACGGCACGCGGGGAGACCAATATTGTAGGTATGCTTGGTGCGGCAATCATGTTCAGTATGCAGATTGTTGCACTTCCGATTTATATGAAGCTGGTAAAAAAATTCAGCAAGACGTTTGTGTACATTCTTGGTTCTGTTATTTGGATTGTCAGTGCTCCGGTGATTTTGTTAATCCCTCCCGATACAAATGCTGTTTATCTTTATATCATTGCGGCTATAATGGGGTTCGGCATTAGCGGACCGGGTTTGATTCCGCATGCTATCTTTGGTGATGTTGTAGATGTCGGGCATTTACAATTTGGTGCCCGTGTAGCGGGCGCATTTTCGGGAATCGCTAATTTTGTAAACAAAATTGCACAATCAATCGGTTTAGCGGTTGTCATGGGCATAATCGGGCTGGCGGGTTTCGTTGAGCAAGATATAAGCGAGGGTGCGGCAAAGGTTGTAGCGCAGCCGTTCGCGGCGCAAATGGCGATTGTTCTGCTAATGGCATTTGCACCTCTTGTATTTATGTCGTTCGGCTGTTATATATGCACACGCTATAAACTGGATAAGAACAGGCATGCACAGGTATTGGCGGCAATAGAAAGCGGAGATGAGGCAGAGAGGGAAGCGGTGCTTGCTTCGCTGTGATTAAGTTGAAAGTTGAAAATTAAGAATTGAAAGTCAGAAAACCCAATGCTTTAATCTACTTCATCATATACATTCTTTTCTACCCTTTTTTAAAATTGTTTTTTCGGTTAAGGGTTGAGCGTAGTAATTATATTCGTCCTGAGGGGGCGTGTATTGTTGTTTCCAATCATTCTTCTTTTATGGATTTTCTGGTTGTTATGCTTTCGCTTTATCCTATGAAGGTTAATGCTGTTACGGCGCAGAAATTTTTTCTTTATAAGCCTCTTAATAGGCTTTTACCTATGATGGGGTGTATTCCTAAAAATCTATTTGACCCTGATGTGCGGTCGATTATCGGGATTAAGACTGTGCTTAACCGCGGGGATGATATATTGTTGTTTCCCGAAGGGCGCTGTTCTTGTGACGGTTTTTATGCGGGCATGCATAGGTCAACAGGTAAGCTTATTAAAAAGCTTTCCGTTCCCGTGGTTAGCTGTTGTATTGAGGGTTCTTATACCTGTATGCCGTTTTGGCGTGACGGAATCAGAGCAGGGCGGGTACAAATTACTATTTCAAATTTGTTCTCACCTGAGAACTTGCAATCATTGTCCATTGATGAGATAAATATGGTTGTTGATAACAGGCTTAGCGGAGAAGACAGGGGGACGTTTCGCACTTTTGGCACAAGACGGCTGGCTGAGGGTTTACAATATATCCTGTATTGGTGTCCTAAATGCGGACAGGAGTTTACAACGGAAACAAAAAAGTGCCGCATCTACTGTACAGCTTGCGGTAATGCCGCTGATCTTGACCGGTATGCGATGCTCAACCCGACACCGGGCAGCGTGGTTCCTAAGGATATTCACACTTGGTACAAAGAGCAGGCACGTTATGAAGCGGAGCAGTTACATGATGATATGAAGCCTATAAACGTTCATGTTAGTGTGAAGTTGCCCTCTGATGTGCCGGGCGGCGGTATGGTTACATGTGGTTCAGGTGTAATTAGTATCGACCCAAAAGGGTGGTGTTATGAGGGTGAACTCAAAGGGGAGCAAGTCAGTTTATTCTTCCCGATTGATACTGTCCCTGCATTGCCTATAGACCCCAACGATGTCTTCCAAATATATGCACACGGAGCATTCTATATGTTTTCTCCGGATAATAAGCGCGAATGCATAAAATATTCGGTAATCGGTGAATGTGCATATTGGAAATTCGCTTCGAACGTACAGATGACACCAAGAAAAGACAGCGGTTTTTGTTAGAAGACAGGGGGACGGTTCATCTGTCTTTATATCCGTAGGAGATAAAAAAGATGGCCCGTCCCCACAACTAACTAAAAAGATGGCCCGTCCCCACAACTAACATTGTTTTATTTTCAATAAAATGGTAAACTATTAACCGGCATAGTTCAAATAATTGAACTTATCCCTCTTGCACCAGAAAGGATTAAACCTGACATATATGAAAGTAAAAAGTCCGAGCAAAATATTGTACTTTATTGCATATACCTTAATATACCCTTTATTGAAGATATGCTTCAAGTTTGAAGCGGACCGCAGCAACTTTACTATGCCCGAGGGAGCGCATATTATTTTAGCCAACCATTTTACAATGGTTGATTTTTTATTTGTAATGCTGTCGCTTTATCCTCACCGGCTCAATGCGGTGACTGCACAAAAGTATTTTCTTTTCCACCCGCTTAATAAGCTTCTGCCTGTTGTAGGTTGTATACCAAAAAACATGTTTGATCCCGATGTTCGTTCGATAATGGGTATGAAAACCGTTTTAAACAGAGGAGACGGGCTGCTCATGTTCCCGGAGGGGCGGTGTTCGAGCAGTCAGGCTTATGCGGGAATACATAAATCTACAGGCAAAATGATAAAAAAGTTTAACGCGCCTGTGATTACCTGTTATATTGAGGGTGCAAACATCTGCCTGCCGCACTGGCGCAAAGGATTCCGGTTCGGACGTGTTCGTGCAACTTTTAGTAATCTTTTTTCGGAAAGCGATACAGTAAACCTTACCATAGATGAGATAAACGCCGCAATTGACGCAAGATTGAGCGGGGAAGACAGGGTGGCTTACAAGACAGATGAACCGTCCCCCTGTCTTGAAGAGAACCGTACCCCTGTGTTCCAAACACGTTGGGCGAGACGGCTGGCGGAGGGGTTGCACCTTATTCTATACTATTGTCCGAAATGTCATATGGAATTTACAATGACAACAAAGGGCAACTCTATTCGTTGTACGGCTTGCGGTAATGAGGCAATTATGGGGCGTGATGCACGTCTCACTCCTACTCACGGCAGTGTTGCTGAAAATGAAATATCCCTATGGTTCAGGGATCAGGTTCGGCATGAGATGATCTCGATAAGTGAGGTCATGGAGCCGATTGTTGATAATGTCAGGGTTCGGACGCCATCACCGAAGCCCGGCGGCGGCTTGGTTGAGAGCGGGTTCGGGACAATGCGGATTGACCCTAAAGGTTGGCATTTTGACGGCGAGATTTCAAACGAGAAGGTCAGCAAGTTTTTCCCCGTTGAAGCTGTGCCGGCTATGTCTTATGATCATAACGACGGCTATCAGATTTACTACGGCGGCGAGTATTTTATTTTTGTCCCCGAAGACCCCCGCAAGAGTATAAAATATGTGATTCTGGCAGAATGCTTACATTGGAAGTTCTCAACCAATGTGCTATTGACCCCCGGAGTCAACAGCGGATATGCGTAACAAGACAGATGAACCGTCCCCCTGTCCTGCCCTGTCCTGCAGTTACCACTTGGTAAAGATATAACCCTTGCCGCGGAGGGGTTCTATTACGTAGCCGGAGTGTTCTATTTTGGTTCGCAGTCTTGACAAAACTGTCCGTACTGCGTTGTTGTCGTCTATCAGCGGTTGTCCCCACACTTTTTCGTAGATGGACTCCGTGCTTAGAAGACCGTCTTCGTTTTGCGCAAGCAGAAGGATTGTATCAAACTCCTTGCGTGTCAAGTTAAGATTTTCACCGTTGAGCAGAGCTTGCCCTGAATATGTTTCCAGTTTAAGCGCACCTTTCGTTACGGTTTCGGGAACACGCCCGGCACGGCGGAGTAGTGCCTCTAAACGCGCAGCCAGCACATTATTCTCGTACGGCTTTGCCAAATAGTCGTCCGCGCCTTCTTCCAAAGCCCGGACTTCATCGCGGCTCTCGGATAATGCAGTCAGCAACAGTACCGGTATGTTCAAGCCTTGACTCTTCAGTTCGTTTAAAAAGTCCAATCCGCTGCCGTCCGGCAGCATGACATCAAGCACTATGACGTCCGGTTTGTTTTCTTCCATCTCTTTTCTCGCCTGAGCAAGTGAAAACGCAAGCCTTACGGCATAGCCGCGTCTTTTCAAAAACCGCCGGTTCATTTCTTGTATATCTTCGTTATCCTCAACCAGTAAAATGTTGTAGATATTTTTCAATTCATCCGTATTCATTCTAACTTCTCTCTCCCAAAAATATTATTTCCAAAAACCGGTACGGTGAACGTGACTCTCGTTCCCTCACGGGGTTCGCTTGCCAGCTCTATTGTTCCGCCGTGTGATTCGATTATTTCTTTGCAAATTGGCAATCCTATGCCCGTTCCGTCACTGTAAGATATGCCGCGCTTGAAAATCGCAGATAAAATATCAGCGGGTATTCCTTCACCTGTGTCGTTTACGCAGACACGCACAAATCGAGAATCACCCTTTTCAACTCTCAACACAATATAACCGTTGTGTGTATGTTTATTTGCGTTACTAAAAAGATTTGCAAGTACCTGATTTAACAGGTCGGCGCTTCCATATACAGCCGGCAAATTATCCATCACTTGTATTACTAATGTGTTATTATTCTTTTCTATTACTTTATTGTACAACTCGGCGCTTTCAGTGAAGAATTTAGCTGTGTCAAGTATCTGCATACGCTCACGGCTTTCCTGCATGGATGATATCCGCAAGGAATTTTCTGTAATGCGTGTCAGGCGCAGTATTTCACTTTGGGCTTTTTGCAAAGAACTCAGGATGGTTTCACCATCAACTATTGCAACTCCGTTTTCCACCCGCAATTCATCGAACAGCTCGGTTGCTTCCTGTATATTACCGTAAATAACCGTCAGCGGCGTTTTTATTTCGTGGCTGATGTTGGATAAATACTCGGTTTTCATACGAGCAAGGCTTTCGAGTGCAGCATTTTCGTTGGATATTTTTCGTTCGCGCTCCTTTGCCTCCTGCTCATGCTGTTTGGTTTCCTTCATTTCATTCATAGTTGCAATAAAAATGGACGCTGCTTGACAAAGCAAAAATCCTATGACACCAACCCTTGCAAAGTTAGCTCCTCCAAAAGGCGGGAGTAGAATATCAATGCCGCCGACATTAAGATTTAAGTAAGTTAAAATATCTCTTATTGACGGATAACCTAAGATTATGAAGCCTATAATGAATACCGTTGTCAATATATCCGGTTTACGAACTTTTATTAGCATAGTGATAATCCCATACGCAACAATCACTGCCGCCATACTCATACAAACCAAAAGCCCATATCTGAGAATAAATCCAATATCCGCAATCATAAAACAGATTATCCAAGCGGAAAACAGTCCTATCACTGTGCGAATGATGTATTTATGAAAAATTCCGGGAAACATATCGCTGATGATTGCCGCCATCAGCACCACCGTTATAGGTGTGATGTTAAGCATCAGGCGTATCCTTAACGGGTCTGTAAACCACGGCATAATGGTAACAAAAACTTTTGCGCCCATTGCACCCGTGTAAAAGAACCATGCCAAACACAACAGGGAAAAGAGCAGCACGGGGCGGTAGCTGTGAAGCAGCATAAAAATCAATAAGGAAACGATTGTCAACGAGATTAATACGCCGAGAATTATATTAGTGGTGTATGTCACTGTGCTGATATCGTTTCCGATATTATACTCATCCGGCATGCCGCTTTCATAAATACCATGCACATGGTAAATGAAGTTAGAATCCTGATGGATGATTTCAATAACACCGTTTACGGGTTTGGCTATGAATGTAATCGTCGGTGAATATAGAATACCTGCCGCCTCCGGCGAGGTATCGCCTATATCCTGCATCCACTCCCCGTTTACGTAAATCCTGTCCGCATAGCCTGTGCTGATACGGCTGATTATATAGTATTCATCATACGGAAGCAGAAAACGAACGCGAACTGTAGACGGAGTACTTCCAATCGACGGGTATCGTCTTGAAATTTCATCCTCCCGCGTTGAAAATTCGTCAGGCAAGAGGAAAGGGGCGGATATATTATCTACCCGCCCATGGATGCTTGCCGTTGCATTGTCAAAATTAAATGACCGTAAATCCCATGTGCCGCTCTTACTGTATACAGACGAATACTGTCCTTCCGGCAGACCCAACCACAGAGCATATATTACAAGAATGATGAGCGGCAATGCAGCGAAAGGGCGATACCTTTGTACATTGTTCTTTAGGTGCTTACTCATCAAAAACTCCTTGAATATTATTCGATAACTAAATCCTTGACATCACTTTCTTCGACATCAATACCTTCGACAGCGTCAGCTTTAATAGCATCATATTCATCATCTTCGTCTGTGTCTTCGTCCTTTTTCCTTTTAAATCCTTTTACTGAAACTGTGATAGAGTCGAGGATTAAACCAATTAGCATTATGCCGATGATAATAAGATTTGGTCTGACGAGAATTTCTCCAAACCACTCCGCGTTGTCAGTGAAATGCGTGTTTATCCAATTTATATACTCAATATTAACTATTCTGACGGGTATGAATATGACAAGTGTGCATATTAACGCAAGAACATTTCCAATCAGTGTAGTGATAGCGAGTCTTTTTGTATAGCGATGTTCTACAATGTAAAAGACTTCGATAGCTATGCGGAAAATTGCCCAAAGGATTATGGGGACCCATAAGCTTCTTATCACTTCAGTATTGAAAGTCGGGATAACGGGACCGCTGACAAAAACAACAGCAATTATCTCCGGAAACCCTAAGAAAATCACGGTGGCAACAACTGCAAATATTATACCCGCAATCGGCTCAAAATACGAGAATTTCTTTATTTTTTTTTCTTCATTTACATCTTCAATTTCTTTGCTCTCTTTGTTTTCTTCCAAGTTGCTCAAAATAACAACCTCCATTCTATTTTCAATTAAGTGATTGCGAACCCTCTCGGCTTTTGCAGCCGTCAATATCCCAAACTGTATAAATTATGCGTAAACTATTGTGCTTTTGCTTGATTCTTTTGATTTTACATAACAACTATATGCTTTGTCAATAAACTCGACAGGTTGATCGCCGAATTCCGGTGCATACACATTAACACCCATGGATACTGTAGCTTTGCCGCCTTTTTCAGGCGTACCCGGAATGTTTAAGGCGGTGATTTCCGCAAGAATCCTTTCGGCAACGGTCGAAGAGCCTTTTACATCCGTTATAGGCAGTAAAATGGCAAATTCATCATCGCTCCAGCGTGAAATAAAATCAGTAGAACGTTTTATTGATTTGTTGAGCATCTGCGCAACATCATTTATCATTTCATCATGCTTTGCTTTATCCTCTTGCCCGGAAAAACCATCCACTCCAAAAACCATGATGCCTAGAGTTGATTTGTCTCTGCAGGCTCTGTTCCATTCCAGAACTATACGGTTATCAAAACCATACCGGTTTGAAAATCCCGTAAGGTTATCCTTTGTGCTGAATGCTGCGATTTCTAAAATAGTGTCGGCAGTAGCCATATAGTCTTCTATGAATTTTTCATCAGTCTCTCCGGGTTTTACGTCTCCGGTTTCAAGATGTCTTATCATTACATTGATGTTGTCTATGAATTTTTGCATGAATCTTACAAAGCTCTTTATTTCGGATATATCCATTTGTGCTGCCGAAGTGTTTTTCTCGCTTAAGTCAGCGGGAACACCACCGAGCTTTTCACCGGCTTCCGATGTTTGCATTTTGTCAACAGCATTTTTTAGCAGGTCCCCGATCATGTTCTGAATCGCCTGCATTATATCTTCTGATTCCATTTCAGCTACAGCATGCAGTTCTGTTACGTTATTATTTTCGCTCATTGAAATTTACCTCATATTCAATAATGTGTTGTCATTCCGATGAGCAGACCTATGGAAGTTTATGCCATAGGTCTGCTGCTATCAGTATGTTTTATTAGCTTTGGTTTGTTTTATTGCGATTATTCCCATTAAACTTCTTGCTCTTACGCTTCCTCGTCTGCTTCTTCAGTTCTCATCTTGCGGATTGAGTTGCCTACGACTGCGGCAATCAGTGTCGCAAGGATAAGTCCCGTGGTTATAAATCCTGCTACTTCACCTGCGGGCAGGTTTGCAAGCGGTACAGGTGCATCGGGAATTTCGATGCCCGGTACATAATCATCAACCTCGGGCGGCGCGAAAGCAAGCGGTACGGGTGCATCGTCTATTTCGAACTCCAGTTCGTCTTCTACCGGGTCTTCGTCATCTGCAACTGCTTCTGCTGCGACGACGTCTGCTACGACGACATCTGCTACGACGACGTCTTCTGCGGGTGCTTCTTCTGCGACGACATCTTCTGCAGGTTCATCTTCTGCGGGTTCATCCGGGGCTTCTTCATCAACAATTTCTTCTATCGGGTCAACAGGTTCGGGTTCAACGACTGTTGTTGGTATATCCGGTACGAAAATGTACTCAAACGTTCCGGGGATGAATGTGAATGTGCCGGGTACGAATTCACCCTCGATGAATGCAAATGTGTCTCCTTCAAATACTGCCGGATTAAAGTTGAACGGGGCACGTACGAAAGTCTCGCCATTGAATATAAAAGGCTCGAATCCACTAAATTCAAATTCTTCAGCGACGAATTCCGGTGGCTCGGGTTTGTCTCCGGGTTCATTAAATGTTGGTCTTGCACCCGGGTCATTTGTCGGTGCTGTCGGTGCGTTGGGAGCATTTACTGTTAATACCGGCATATTATCCGATACAAAACCGCCTCTGAGTTCAAAACCGTTTATGTCAGATTGAGTCATTACATTACCGTTAGCATGTGTAAATGTAAACTCATGTACACCTTCGCCAATGACTGAAAAATTATACACATTGCCGGTTGATCTTTCAATTATTGTAAAGGATCCTTGTGAGGCACCACTACTGACAGTTAGCCTGAATATGTTACTGTTTTCACTTACTCTTGCAAGCGAAATCCCTGTGGATATATTAAATGTTCCATTGCCGTTGAAGTCATTGCTTGCATTGTTACGTCCAATATTACCATTTATAGCGACAGTAAACTCTTTGAGGGAGCCATCTTCGACTGCGTCCCTTTGTAATTGCCATGCTGCAAGTGCTATTTCATGAGCTGCTTTTGCAGCATTATATGCAGCGAGGTCACTTTGATATTGTAATAATGCTGTGTTATATGCAGTGAGGTCTTCTTGATATTGATCCCATGCTGTCTCCCATGCTTCTTCATCGCCGCCAAATTCTTCTATTAACCGGTCACGATTAAGATTCCATAATCTAAGATTTTCCAGGTATGCTAAATACTCCGCACTGGTTTCCCAGTTATCTTCTCTATCTTGTTCAATCCTATTCCATTCAGCTTCGTCTTCGTCTCTGCGTATTTTTTCCAATCGCCAGTGTTCTGCTTTTTCTTCTGCTTCACGCGCGGCTTCGTCAAGTTTGAATTGCTCGTATCGGTCATCTTCAGCTTTTTCATGTGCTGCTTCAGCTCCGGGTTTTAGTAATTCCTCTAAAGCGTAGTGTTCCGCCTCGAGACGAGCTTGTTCTGCTTCAAATTCTTCAAGCTCTGCTATTTCGCGTGCTGCTTCTTCAGCTTCAAACTCCGCCAGTCTTTCTGCTTCGGCGGCTTCAAACAATGCTAGTTCTTCGGCTTCCCTTGCTGCTTCTGCAGCGTCAAATGCTGCTCTTTGTTCTTCGTATGTCATTATAATCTCTCCCCTATTTAAATAATCTTTTAATAGTCTGAATTTGTTCTAGGGTTTTCATCCCTGTCGTCTTGTTAAGACGTTTTTCAGCCTCTTTTATTCTCCGGTTGGGGTTCCGGGGTTGTCCCTAAGGACGTTTTTCAGCCTCTTTTTTTATGGAGTTGCGGTTCTCCTTTAACCAAATTTTAATGCTTGGATATGTTCCGGATTCTCTTAGTCTTCTGATAACTCATGTCCGCAAACGGGACAGATAGTTTGTTCGCTTTCTGCAAGTGTGTCCGGAATAGACGCCGCGAGCGGTATTTGCGGATCGTCAATGTGTATATAAGCCGGGTCGTTATTATGCGGTAATATACCTGATGATAATGTAAACAAGAAAACGCAAAGACCTGTTGCACAAACGCCGGATATAATAGTTAAGCGTTTTCTTGTGAGTTTTTGTCTTACTTCTGTTTCTTCGGCGCGTTGAAGTGCTTGTCTTGCGATTTTCCCCTTGTCAAACACTTGGATTCCTCCTCCCGTATAGTACTTCGTATTTTTCCTACCCGAGTATTAGTGTATATAAAGAGAAAAAAGTCGCAGTTTTTGTGATAAATTTGTGAAGAATTTTGCTATTATTCACAAATATTTAATATTTAAGTTTAGAAAAGGTCTGCGTTTCTGTAAAAATAAGTGACTTTGTAAATCTAATCAGAAAGTAGTCTACTAAAATGTGCCATTGTGTTCCAGCTTCTTTTTAAGTGCAGCTTTTGCTCTGTATGCCAAATCCTTAATTTGCTTTTCGCTTTTTTTCATTGCTTCCCCGGCTTGCCTGTAGCTCATACCTTCAAAGTAAAGTAATACCAAAACAGCATGGTATTCCTTTTTTAGTTCCTGCATAGCAGCAATCAGGTTATCTTTCCGATCGCTTTTTTCTACTAAGCTACACATGGTCTCGCCATTGTCAAAGTTCAAATTCGATATTTCTTCAAATGATATATGTTGTTCCCGCTTGCGTTTTTTCATGTGCTGCGACATCAGGTTTTTTGCGATTCCGAAAATGTAGGTTTTTAATGTCGAACTTCCTTTAAACGCTTTTTTGTTAAGTATAAGCTGAGTGAAAGTATCAATAACGAGGTGCTCTGTTTCGTGGAAATCACGAATGGTGCCGTAGATAAACTGCGACAGTTCATCTTCATACATATATACCAGCGTCTCGAAAGCGTCGTTGTCCCCGTCCCGGAAGCTATTATAGAGGTCTTCACCTGACCGGAGCGTCATTGTGCTTGACATATATTACTATTTCCCTGCTGCTAATCTTCGAATGTAGAATTTCTGCCATGATAAAACCATTAAAAATACTTCCAAAATGGTTATATGCTACACCTTTATACCATTTTTTTGTGTAACATTAAGAAAAGATTGCGCAAACGCAATCTTTCATTCTTTAGGTATGCCGTGTATGCAGACAGGGGGACGGACGGTTCATCCGCACCGTGATGATTTAATTTTATTGTTATCAAACTGCAGTCTTACAGTGGGGGCATGTGTGATAATCGAAATCGATTTCTTCGTTGCAGTTAGAGCATTGCTTTTGCGGTATGCCGTCTACCACGTTTTGTGTCGTCACATCAGGTGAATATTCAGGTGCGACGAATTCTGCCTTATTGAACTTCCATATCAAGAAGAGAGCATCCTCTTTTTCTTCCGGTCTGACGTAAATGGATTGAACCTCGTTAACTTCTCTGCCCTTGTTCTTGAATTCTGTTTCTATGCCGTATTCTATGCCGTTATCATCAAACAGTTCATGGATCCATGTTCTTTTCTTGATTGTCTCATCCTTTTCAGAAATACTTGTAGTCACTTCAAATACTTTTACCAAGCCCTCGACTCCGCCATCTACATTTAATGTAGACTTTGCTTGCGATTCTTTTTCTATACCATTCTTGCATTTATCGCACTCCGGTTTTTTTCTGCTAAATAACCGCATATTTCCACATTTTCCTTCCATAGTATATAATGCCAGTTATTCTACCAAAATAGGAATGACAACGCAAGAAAAAGTGAAAACCCTCAAAATGAGGGTTTTCACTTTTTACATTATATCTTTGATTCGCCTGCCGTATTAATACATGCCTCCCATGTCGGGTGGGCCTGCGGGCATTGGTGGCGGGGGTTCGGGGATGTCTGCAACAAGGGATTCTGTTGTCAGGACCATTGCTGCTACGGATGCTGCGTTTTCGAGTGCGCTGCGGCAGACTTTTGTCGGGTCTACTATTCCGGCTTTTATCATGTCAACGTATTCTTGTTTTGCCGCATCGAAGCCGAATGCCGCGTCGTTTGAGCTCTTGATTTTGTCGAGGACAACTGCACCTTCTACTCCTGCGTTCATTGCGATTTGCTCAACCGGGCATTCCAGAGCTTTTGCAATCAGTGCCATACCGGTTTTTTCATCGCCGGATACGCCATCGAGCATTTTGTCGACAGCTTTTGCAGCTACGGCATAGATTGTGCCGCCGCCAGCGACGATGCCTTCTTCAACTGCTGCGCGAGTTGCGTTGAGAGCGTCTTCCAAGCGGAGTTTCTTTTCTTTCATTTCGGTTTCTGTTGCCGCACCGACTTTAATGACAGCCACACCGCCCGAGAGTTTTGCCAAACGTTCTTGGAGCTTCTCTTTGTCGTAGTCTGATGTGGTTATTTCGATTTCGGTGTTGATTTGAGCTATGCGGGCTTTGATGTCTTCTGTTTTCCCTGCGCCTTCGACAATGATTGTGTTGTCTTTTGATGCTTTTACCTGACGTGCTGTTCCGAGCATATCGATTGTTGCATCTTTGAGTTCCATGCCGAGTTCGCTGGAAACAACTTCGCCGCCTGTGAGAGCCGCTATGTCACGAAGCATTTCTTTGCGTCTGTCGCCGAATCCCGGAGCTTTAACGCAAAGGCAAATGAATGTGCCGCGGATTTTGTTCAGAATTATTGTCGCGAGTGCTTCACCTTCTACATCTTCTGCGATTATCACAAGCTTTTTGCCTGCTTGTACAACTGCTTCGAGTACGGGAAGTATTTCCTGAATGTTTGAGATTTTTTTATCTGTAATTAAGATATGCGGGTCGTCGATAACGGCTTCCATTTTTTCCGCGTCTGTTACCATGTAAGGTGTGATGTAGCCGCGGTCGAACTGCATACCTTCAACAACTTCAGAGTAAGTTTCCGCTGTTTTTGATTCTTCAACTGTGATAACGCCGTCACGCGATACTTTGTCCATTGCTTCGGCTATCAGCGTGCCGATGTTTTCGTCGCCTGAAGATACCGCGCCGACTCTTGCGATGTCTTCTGAGCCTGATACCGGATTTGAGTTGGCTTTAATTGCGTCAACTGCAACAACAACTGCTCTTTCGATGCCTTTTTTCATTACCATCGGATTTGCGCCGGCTGCTACGTTTTTGATGCCTTCGCGGATCATTGCTTGTGCGAGCATTGTTGCTGTTGTGGTTCCGTCGCCTGCCACATCGTTTGTTTTTGTTGCGACTTCCTTAACAAGCTGTGCACCCATGTTTTCAAACGGGTCTTTCAGTTCGATTTCTTTTGCGATTGTCGCACCGTCGTTTGTAATGAGTGGTGAGCCGTACTTTTTGTCAAGCACTACGTTTCTGCCTTTTGGACCAATTGTCAGACGTACTGTATCAGAGAGTTGATTTACCCCTCTTTCTAAAGCCCTGCGGGCTTCTTCGCCATAAATTATTTGTTTCGCCATTAAAATGTTACCTCCTTCTTTACCTACTCTACAATTGCAAGGATGTCGCTCTGACGTACAATTGTCAGTTCCTCGCCGTCGATTTTAACTTCGGTTCCGCTGTATTTGCCCGTGATGATACGGTCGCCTTTTTTTACGACCATAATTACTTCGTTACCATCAACAATGCCGCCGGGACCAACTTCGACAACTTCATACATTTGCGGCTTTTCTTGTGCCGCACTTGTCAGTATGATGCCCGCCTTTGTTTTTTCCTCAGCTTCAACCTGCTTGATAATAACGCGATCTGCCAGTGGTTTTAATGCCATATTTCATAACCTCCTAATTATTCTTCTCGCTGAGCATAGTTCAGCGTAGACAGTTTGGTTGCGTTAGCACTCTCTGACCTTGAGTGCTAACGCAATTATAATAATAATATATGTTCGTGTATTTAGCAATACGGATTTTTGCAATAATCTGTGTATATTCTTCTATTATCCCCGATTCTCGTTTGTTATGTTAGAGGTTCTTCCTATATCTAATTATTGCACCGTATTTCGCCGAATTACTTTGAAGGCAACACCCAAGACAGGGGGGAGAAGACAAGGGGACGGTTCATCTGTCTTCTTTCTTTGATTATTGCCTTTCTATCAACTGTTCAACAAGTGTGCTGTTTTGAATAAAAAGATATAGTAGATTGCGAGCTGATCCATTGGGAGTATTGCGTCCAATTTCCCATGATTCAACAGTTCGGGTCGAGACACCCATTGCGTAAGCGAATCCTCGTTGTGAAAGGTTCAAAGACGAGCGTAAACTTCTGACATCCCCGGCTGTATACTCTGGTATTTTTAGCTCTCGAACAGACACACGCACCCTGCTTTTATCGCCCCTGCTATGATCTGCAGCTTGCTTCAAGCTCTCCGTGAGTCTCCCGTAATAATCGTACTGTTTCACCTTCTACCCTCCCTTAATCTCCGCTATTAACTTATTGAGCAAATCCTTTTGCTTTGAAGTTAAATCTGCTTTTACATTTTTTGGATACGCAAGCAATAGATATATATGCTCACGAACAACTATATCTATATAAATAACACGAACTCCCCCTGACTTACCACGCTCACCCACTGCAAAACGCAACTTGCGTCCGCCTGACAAATGCGGTATTACTACACCTGCTTTTGGATTTCTCAGTAGTATTTCTTCAAGATCATTTAAGTTATTATCATCAAGACCTGCATCTTTCCAGTCCTCTTCAAAAATATGAGTTCTTATGAATTCACGCTTCATTGCCAAATTCTTTCAACCATTATATACGCTTATATCGTATATAGCAAGCATTATTTTATGATACTTTAGACCTTAACATAATCTCAATATTCCGGAATATCTTCAATATAACCCCTCCGGGAATATAAAATTTACCCCTTTCGGGACAATCTTAAAAGCAATCTCTTTTGCATAAAGTGCCTCACCGTCAACATTTATTACAAATGTGCGGTCACACTTTATTTTCATACCGCTGCCTCGTACATATGTAAATATCTCCGGAAATTCGCGGAACTGTCCTTTTGAGTATCTGCCTACTATTTTTGCTACCTGAAATCTGGATACCGGTTCAACAAGAAGCATATCAAGAAGACCGTCGTCGGGGATTGCTTCGGGTATAGGATTAAACCCGCCGCCGTAGTATTGACCGTTGCAAACGCAGGCAAGAGTGATTTTTTTATCAACCACCGTGTCGCCTAATGTTATATGGAATTTCTGCGTCACGCCCTTGATAACGTTGATAACCATAGAAACAACATATCCTGTTGCTCCCCCGATAATCGGTATACTACTATACTTATGTACATCTGTTCCTATTCGTGCATCTATTCCCACCGAGCAGATGTTAATGCCGTATCGCCCGTTGCAGTCGATGAGGTCTATTTTCCGGATTGTACCTGATGATAATGCTTGTAAATCACGAAACTTATTGACGTTTTCTTTGCCGAATGATTTTAAGAAGTCGTTTCCGGTGCCGCACGGATAGTGCGTAATCGCAACATTGTCACGGTTCGCTGCACCATTTGCGCACTCGTTTAAAGTTCCATCTCCTCCACATGCGTATACGCGCAGATCATCTGTTTTCTCTGCATCCTCGATGATTTTCCGGCAGGCATCCATGCGCTCTCTGGTTACATAGATTTCATACGGAGCTTTAAGTGTCTGCGCGACCTCCCTGATACTGCGCCCGGTTTCCTCGACTTGATTCTTCCGCCCCCCGGCAATAGGATTGATAATGAATAGATGCTTCATATGTTAACAGCCCCTTATAACAAAGATTTTACTACAACATCACCCTTTGGGTTTCGTAAGCACCCAAAAATACCCGGCGTAACACTCCACCCTCTTCGGGAAGAGGGCTTTCAAATTTAGTAGTACATAAACAAATCGCATTTTATCATGCCATTGTAGAGTTTTCGTTTTTTAACTGCTGTTTTTCCGAAGGTTCTTTCAAATTCGGTGTGTGATGATAAAATGTACATTTTCCAGTCAATGAGCTTGCGCGTTGCCACTCCGAATCGGCGGTAGAGGTCTTCCGCTTCTTTTTGCTGCATTACCCGCTCCCCGTACGGAGGGTTTGTCATTATTATGCCGTTTTGGGTTTCTCTTTGAAAACTTGTTGCATCAGATGTTTCAAACCTTATTAATTCCGCTACTCCTGCCCGTTTTGCGTTTTCATTTGCTATTTTAATACACTGCGGGTCGATATCCCCGCCCCAAATGTCGTAATCTCCTTGAAATTCCCGGCTTCTTGCTTCCTTCTTCGCTTCGCTCCATATGTCGGTACTTATCCAATCCCATTTTTCTGCCGCAAACTCCCTGTTTAGCCCCGGTGCACGATTTATAGCAGCCAGAGCCGCTTCTATCGGTATTGTCCCCGAGCCGCAAAACGGGTCGCAAACAGGCTCACGTCCTCTGTATCTTGACAGTTTTACTATTGCGGCTGCAAGTGTTTCTCTAAGCGGTGCCGTACTGCCGACCGGTCTGTATCCTCGTTTGTGAAGCCCCGCTCCCGATGTATCGATGTACAAGGTTGCGATATCGTCCATGATTGCAAACTGTATTTGATATTTTGCGGCGGTTTCATCCAGTTGCTGTGCTTTATGTTCCAATTTCAAGCGTTCGACCACTGCTTTTTTGATTATTTTCTGACAGTCGGGTATCGAGTGTAGCTTTGAACCGAGCGAGTGTCCTTTGACCGGAAAGGCTCCGGTTACAGGAATGTATTTTTCCCAAGGCATGGCACGCACACCTTCAAATAGCTCATCAAAGCTGTTTGCTGCCGTTTCGCCGATAATAAGCAAAACCCTCTCTCCGGTTCTGGTATTTATGTTCGCTTTTGCTATATCGCGGATACCTCCGGTAAACATAACTTTTCCGTTTTCCGCTTTGACATTATCATGATTTAATCGTTTAAGCTCATCGGCGCAAAGCCCCTCAAGCCCGAATAGGCATGGTATGCAAAAAAGTAAATCCATCGCTCCCCCGTCATTCTGCGCGTCAGTCGCAGAATCTATTGCTGTGTAAATGTTCTCCCGGATATAAAGTATAATTGCGACATGGATTCTGCGACTACGCGCAGAATGACGTGCTGGTTTCCAGAAATAGTTGCTTGACAGGTGACATTTGTACAGTAACTTACTTATTCTTCAGTTCCTCTACCATTTTCGCAATCTCCGGCTTTGCTTCTTCCATCATTTCGTCCCACTCGTCTTCAAAGTCATATGTCAGCTCGCCACCGGCTTTTATGCGGCGGACGTAGCCGTCGAACATTTCGTAGTCACGCTCGTATACATGGAAGCTGTTTGCTCTGTGGGTATAGCTGCCGACCGATACATTCAATGCTTCGGCTATACGCTTTTGGAGCATTATTAATGCAAAAGCGTTCATAAATGTAGCTTTTGTTGAGTCGTTGGAACGAAACAACACTTTACAATGAAGTGCTCCGCCCCGGATAAGGTATTGCATGTGCTGCAAACACGCAGGTGCATCTGTTGTCATGTCGTAATCTGTACGTATTAGAACAACAGCTCTGCGAGACTCCGCATTTCGTTTTAAATCCTCTATAACGAACGGTATATGCTTTTCCATGCGTTGATGATATGTATAGTCCCAATTACCTTTTTCAACCTCGAAATCCAGTATTCCGTCAAGCATTTCCTGCCTGTATTGTTCAAGAGAGCGAGGGTCGCCAATGAACATTTTACTTATCATCGGTTCCGATAACGGTTCTTCTACAACAAATGTCATAGACGCTTCTTTTTGTCGCGTGTCATAATCGGGGCATGGTACTTCATCATTATTCTCATGAAGCGCAACAAGTGCATTATGATATGCCTCCGGTAATGTTTTGCCTTTTACGAAAAGTTCAAACATAGCTAATATCCTCTCTGTGCGACATAATGCCGTTTAGGCATTCTGCTTTGGTATTCCGCTACAGTATATCCACTGGGACGTGAAATAACAATAGTGAATCATAAATTTATTCCAATCTCCACAAAATCTTGCTATAATACTGTTTGTTACCGTTACATGATTTATAGATAAGCAATCAACCAATCGGAAAGGTACAGTATTTTATGAAAATAAGTATGTTCAGTAATAAGCTGTTTGATAAGGAAGAACTCCACTTAAAAAACAGGTTCGTTGCCTTTTCTATTATTCTATTTTCGATAATCCTTGTTTTGGGTAGCGCGGCCTTTATTTTGTCAATGCAGCAGATTATCAGGGTGAGTAAAGGCGTAGAGTTGTCTCAACTGCTTAGTACAGAACGGTTACGCCTTGAAAGCGCAGTTGAAGGAAAAATCTCTATGGTGCTGAAAATGGCTAAATCACCGATTATTATACGGCATTTTTCAGATCCCGAGCACTCTTTATTTAGGGTATTGGCATTGGATGAAATAGACTCATTTCGTAGTTTTTTTTCCGAAGGTTACGAGATTTCCTGGGTTAACGATATAGACAGAATTGTTTACAGTACAATAAGAAATGATACATATGTGCTTGATGCTGATAGCCCTGCCAATTATTGGTACTATGCGACCCTTTATGAAACAGAAGAATATAGCTTTAACGTTAATTATAACCCCATTACTCAGGCATTTAAACTGTGGATTAATGCACCGGTTATTGACAATGAAGGCAAGCCTGTGGGAATGGTGGCTGTAGGTCTGGAGATTTATACATTTATCGACATAGTTTATATGAACACTGACGATGAGGTGGATCTTTTCATTTTCAATTCTGCGGGAGAAATTACCGGTGCAAGGGATGCTGAAATAGTAATGCACAATGCACATATAATGGACGAGATGAGCGAATTGGGTATTGACATTGATATTTATGCTAAAGCTCTTAAACCCGGGGAAACTCATGTCTTTAATGTTCGTCAAGGGACAGTTGTTATCGGGACTGTTCCTTTACTTGAGTGGTACACTATCGCGTTTAAGCACGACAGTATAAGTGATTACAATACCCCCATGACCACATTGTTTCTTGTAGTGCTTATTGCTATCTCACTGATATTTATAATATTTAATATATTTATCGCCAGAACTTCAAAATACCTGCGCACAACAATGGACTCATTGATAGACGCCCGAAGCGAAGCGGACAATCAATTACTGGAATTAAACCTGATGGTGAGAGCAACAAAAATCGGTTTATGGAATATGAATTTTACATTTGCCGATACGGACGATCCCATAGAATCTGTCACTTGGTCGGACGAGTTCAGGAAACTGCTGGGTTATACCGACACAACTGATTTCCCTGACATCTTCAACAACTGGCTTGATTGCGTACACCCTGATGATGAAGACAGGGTGCTTGAAAGTTTTGATAGACACCTTAAGGACACAAGCGGGAAAACACCATTTGATGTTGAATACCGGATGAAAAAGAAAAATGGAGAATGGGGGTATTATCGTGACACAGGCGAAACTATCCGCGACGAGAACGGCAAGCCCCTTCATGTAGCCGGCGCGCTTTTGGATATAACAGAAACAAGAAACCTTATCAACGAAATCGAGTATCAACGCCTTGAAGCCGAAAACGCAAATAACGCCAAGAGCGCTTTTCTCAGCAGGATGAGCCATGAGATACGTACACCGATGAATGCTGTTTTAGGCATTACAGAGATACAACTCTATAAAGAAACACTTGACGCAGACACACGGGAAGCTCTTGAAAAAGTTTATGTTTCGGGTGAAATGCTGCTCGGCATTATCAATGACATACTTGACCTTTCGAAAATAGAAGCCGGTAAGCTGGAAATTCAAAAGTACAGGTACGATATTGCCAGTCTTGTCAGCGACACGGCTCAACTGAATATGATGCGTATAGGCAGCAAGCGGGTTAACTTTGAGTTGAATATCAACGAGCATATGCTCGCACAACTGTCGGGCGATGAGTTGCGAATAAAACAAATATTTAATAATCTGCTTTCGAATGCCTTTAAGTATACGGATACAGGAACGGTAAGCCTTACAATCAACACAGTGGAAACCGAAGAAAACAGCGGTAAGATAATGCTGGTAGTCACCGTTAGTGACACGGGACAAGGTATGACTGAAGAGCAGGTGAGCAAGCTCTTTGATGAATATTCCCGGTTTAATTTGGAAGCCAACAGCGCAACCGAAGGCACCGGGCTTGGTATGAATATCACGCGAAATCTGATTGATTTGATGGGTGGCCGCATCACCGTACACAGTGAACCGGGCGTAGGCTCCACCTTTACCGTGTATCTGCCGCAGGACTTTGTAAGCGACGATGAATTGGGTCCGGATGTCGTTGAAAACCTTCAGCAATTCCGTGCTTTCAGCAGAGCGCAAATGAGTAAGATAAAAATAACGAGAGAACCGATGCCTTATGGCAGGATTTTAATCGTTGACGATGTGGAAACAAACATATATGTAACAAAAGGGCTTTTGACACCATACCGGCTAACAATGGAATCGGCTGAAAGCGGGTTTGCTGCGATTAATATAATAAAGAGCGGAGAAGTATACGATATTATACTTATGGATCATATGATGCCGCAGATGGATGGCGTTGAAGCAACGAAAATCCTGCGCGATATGGGATACAAAGAACCGATTGTGGCATTGACCGCAAACGCTGTTTCGGGGCAGGCGGATATGTTTTTGGAAAACGGTTTTGATGACTTTGTATCCAAACCTATAGACCTGAGGCAAATGAATCTCGTCCTGAATAAGTTTATTCGCGATAAGCAGCCGCCCGAAGTGATTGAAGCGGCAAGGCAGGAGGCAGCAGCAGAAAATTCAAATGAACAAGGCAGCTCCGGACAGCAGGGTGATGAACAAGCCGGGCAGTCTGTGTTAAGCAGCGAAGTAGCCGGGTTGGATATAGCAAAAGGACTCGAAAGATATCACGGCGACGAAAAAACATACTTGAAGATTCTAAGCTCATATGCAAAAAGCGTCCGCGCCATGCTCGAAGCGGTTGAGACTGTCACCGAAGACGAAATTGCGGACTATAAGATTAAAGTACATGGAATCAAAGGCGCAAGTTATGATATTTTTGCGGATGAAATCGGTAAAGAGGCTGAACTCCTTGAACATGCGGCAGTTGACAAAAACCTTGATTTAATCCTTGAACGTAACCCGGCATTTCTGGAAGCGACAGGGAGATTTATCGATGATATCGACGATGTGCTATCATTGTTCGTTGAAGATGACACATCAAAGCCAAAATTGGCTAAACCGAACAGCGACCTGCTCTCAAAGCTCCTTGAGGCCTGTAAAGTTTATGACATGGGAATCGCAGAAGAAGTCATGGCAGAAATCGATAAATATCAATACACGGCAGACAACGGTCTTGCAGTTTGGCTGCGAGAAAACGTCGATATGATGAACTTCAAGGAAGTCGAAGAAAGGTTGTCGTAAACATATGCGGAAGAGTATCGAAGTGGTCATAACGAGCCGCACTCGAAATGCGGTGTAGGGCAACCTACCGTGGGTTCGAATCCCACCTCTTCCGCCAAATTTTTCATCCCTTTGGGTATTACGCACCCCAAAGGGTGAAAGGAATTTAATTCGACAATCTTGGTGTTTAACAAATAATTATAAGGAATCAAAAAAATGAAAAAACGCTATGCGCAAGTTGGAATAGGAGGCAGAGCTCGCTTTTTCTATGAAGCAATAGCTTCGGACTTTATGGAAACAAGTGAGATTGTTGCGTTCTGTGATATTTCGCAGACACGAATGGATTATGCCAATAAGCTTCTGAAGGAAGAGTATGGTGTTTCATCTGTTCCGACATATTTCTATACTGAGTTTGATAGGATGCTCGACGAAACAAAACCCGACTGTGTCATTGTCACAAGTGTTGACAGAACACATGACCATTACATAATCCGCGCTATGGAAAAGGGTTGTGACATAGTAACCGAAAAGCCTATGACAACCGACGAGGAAAAGGCTCAAGCGATTATAGACTGTCAAAAACGCACCGGTCGTGATTTGCGCGTTACATTCAACTACCGTTATGCACCACATAATACTAAAGTTCGCGAATTACTTGTGAACGATGTGATTGGCGAAGTTTTTTCGGTACACTTTGAATGGTTGCTCGACACAAGACACGGCGCGGATTATTTCCGTCGCTGGCATCGCAACAAGATTAACTCCGGGGGGCTGTTGGTGCATAAATCCACCCACCATTTTGATCTTGTAAACTTCTGGCTCGATACACACCCGTCAAAGGTATTCGCTTATGGTGATTTGAAGTTTTATGGCAGAAGCAACGCAGAAAAGCGCGGTGTGGACAAGTTCTATTCCCGATGTTTGGATAGCGAAGCAGCAAAAGACGATCCGTTTGCAATTGACCTTAAGAGTGATGAAACACTGCGTGAGCTTTATCTGAACGCCGAAGAGGACAGCGGCTATATCCGTGACCGTAGCGTTTTTGCAGATGATATCTCAATAGAGGATACGATGGGGGTGTTGGTAAAGTATAAAAACGGCACAATCCTGACCTACTCCTTAAATGCATATATGCCGTGGGAAGGCTTTAATGTCAGCATTAACGGTTCAAAGGGCCGCATCGAGCTTAATGTGAAAGAGAACTCATATATAAACGCAGGTGGCGAGAAGAAAAATGAAGGTGCGCTAGGTGAGACAGCGTTAAGAGTGTACCCTATGTTCGGCAACCCTTACACAGTTGAAATCACAGAAAAGGAGGGAGGTCACGGCGGTGGTGACCCTATCCTCCTAAACGATATATTCGGTATCCCCGAACCTGACCCGCTTAACCGTGCCGCTTCACATGTCGCAGGAGCTATGTCTGTACTGACAGGTATTGCAGCGAATAAATCAATTGCATCGGGTTTGGAAGTGAAAATTGATGATTTGATTAAATTCCCGGATCAGGACAGATGAACCGTCCCCTTGTCTTTCCGGTTAGATCATCATGTCAATATGTGACACGGTTCCGGCTCCGCCGCATTCCTTCAGGAAAAAGCTTGTGGAGCGCATGATTCCCAGTGTTTGGTTATTTTCGTCCTTAAAGGAGAACTCGGTAGCTATATCGCCGAGGTATATTGCGCCAATTCCAAGCTCTCTCAAGGTGAAGACTGTGTCATTACCGTCTTTGTCTCTGTGCCAGACAACGAGTTTGTCGAAAATCTCATCATTTGCGTCGATCCAACCGTTTCCGTCCTTGTCATATTGCCGGAGTTCGCTGAATCCGCAACCGGTGCTTGGTCCGAAAAGTTGACTGCCGTCATGGATTTTACCGTCACCATTCCAATCAATCGCCAAAAATCCACTGCCTTCACCAAGAACCGCAAGGCTGTCCAAATTGCCGTCCGATGTAAGATCAAACATGAATCTGTCACCCATCAGAGACGCCGCCGTACCGCCGTAATTAATAACGAGCGGGTCTATCGGTCTGGTTGTCTCAATATTTATTCCCATATATGAGACAAACTGCCGTGACATAAACATGTTGATATCTACATTGATCGTTCTTCCGTCTGCTGTTTTCACTATGCCTTGTGCCTGATAGGAAACCTGCTCGGATTCAAATTGGAAATGCTCAACACGCCAGCCATCAGTGACTTGAGGCCGGTTTGCTGCATTGCCGAATCCAATGCCGAATCCACCGCCAAAGAAGCTCGATAAATCAAAATTGCTCCTTCCGGTTTCATTTTCCGGCTTTTCCGGTGACTTGGATGAATTAGAGTTTTTTCCGGTAAGCAGTTCAATCATCATCCGCATAAGCTCTGCTTTCAGCTCCTGCGGAGTGCGTGGCGGTCTTCTGTTTTGTGTTCTTCTTGAGCTTGTTCCTTGTGTTGATGATGCAAGCTTTCTTGCCAGTTCTCTGATTCTTTCATCAACGCTCTCTCTGTGCATTCGTCTGAAATGCCCGTCTTCGCCTCCTCTTCTGTGGTGTCTGCCGTGTAGTCTCTCCAACTGTAAATTTGCTTCGTCCGGTCCGGGTGCTTGCCCTGCGTGCTGTGGTTGATTTGCATTTTGCGGGATACGGATTTCGCGTGTTGCCAGCATATTTGTCGATTCAACCGACAAAAAAGTGCGCTGTGAGCTGGTCTTGACCTCGTAGCTCTGGATAACCATTGTCATTTCCTCCTTGAATTTTGATCCCAGCGCGCACTAGAAT
>WRDH01000033.1 GCA_009783555.1 Oscillospiraceae bacterium
GGGCTCCGTGCCCGAGGTGACCTGTCTCAGCAGAGACGAAAACAGCTCGATATCGCCTCCGAAATAACGCAGAAAGCTGTTGTCGCGCCCCATAGGGTAGACCGCCAGCTCCGCATCAGGCCGTCCGGCGATGCCGTTGACCACTTCAAACAATGTGCCCGATCCGCCTATCGAATGGACTCGAAACGGTCCCTCGGTCTTATTCGCGTAACGCCGGACATAGCCCTTGGCATCACGTTCCCAGCGTGTTACATGGATGTCGTACTCTGCGTTCGTGCGGCTGCTGAAAAACCTTTTCAATTCGCCGGTGATTTCATCAAGCTCCCCTTTTACTTTGTAAGCTACGGGATTGATGATAAATAAGTGTTTCATGGACACACTCCTGTTCGAAAAGACGATTGATCGCCCGAAAATCAGTATACCGTAAAAAAGCACGTGTGGGAAGATGTTTTGCATAACATGTCGTAAAAACAGTATGACCCGTAATCTCCTGTTTGCGTTTCTATCCGCAATGCGATATACTTGGTCCTGCCGGGGTGATGAAATTGTACAGAATCGCCATCTGCGAGGACGAAGCGGTTTTTCGGAAAACGCAGGAGAAAATCTGCCGCAGGATACTGGAAAAACAGAATATAGAATATAGCATATCCGTATTTGAATCGGGTGCAGCTCTTTGGCGCGATTATACTGACGCAGTGCGGTATGATCTCGTTTTGCTGGACATTTTGATGGATGAAAACGGGGTGGAACTGGCGCGGAAGATACGCACCTGCGACACGGAAGCCGCTATCATTTTCATTACGTCCAATCCGGACTTTGCCTTACAGGGCTACGACGTCAACGCATTGCATTACTTGCTCAAGCCGCTTGACGCAGACAGATTGGAGCGGTTGATTGCGTCGGATTATCAGCGCCGGTTTCAAAATAATTACCTTGTTTTCAAATCCGGGACGCAGACGCATAGTGTCCCAATCAAGGATATTATCTGCATCGAAACCGTGAGCAGGCGGGCAGCAATCACCCTGCCGGACATGGTGATAGAATACCCCGGAACACTGTCGGAGCTGCTTAGCAACAATCCGCAATTTATCCGCTGCCATAAAGCGTTTGCCGTAAACATAGACAACATACGCAATCTCACCAAGACGGATGCCGTCGCCGTAAACGGGAAACTGATACCCGTCAGCCGGACATACCTCAAGGATGTGCAAAAAGCGCTTGTGAAACGGATGAGGGATGGGTGACGGGGTTCTAATGGGGTTTTATAATGGACTGTTTTTGATACTTGTATTATGCTATATTTAAATGCAAATATAATTTGCATAAAGAGGAGATGGCAAATATGCATACAAAAAAGCAGTTTTTGGTCAATATTCTTAACATTCTAAAAAAGTATTCGGACGCCGATCACCGTCTTTCCCAGTCGGAAATCGCAAAGTGGATGGAGCGTGATTATAACATTGTAATCGGACGTAAAGCAGTTAAGAGCAACCTTATGGAGTTGATTAGTTTAGGTTATGATATTGAATATACTGAAATAGAGCGTAAAAGCAAGGATGGTGAAGATGGGATAGTCTATACCGATTGGTATTATAACCATGAGTTTACTGAAGCGGAGCTTCGCTTTTTAATCGACTACTTATTATTTACAAAACTGATACCTTACAGCCAGCGCATGGAACTGATCGATAAGCTGACAGATTTATCAAGCATTCATTTCAGAGAGAAGATGCGTAAAATCAAAGCTTTACCCGAAGACAGGGTTAAGGACGGGGGATTCTTTTTTAACCTTGAGTTATTGGATGAGGCAATATCAAATGAAAAGAAAGTCAGCTTCAAGGTACTAACCTTAAATACAAAAAACAATCCTCAGCCTCCGGCATTTGATGAGAAAAAAACTGTCAGCCCGTATGAGCTTGTAGCAAAAGGCGGAAAACACTACCTTTTTTTCAGTGAGGAACCAAAAAGACTACTTGGATACTGTCCCATAGAAAGCATAACAGATCTTCATATACTGGACGAACCTGCTTTGCCGAAAAAAGACGTCGAATGGCTAAAGTACAGCCATGATCCTATATTAGGCATGATACGTTTTGCGGGAGAAGGTGAAGCAGTAACTTTTCGCACCGACTGGAGTACCTATCAGAAATTTAGCGCAAATCTTCTTTATCTCGATAAAGACAAGGTTGTCATTAAAAGAAAAGATGATGAAATAACCATTACGGCATCTGTTAAAGAGGATTTAATGCTCAGTTGGGCAATGTGTTACGGCTTGGAAATCATTTCTCCCGAGAGTTTGAAAGAAAAAGTGCGGGATGAAATGAAAGCAATGTGGAGCAAGTATGCGATATCCGGTGATAAGAGCATGCAATGTGAGGAGGATACAGTATAATGTTACCAAAAGACGCATCAATATTTGCAAGTTACCACAAGTCAGATGAAAAGCATGTACTGCCTATATTAGAGCAGGTTAAGGCAGCGGGATGGGATTGCATTACAACCCGGGCTGTGCAAGCCGACAGGGTTGCTGAGAGACAGGCAATTGAACAAAGCGCAATGGCATTGATATTTCTAAGTACCTCATATGTCCGTGACGACTGCCTGATGTTAGAGGAGTTTTCGTATATCGCATCTGTCGCCCGAACACCTTTTTTGCCGGATTGGATAGACAAACCCGGAAAGATGGCATACGAAAGCGGCAGCTATGACAAGCAGCTTCTCAGTGCACTTGAAATGCTCACCGCAAATAATCCGGGAATAGACGAAGGTGCGAAAAATGCCGAAGGAGTAATTAACGCACTTGGACAATATACACCGAATGCCGCAAGCTACACACCGTCTACGCCGCAAATCTATGAAAAACCGTGCGAGGCTTACGGTGGCAACGAGCCATACCTTTTTATCAGTTATGCACATGACGATGCGAACCGGGTTTACCCGATATTAAAAGAGTTGTATGAAGCCGGCTGGGATTTATGGTATGACGAGGGAATTAAAACGACCGAACGTTATCTGCCTGTCATTGCCGACAGTCTCAGGCGTTGTGCAGCATTTGTGTTAATGCTGACCAACCGTTGTCTGGAGCGTCCGTTTATCATGGAGTACGAGCTTACATACGCCCGGCAACGCGGTATCCCTATAATACCGGTATTGCTGGAAGAATTGAATCAACCAAGCTGGCTGTGGATAGAAGTGAACTCGCTAATGAAAACAGCTATTGCACCGCAGGAGTTGTTAAAACATGTACAAGATTTAGAACTGTTGCAAAATCGCGGTGAACGTGTCGCCGTTCCCCCCGCTGTTCTTCAGAATGTAGTTTACGATGTCGTCCTGCCACCCGGGCTGCCCGGGTTTGACTTTTCAGCGCAGGGCGATACGCTGACCATCACTAAATATACGGGCAGCGATTCGGATGTGATTATTCCAAGCGAGGTTTGGTCACCTGACGGGTGTACTATGTTCCGGGTAACGAGTATAGGGCAACGTGCCTTTTGGGGATGCAATTCACTTGTTAGCATCACAATTCCGGATAGTATAACGCGTATTGACAGTGAAGCTTTTTCTTATTGCAAATCACTAATAAATATTAGTATCCCAAGCAGCATTTCCGGTATTAGCTCCGGATTATTTTCAGAGTGTATATCTTTAATAAGCATCACAATTCCGGACAGCATCATAAGCATTGGCAGCAGTTCTTTTTCCGGTTGTACATCGTTAACAGACATCACGATTCCGGACAGCGTAATAAGTATCGGGGAATGCGCTTTTGAAAGGTGTGAGTCCTTATTAAGTATTACAGTCCCAAACAGCGTTAGAAATATTGGCAGATATGCTTTCTCATATTGTAAGGCATTAACAAGTATAATCTTACCTGACAGTATTACAGAAGTTGATGCCGGAATTTTCCGCGGATGCGAATCCTTAGCTAATATCGCTATCTCTGATTCTATAATACGAAGTGCTGTGAAAGCCTTTTTAAACTGCGATACCCTGGCGAATGTCATCCGATATGATAGTTGCATCAGCATTGCTGACTTTGATGCCGCAAGTGAAAAGATGGAACACGCAAGTCAAAACGGCAACATTGATGAGTATGTAAACGATGTTAACGAAACCTCTCTAGCAGGATTTTCCGAACTGATATGTACTGATACTCCACGTGCACTGGTATGTTGTGCTGAGGACGATGCCAAAAACGTCAGTTCATTGCTGGCAGAGCTTTACTGGGAGGGCTTTAACATTTATTATGAGAATATTCTCAATCCGCAAACGATTAATAAGTATCAGTGTGTTCTTGCGTTTCTCTCTGCTGAAACAGCAAAATCCAAACAGGCTATGAGTATACTGGAAAATGCACTAATATGTGAAAATATGCCGGTTATTCAAGTATTTCTGGGTGACAGCAACCACAACTGCTTGCCTAATGAGCTTCGGCTTAAAATGCAAAATCAACAAGCTATATTCCAAAATCCGGATAACACTACAGAGCGGGAGTTTAGCGGCAAAATTCGCAGCAGCCTGCGGGATTTTGATTGTGTCTTGGGCAATACAAGAGGATTTGCAGTTGAAAATAGAGACAACGGTGTCGAAATAGTAAAGTTTGTTCCGACAGATTTTCCGCATGTTGTTATCCCGAAAACTTTCTTTAACCCTCCAATACCGGTTACGAGCATCGGTGATATGGCTTTTTCGGGATGCGAATCGATTGTGGGAGTTACGATTCCGGAGAGTGTAGAAAACATAGGACGGGAAGCTTTTTCTGATTGCAAGTCGTTGGTTGATATAGTAATTCCAAACAATGTAACAGAAATAAGCGGTAGCACTTTTAAGGGATGTAAATCACTCGAAAAAATTGTTATTCCGGATAGCATCACAGCGATTAACAGTAACGCTTTTTCCGGTTGTGAATCACTAACAAGAATTGTTATTCCGAATAGCGTTAAAGAGATTGGCAGTAACGCTTTTTCCGGTTGTGAATCACTGGCAAGTATCACTATTCCTGACGGATTAACAAAGATACCGAATTTTGCTTTTGAAGATTGTAAATCATTGACAAAACTAGCCATTCCTGAGAGTGTAACACATATTGGACGAGGTGCTTTTTATAATTGCAAATCGATGGCTTGCATTAATATTCCAAATAGTGTATTCCAAATTTACAATAGTGCTTTTTCAGGTTGCGAATCGCTGACCGGCATCATCATTCCTGATGGAATAACGGAGATACTTTATAGTACTTTTTCAGAGTGCAAATCACTAACAAGTTTTATCATCCCTGATAGCGTTACGATAATTGGTGATGAAGCTTTTCGAGGGTGTGAGTCATTAACAAATATTACTTTCCCGGATAGCCTTGTGGAAATTGGTAATAGAGCTTTTCGTGAATGTAAATCACTGACCGGCATTAGTATACCGGACAGCGTCACAAGTATAGGCGACGGTGCCTTTAGTAGATGCATATTGCTTACCGATATCATCTTTCCTGACGGAATAACAGAGATTCCTGGAAGTATCTTTTCCGAGTGCAAATCACTAGCAAGTGTTCTCATCCCGGATAGCATTACGAAAATTGGTGATAGAGCTTTTCGTGAATGTGAGTCATTAACAGAATTGCATTTATCAAATAAGATAACCATCATTGATGATATGGCTCTTTCCATGTGCAAATCATTAACCAACATCACCATCCCGGGTAGCGTAATAAAGATTGGCCGGGGTGCTTTTCCCGAATGCGAATCACTGACTATCCACACTCCGGCAGACAGTGTGGCGTGGCGATATGCAATAGAAAACGATATTAAACGTAAACCGCTATGAAGACAGATGAACCGTCCCCCTGGTCCTGCCGGATGAACCGTCCCCCTGTCCTGCCCCTGTCCTGATTTTATAGTTAACAGAAACGAGGAATTTTTATGAAAAAAGCATTTGTAGCCCTGTTTGTTATTTTCTTAGCACTATTTTTATTCGGCTGTGCAGCAGATGAACCATCACCTGAGCCGACCCCGACGCCCGGGCCTGTCATTGAAGCAACGCCGGAGCCGACGCCCATGCCCGAAGCTACGCCGACACCGACACCGGAACCGGAGCCAACACCTGAACCTGAGCCGGAATTTTATTGCTGGATTCAAAATGATGAGGGGTTTTATATGTTTGCCGAGGGTCAGCAATGGTGGGAGGCATGGTGTTTCTTTAATTGCTGCGGAGTGCCAAGCTGGGATCTTTTGCATCCGGATTTAAGATCTGACTTTATTCAAATTTACGGTTTAACATTTACAGAATATCTTCAATCGAGATTTGGTGCTCCCGAAATAATGATTGCTGAAGAAGCTTCAGTTATTGAAAATGATTATTTTACTGTCAACATTCAAGAAGGGTTATTGTACCTTAACTGGATTTTTCCGGTTTTAGAGGAGATAATAATACCTTTCATACATGAAAAAACGGGATTATATCTGCCGGACAGCGGTGAAAGGTTTCAATTGGTGCTTAGAAACCTTGACCCTTGGGATGCTGAATATGGCACATTCAGTGCATTTGTTGAGCGTAATGAATCCGGAAATATTGTGATGGGTATGACTATAAGACCAAATGATTTCGATGGATGGGAAAATCCGTTAGACCACTGGGGTGGATCATCTTTAATATTTTTCCCTTTCCTTGCAATGTCGCATGAGTTTGCACATGTTTTATCATATGCATTTACAATGGAGAATAGACCTCGTCCATCTAATTCGAAACTCCATGAGGAAGGCCATGCCGCCCTTATTGATGCGATTACAGTGAATGAGTTTTTTGGTATTGGTGCCCGGAGCTCTTTGACGAATATGTCGAATGAAGATAGGTTTGACATGATTAGCGACATTGCCCGCAATAATCTTGCATACGCCCTTAGCAGTCATACGCTTCTAGGCAGTTTAAATAATCCGATTCAGAACGGATTGTTGTTTGGAGTACTTTTTTATTATTACCTCTATGAAATGCACGGTAATCAGTATGTTGTTGAAATACTCACAGCGATGAACAGACAAACGCCGAATGAGGCAGATGTATTGTCTATTATTGATGACATTCTCGGTGGCGATATATCCGTAACATTCCCGGAGTGGATAGATGATAATAAGGATTTGGTTGTTCCGTTGGCAATTGCTAGTTAAGACAAAAGGGACAGACAAAATCGTACCGTCCCCTTTTGTCCCTCGGGAATCATGTATCCTGTAGATGGTCGATTAAATTTATGAAAAAAACCGGTCTTATGGCATAACAAACAAAAATGTATATTGTAGAAATTAAAAGAATGATATGCATGATTTTTTCGTTTTTGATTTTAATGTAAATCCGGTGAAATAAGGGACCGAAAAATTTTACAGAAGCTACTCCCAACACACCCCACATAATGGATGTGGTCAGACATACTCTTCCTTGAATATTCATAAATCTGTTTGAATAATCCCAAAGAATTTGGTTCCATAAAAGTTCATATATAAAGCTTGTCAGGAACTCGAAAACAGACATTGAAAGCATACATATAAAAAACAATAAAATAGGTTTCTTTGCCAATGGTTTAAAACACCATATTATTATTACTCCGCCAATTCCATAAATCAGGATAAATGGTAATCCCCAAATTATCGGGAAACCATTCAAATGTGAGATGAAAAGTATTCCTCTGTCTGTAATGTCGCCAAATGCAATAAGTATATATGCAGTTTCATAAATCCATCCGATTATCCCGCATATTATGAAACAAAATAAGATTTCATATATGTTTTTTTTGTTTTTAGAATAAAACTCAAGAATTTAAATCAACTCCTCGCATTTTTCTTGTGAATAAAGTATACCAGCTATAAATCTTTTGTAAATAATAAAATTCTCGGGGACAAAAGGGACAAAAGGGGGACAAAAGCGGGACGGTACGATTTTATTGCTCGCTGTGAAGGGTAAATTGCTGCTGCAAACAGCGAGCAATAATTGTATGACACTATTGACTAATCCCCTGATTTACTGTATCATCATTCTATTGCTCGCTGTGAAAGGCGAATTGCTGCTGCAAACAGCGAGCAATAACTAATGTAGAAGCTGATGAGGTGCTGTATGGAAATCATTGGAAGAAAATACGAACGTGGTATTCTTACAAGATGTGAACAGTCTGACAAGCCTGAGTTTGTTGCAGTGTATGGTCGAAGACGGGTTGGAAAAACCTTCCTTATTACTGAACATTTTCAAAATAAATTTGCGTTTACAGTAACAGGGATATCAGGCGGAAAAAGAACAAATCAACTCGGTGAGTTTCGCAGAGCTCTGATGAAGTCTTACAAGGGGGAAATTCCCGTACTGAAGAGCTGGTTTGAAGCGTTCGCTGTTCTTGAAGAAAAAATCGAAGGCGACACAACATTAGGAAAAAAGATTATTTTTATTGATGAACTGCCTTGGTTTGACACTCATAAGTCCGGGTTCGTTCCTGCGCTTGAACATTTCTGGAACTCTTATGCTGCCCGGAATCCGGACATATTTTTGATTGTTTGCGGCAGCGCAGCGTCGTGGATGATAAGCAACATTATTGATAACTATGGTGGTCTCTATAACAGGATAACAGAGACGATGGTCATTAAGCCGTTCAATCTCGGTACATACGAGAAATATTTGACTAATAAAGGCATTTCATTTAACAGGCAACAGCTCGCGGAGGCGTATATGATTCTTGGCGGGATACCTTATTATGCGGATCTAATGGACAGGTCGTATGGGCTCAATCAAAACATTGACCTATTGTTCTTTGCCGAAAACGCTAAATTAGGCAATGAATATCAGCGGCTATATAACTCGTTGTTTCGCAATGCAGATAATCACATGAGAGTTGTAGAAGCACTGGCAAAAAGAACAGTTGGATTAACGCGAAGAGAAATCTCAGAAACCACCGGGATTTCAGATGGCGGCGGTCTTACAAAGGTTCTTACAGAACTGGAATCGAGCGGCTTTATATCCCGGCATATAGATATTTTTCATAAAAAAGACGGCGATTATTTTATGCTGATAGACTTTTTCACGCTGTTTTACTATAGATATTTGCGAAACCGAAAAAACACTGATCGCAGATTCTGGACAAACTATCTGGCAGAGCCGGGGCATAGGGCATGGTGCGGATATGCTTTTGAATTGCTGTGTATGATGCATATAGATCAAATCAAACAGCGCCTGGGTATATCGGGCGTCATATCAGAAGTCTACACTTTTCGCAGTAAGTTAAAAAAAGGCGGTGCGCAAATCGATATTGTGATAGACCGCCGAGATAGCACAATAAACTTATGTGAATGCAAATTCTCAAGTGATGTTTATACGATTACAAGTAAGGATGCTACAAGCCTGGAAAACAAAAGGGATGTATTTCTACAAGAAACTAAAACCAAAAAAGCCATTCACATGACCATGATCGCAGCAAATGGTTTAACTCATAATGCTTACTGCAACGATATCCAAGCTGTGATCACCTTAGACGATTTGTTCTTACCTAACATTTAGGAAAAAATAGGCAATTGCTGCAATCTATGTTCCGCATATTGGGACAAATAGGGACGGTACGATTTTGTCCCATTTATTCCATAGATGTAAAAATTTCTTGATATAGTTCACAATATCTGTAATGATTATTGAAAGAAGCAGTGATTATTGTGTTGCAAAATCAAACGTCTATTAAGCTAAAAGCTGCTACCTTGGAGAAAATTGAAACGGGGTTTTCATTCGATGATAAAGATGTTGGTATTTGACCTTGATGATACTCTACTACGCAGTGATAAAACTGTTTCGGAATATACGGTATCCGTGCTAAAAAAATGCCGGAGCCTTGGGATAAAAGTTATTTATGCTACCGGAAGAGGATGTACGTTGGATATTGTGCCGCAGGAAGTGTTCGATGGTTATGTGCGAAATGGAGGTGCAGCGGCATTTGCCGGAAATGTACAGGTTTATGAAAAATTAATATCAACTGAAAAAGCAAGAGATTTATTGATTGCTTGCGATAATGCCGGGATAAAAATCGCTGCGCAAGATGAAAACAGACATTACTCAAACTTCAATGTTGACGAGATATGGAGTTGGATTAAATATTACACTATTGTTGATTTTAATGCATTGGATATTAACGCAGAGAAAATGTACGCACTACCTGAAACGCAGCAGGACGTGGATATAATAAAAAGTAATCTTCCTGATTGGATTAACCTGATAATAGCACGTGATGAACTGGCAATGTTTATGCACCGTGAAGCAAATAAGTCAAGTGCTGTGAGTGCCTTAGCCGAGTATTGGGGAATAGAAAACTTTGAAATTATGGCATTCGGCGATGATTTGAATGATATTGATTTACTTGAATTTTGCGGCATCGGTGTTGCGATGGGAAGCGCACTCGATGAAGTAAAAGCGGTTGCCGATTATATCTGCGACACGAACGAAAATGACGGAGCCGCAAAGTGGGTCGAAGAACATGTATTAAGGATGTGAATGTATAAATTATGAAAAAACTATTCTTAGCATCATCTTTTGACGGTGTGGCAAGCTTACTTCCGGGTTTTATCGGAGAAGATTTATCAGGAAAAAAAGTTGCATTTATTCCTACGGCAGGAAAACTTGAAGAAAACACATTTTATGTCGATGCAGACAGGAAGGCACTGGAAGAGCTGGGGCTTATTGTTGAGGATTTAGATGTTTCGAGTGTTCTTTGTGATGAAGCAAAAGATAGAATCAATAATTCAGATTATCTTTTTGTTTGCGGAGGGAATACATTTTTCTTGTTACAGGAACTTAAACGAAGGGGTATTGATAAACTTGTTATTGAGCATATCAACAAAGGAAAGCCTTATATAAGTACGTCTGCCGGTTCACTTATCATGCAGAAAAAGATAATAAATGATAACGCCGACAGAGTTGAGGATGCTCCTGATTTGAAAGGCGATTTCTCCGCACTTTCTATTATTGATTTCTACATTTATGTACACTACGGTCACAACTATTATGGAAATGACGATGAATGTATAGATAAATACTATAGTAATCTTGAGTTAATTAAGATTAATGACAAACAAGTTGTCACAGTCACGGGCGAAAAAGTTGAGGTTCTTTCTGTCGGATAATCACCCGCCAGCCGTGGCTGACACCCTCTTTTCAAAGAGGGCTAATCAGGACGGGGGGACGGTTCATCTGACAGGACAGGGGGGACGGTTCATCTGTCTTTTTATTTAAGATACTTTTTTGGCATTTTACAAATATATGTGCGAGTGGGGTTGACAAACTGGGTAGCCCTTGCTTCCATGAGCAATCCCATCAGCAGGTATCCTTCTTTATCGGAAAAACCGAAGCATTCAGTCATCCACTCCAACATACCCGCGGCTGCTTCATAAAATGATTCTTCCGTTGAACGTTGGCAGGCTACTGTCATGATGTAGTTATCATCTTCGATGCGGACACAAGAAAGAGTTTTTTGTCCTTTTAGTATTTCTACTTTTAGTCTTACTGTTGCCCGGCATTCAATGCCTCCGGAACAGTTGATTTCTCCGTCACCCTGGATGGCATGACAATCACCAACATGCAATAGCGCACCCGGTACAGCGACCGGAAGGTAAACTATGCTGCCCGCCCGTACTTCCTGAACATCCATATTACCGCCGTGAAGCCCGCCTTTTGCATTACTTAAGGTTTCGCTTTTTGGTGCTGTGCCTAACGTACCAACCATAGGAATCACCGGTATTTTTCTTTGCTCATCCCAATGAATAAACCCGTCGCGGATTTCTACAGTCCTTTCATTGAGTCCCCAATCAATATTCTTTATTAAGCAAGCCAACGGGTTTGTGTGATTAGTAAAGCCTGTGTATCCAAGGGCATCAGGCTCAACAGCCAGGATATGCACCTTAAGAATATCTCCCGGCTCAGCCGAGTCAACAGATACCACTACCGAGGGGTTGCACCCGTACATTTTATCCTGTGTCCAGCGATCCGTCGGAGCAAGAAGCCATTCACCGGAACACAACTCTGTGTGCACCTCAAAAACCTCTCCGGCGGCAACAGTTATTTGTGGTTTGCTTAGAGGACCATGTGTATTGGTTAACATCTTTCGCATGGCAACTTTCATTTTCTCAATCCTTTCTCAGGACAGGGGGACGATCCCCTTGTCTTATTTGACTCATCAAACAGCGCCAAATACCTGCAATGCCTACAAGACAGATGAACCGTCCCCCTGTCTTATTTGACTCAACAAACAGCGCCAAATACCTGCAATGCCTACAAGACAGATGAACCGTCCCCCTGTATTCATGAACCGTCCCCCTGTATTCATTCCATTAAATCTTCAACGTCACATCCCAAAGCCCGGGCGATTTTTATTGCAACAAGCACCTGTGCTTTGTTTATATCTCTTTCTCTTTGTTCGTACATTTCAATTGTACGTAAGGGTACACCTGCCTCGGCAGCGAGCTTTTCCCGGGATAGTCCGGCTGTTTTTCGAATATGATTAAGGTTTGTTTGAGGGCGCGAGTTTATATAGATATCATCTGCCATTTCATAGAATTTATTTATGTCCTCTTCATGCAGGGAGTAATACATATCAAGGATGTCTGAAAACGGCATGAATCGCAGTATTGAGGAGAATTTCCTGCCGGTGTACCACTGGTAGTGTGCCAAAGCCCAGCCGCCCCAGTATTCGGAGGTTTGGTTGTCTGTTATCGAGGGTACAGCCTTCGGAGCGTTGCCGGTTGCTTTTGTAATTGCTTCGATTGCTAAATCGATACCACTCATCTGTGCTACAATTTTTGGATTACCGTGTTCGAATTGTTGTGCCAGTCCGGAAGAAATAAACATATGTAAAAACCTGCCGCCGTCGAGGCCGCAGTCGTTTACTGCATACCGCATCATGCTGCCGAAGTTTCTCGCGGCTTTGGATAAGTATGTTTTTCTGTAAGCGCGAGCCATGTCGTTCCATCTCCTTTTAAAGTCTGCTTTGAATATACTCGCGAAACATTGGTAAGTCAAAAGTGACTTTACCGTGACCATAACTGCTTATTACTCCGTGTTCTATCAAACGCTTACGATACATACCTGCATATTTCGGGGTAACCTTCATACGTTTTGATATATCGGAGATAACGCTGTATTCGTTATCAAACAGCATTGCTTCAAGAAAGGCAATGTCTTTTTCAGACAGCTCTTTATAGGTAACATCAAAAATCATTCGGTTAAGGTCGTTTTGCGCAAGGATGATTCCTTCTTCAGCATCATCAATAGAAATGTTCTTTTTATCAGAATTCTGTCGCCACATTTGGTAACCGATTAACTGGATCATAAAAGGAAATCCTTTTGTACTTTTTACAGCTAAAGCAAGGGCATCACTGTCAATTGACCTTCCGGCAAGTTCAATTGTTTTCTTCATTGAAAAACGAACTTCGCTTTCCTCAACAGCCTCAAGGTGGTATTGAAAGGCTCTCCTGAGAAACGATATTGAATCGTTGCGAAATAAATCGGACACTTTAGACGGCAATCCCGCCATTATAAGTGCTACATCTCTTCGTTCCCGTACGAAGTGTTGAAAGGTTGTGATAACTGTTTTTAATTCGTCAATCCTGACATCCAGCTCATCCACAGTAATCAATAGTCCGGCATCCTTTTCATTCAGTTCCTTAATTATCGATGTCATCTCAGAGCGCCAGGTAGTTTTCCTATTACTTTGTTTTTCATTTCGAGAGACACCAACACCGGCAAAGCTGATTGATGATATATGCAATAATGACTCGGGAGCAAGAAACTCTTTTGCATTGTCTCTAATTTGAATCAATAATTCCTCAAGCATATTTGAATCCGCATTTACATTAACGCTTATCCAGCCATTAGCTGATGCTTCTTCAGCAACTTTTGCTAACAAAACTGTCTTTCCCGATCCTCTAGCGCCAATAAATATTGTTGACCTGTGAGGGTCTCCGGGACCGTTATCAAGACCTTCTAAAGTATCTTGAATTATTTTCTCCCTTCCTGCCAATTGGAGTGGAATGCTTCCAAACGATGGTGTGAAGGGATTTCTTATTCGCTCTTTCATTGCATTTCTTTCCTCAGTCTTTGGTTAAACACTTACACAGCCTTTAGTTTCCTTTAGAATGTTTTAGTTTTCTTTAGAATGTTTTAGTATCCTTTAGTTTTACATGATTATAGCATGCTAATCCGAAGAAAGCAACCGTTTAATATTTAAGGACAGATGAACCGTCCCTGTGTCCCGTGTCCCGCTCTTGTGTAATTCATTGTTTTGCGGTATAGTTCTTTTATGCTTTTTATTGAAAAGAGGTTTAAATGAACAAGAGTCAACTGTTTATCAAGCGGTTAAATGATGATTATATCAGCAAGCATACGCAAAAGCATGTTTTTGATGATCTTATTGTTGAGTATAATACTGTAAAGAAGGACATTAAGGGTTATCACGGGCGTGAGATTTTGGAACTGCTGCAAAATGCGGACGATGCATATGAAAACAGTGTGCGGGAAGGCAGGAAACCGGACAACGACCTTGAGGTTAATATCGAGTTTATTGAGAATGTCCTTACCGTGGAAAACACAGGGACATTTTTCAGTGAAGACGGAATTAAGGCTATTGTTCAGGGGAATAACAGCGACAAAGCGGGTTCGGGGTATATTGGCAATAAAGGGACAGGCTTTAGATCGATATTAAACTGGGCTGAGCAGATATTTATACATTCGGGAGAGTTTAATATAGAATTTTCAAAAGAAATTGCAAAAAAAGCGTTCAAAGGAATTGAAAATCACCCTCAAATACAAAAACAAATAAAGCAGCAAAAAGAGAAAGGAAAGAAGCTCTATATACCGATGCTGGCATATCCTCAGTATATTGAAAACTCAAAATGGTCTGAAACGACTGTAATAAAAGTCGTGGTTAATCAAAAAAAGCAAAGCGATGGATATGGGGTTTCGAAGCAGATCAATGATATTGATTTGAAAATCCTGCTGTTTTTACCGAATATCAGGAAAATATCCATTCATACCGATGTTGATGATATTATTTATGAAAAGCTTCAAACGGGGTACAAAAAACCAGAGAAGGTATTTCTCAGTAAAATTACAGATGGTGATATGGAAAAAGAGGAGTCATATTATTATTTCTCCAAGATTTTACCAAAAGCAATCAAAGAAGATGAGGATGATGAAGACAAAAAGGATGTTCGTTTAGCTGTTGCAATACCGTTGGATTACAGCAGATTTGAAAATTGCAGGCTGTATTCGTTTTTTCCCTTATTGGAAACGGAGTCGCCGTTTAACTGCGTTCTGAATGCCACGTATGTTTTAGGAGATCAAAGAAACAATTTAAGTCCGACAGAGGTGAATACATTTATCATCCGTGAACAACTGCGTTTTTTGATAGAAACGGCAAAAGATATGGCGGAAATAGAGGCCAATGATGTACCTCTGCGATTGCTGACACCGGTTAACTTCGAGTATGACCGGAAAGGGATAAGTCACTACCCCAAAAGAGGTGAATGGAAATTTCTGTCAGCATTCTCGATTTCAAAACTCGAAAATGAATATTTGGATATGCTTAAAAAAAAAGATGTAAGGGTGTTTCTGACCGTAAACAACGAGTATATCTCTATTTGCGATAAACCAAAAATCTTAAATAAAGGCTGTCCGGAATTCTTTAAAGGGAAAGAGTTTAGCAATTTGCTGAAGCCGCTTAATGGAAAAGAACTTGATTTATTATATTGTTTGTCTGAGAGAACTGGCAATGCGGTTGAATATAATGAGCATGAATTATTGGCTATTGTTAATAATCTCACAGAGACATGGACAAAAGAGCAGCGGGTGGAGGTGTTTACCTGGTGGAATGAGAATTTTGAAAACACTCTGCCAAGCCTGCTGAAAACACAAGCCGGAGATTGGCTTGTATTCGGGAATGAGTACAGCTTCCTGACCGAAACGGTCGATGATGAAGGACTTCCGAATTGGGTGAAGGTTCCGACACTGGAAAGCAGTTATCAAAAGCTTCTGTTTGAAATTGCCGGGCAAAATGCAGATGTTATAAAAATAAAAGAAACAGAGAAATCACAAGAAGACGGCAGATCAAGCCCGATTGACCGTATAATATCTCAAAATAACATATACCCTCTGGTTGACTTTAAATACAGAGATAAATCAACTATAGTCACAGCCGTTAACAGCTCCGTGGATAATTATGAGAAATCGGTCGAATTTGTTAAGTGGTTATGGAAGTATTACAGCAGTGATGAAAAATGGGAACCGATTGATAAGGTTATATACAAATTCCCGAATGATACGGAACCGGAGGGTTATCAAGACAGCAGGAGAATGTTCTTCGGCTCTGAGTATGGATACGGATTATCAGAGAAGCTATTTGCTTTTCCGTATTGCAAATTCCCCGGATGCGATGTATTTATAGATAATCCCGACCCCGATACTATCTTGCGCTTTCAATGTTTTGTTGAACTCTTTGGAGTAAGAAAATTCCCGCCCGTCGAGCTGACAGAGAATGTTAAACCAATCAGACAATATAGTGAAGAGTATGAAAGAAGCATTGCATCTCTGGAGAATGTTGAGTCATCAGACGGGTATGATATTTCTTACACCCTAAAAACCATTGATAAAATCACAGAAATACTGCAAGCATTAACTACGGAAAGTATTATTAAGTGGATTTCTTCGGATAGTAATTTAAAGGCGTGGCTAAAAAACTCTCCATATGAGGATAATGCGATAATAACCTATAAAAGAAAGAAAAGAGGTTCGACAACAAAAACTTACTACGAAAAGAAAAAGAACTATTTATTGTGTGTGTTCAATAACAGAAAATGGGTTAATCTCAACGGCAAGAGGTATAGACCGGCAGAGGTGCTCAAGAGTATAGATTCCGACAGAAATCAGCTTTTCTCTCCGCTTGTCCCTGTCTTGGGTACAGAAATTATCGAAAGCTGGGCGATAAACACAAAGATTGATTATGAGGAAATCGTCAGTATTATCGAGCTGTTTGATTTTTGTGAAAAAGTCACGAATCTGTCGTCGGATGATTTTTATGGTTTGCTGCTGAAGCTCCCCGACCCCGAATATGACTTCCAAAAAAGCCAAAAAATCTCTAAGGCAATTTACAGGATTATTGAGCAGCCGGGCTTTAGCCGGATATATGAGGATTCAAAAAATAAAAAGCAATACTTTACCGATGGTAAGATTTTGGTGAGATATAAAGGTGAGCTTAAATATTGGTTCGCTCGTGAAGCATATTTGCCCAGCACCAGAATCGTAGTGAAAAAAGATGTACGAATAGTGGAAAAGAACCAGAGGCAAGCCTCGAAAATATTTACAGAAATATTCGGTTGCCGGCAATATGATGGTGATTATGATATCGATGAGGGAAGCATTAAGCTAAGTGATTGTAATGAGAGATTTGCTGAGTTTTTTAAGGAATTTTCAAAGTTTGCTAATGCATATGCAGTTTACAATGCCAATTTGGAAAAAAACTTGGGAAAACTCTCGGTAAAACTGGTAAAAGAGATAATTGTTACAGAAAACAACGGTTTGAAGAGGATTGAAGATGAGTATGTCCTGTTAAGGAAAAGTCCGACGATTTGGTATATAACTGTGTTTAGCCAGAATTATGATATAAATGAGTTGTCGCTGCAAATTGAGAATATTTACTCCAATATTGCAGATACGCCCGGTTTTGATTCGGGTAAAATAGGAGAGCTGTTCAGAACGCCGGATAAAGCTGTCAGGGAGTTTCTGATATTAAAAGAGTTTGATACTCTTGATGTAATATCTGATGAGATATATGAAAGTGCAAATCAGAAAAGAATCAATTTCGTAGAAACAATAAAGAAGCTGCAACCGGATTACACAGTTGAGGATTGCTGTATAGATTTTAACAGATTTAATTTTGTAAGCTCTGCTGTTGATATAATCAGTACACTGCGCGTTATTGATTGTGATGTTGATGAATTTAGTGATGCCGGATTCAACTATTCGATAAATTTGATACCTTATTACAATAGACAACTCTCGGAGTATATTACCGGCGAAAAGCTCAGGTATAAGGATTTTTTGTTTACAAAAGCATTAAATGACCCGGAGCTGCAATTGGGTTTTATAGAAAGCGCAGAGGATTTTGAATATTTTGAGATTGCCGGTTATGAGAATTCTATATATTTTGACGTGAAGCAAAAAGTCATTGATGAGTTTGGGCTTTGGGATATTGATGACCCTGAAGACAGTGACGAAGCGTATAGTATCAACTATGAGATTATGAATCCCGAAGATTTATACGGTGATGAAATCTCGAATAATAAAACAGCTCAGACGATGATATATTTTGGTGATGAACAAGGCTTTAGTAAATGGTTGATTGAACAGGAAAAAATTGAAAGGGAATCTAACAAAATGAGAAAAGAAAAAGATCATTATGCAGAACTGAGGGGAGTTGTGCCGGAGAAGGAGGACTTGGTTTTTAACGCTCCGACAAAGCCGGAGGCAGAAATTCGGTCAAAACGTAAAGGTGCTTATAATCAAAAATACGATGAGCAAACAAAAAGGGCAAAAAAAGTATATGGAAACAAAGGTGAGTTGTTAATCCATGCTTTATTGAGTAATGATCCTGCGGTTAAAAAAGTTATTCCGAGATCCGAGGCGTTTGTTGCTCTTGGTATACTAAAACCCGGGCAAGCCGTTTCGGGTGATTATGATTTGTCGTATATAGACGAACTGGGTGATGAGTATTTTGTGGAAGTGAAAACAGGCGACGGAATGTCTTTTATTATTACACCCGGAGAGCTTGAGTTTGCGAAAAAACACCCGGAGAACTATAAGCTGTTTCTGGTGTACAATCTGGATAAATCACCTCCTAATTATACAGAGCTGCCCGCAAGATTTTGGGAAGATAAAAAGTTCCGTAGAAATGATATAGTTGAAAAAATAGAGTTTTCATTCGATGTAACGCGAAATCAGGACGGATGAACCGTCCCTGTGTCCTGAGGACGGATGAACCGTCCCCGTGTCTTGCGCGAAATCAGGACGGATGAACCGTCCCCGTGTCCCGCTATTTTAGGTTTTTGATAAGGGTATTTAAGTCATCTGTGATATCAAGAGACTCGGGGTGGTTAAAGAGTTTATCGTTTGTTGATAATTTCCACCCGCGCTCGTGCTTATTTTCGTCTGCTATTTTTTCTGCATAATCTACACCAATACAAATTGCTTTCAATACAGTCGCCCCATCCACAGAAAACACGACAACTACCAGATAATCAAATTCCCAGGATCGGAAAACACCAAGAGACGAAGATTTCAACTTCTTTAGTCTTCTTGATTTAACTTGGATTAACTTTTCTTTGTCTCCGTCATTTTTGTCATTAAATACAATATCAGCAGACTTGTGACTTGCCGTCAACTGTTTCCCGTCATAGTACATAGCAACAAGTCTTTCTGAAATCTCAGCTACAATGTTCGCTGTACTTCCCATTGCTTTTTTCAACCCGTCATGGACTATATTATATTGCCTCCACAACTCGAAGACAGTTGCATCCAAACCATTATTTATCATGTGTTTCTTATTAGATTTTGTCTTTGAATGCTTCTTACTCACAATAACGCCGGTTGATGCAGCACCCGGCACTATTCCTTTCTGCTCTAACCATACCGTCAGCTTTTCTCTTGATGATTCGAACCATTGTGAGCATAAAAAATATTTATTACCGCTAATATTAACCGGATTTTTGTAATATCTGTATTGATGCCTACCGTCCTTGAGTTTAGTGAAGGTGCGGTCTTTTGATAAAAGAGGAAAATTAATCCCGAACATTTGCTTTGAATGAGCGGGGTCCTGCAGGATTGATATTTCTTCTTTGCTAACTTCCCTGTTCTCAAGAGCCTCTTTCAGGTATACCTGAACGATTGCACCTATTTTTTCACTATATATGGTTGTATCCAATGTTTTGCCCCACCTTACGCTAGTTTTTCAATTCTTGAACCGTCAGGCTGTCCTCAGCGGTCAAAAACGTACCGTCCCCATGTCCTGTTACATTTCCAAAAATGAATATCTGTTGCGGCCGTTTTCTTTTGAGTGGTATAGGGCTTCGTCGGCGCGTTTTATGAAATCCAATCCGCCGGTTACGGCTTTTACGTTGCCTGTGGCTATGCCTATTGACAGGGTGACATGGGGGGATACTTCGCTCTTTTCGTGGGGGATTTTGCAGATTCTCAAATTCTCCAGAATACGCTCGGCTATCGCCTGTGCGCCTGCTTTGTCGGTGTTTGGTAAAATGACCGCAAATTCCTCACCACCGTATCTTGCGGCGAAGTCGTCGTCACGCATCAGGCTGTTACTGATTGCGAGCGCAACTGCTTTGAGGCAGACATCACCTTCGGCATGCCCGTAATTATCGTTATATTTCTTAAAGAAGTCAATATCCATCATCAGGACACTAAGCACTGCATCGCCTGAGCGTTGAAGGGTTTTCATAATCTTTTCCAAAGCTTCTTCCATGTAACGCCGGTTGTAAATACCCGTAAGCGCGTCGTGGTGTACTTTGTCTGATAAGTCCGTTATTTGACCCTTTTGTTCGGTAATCATATTCGTCGAAGCCCTGTCGGAAATCTTGATAACTTTCTTATGTTGCTTTAACAACATCTTGTACTCTTTGATAAGGGATTCAAACTGTTCTATGCACAAAGGATTGCCGCAGCATACTTCATCTATATGCGACAGAGCCTGGTCGAGTACAATCTGTTCCCGGTCAAAAATGTCTTCCACTTAAAATACCTCCTGTCTTACAAATGATAAATGACAAATGAAAAATGACAAATAAGAGACTATGCCAAAGGTTATTTATAGGTTATTTTACGCTATCACTCTTAAACAGAGTTAATTCGTAATTAGGTTGAATGTCAGATTATCCAAATCTTCCTCAAAGTCCTCGCCGCATTCGATGATAATGCGGTTGTTTTTTGTAGTTATCCAGTTGACAGTGATTTTATCGCAATTTTTGGAGTTGTCCATATCCAGCAACATACCCAACAGGATTTTAACGGTTGAGCTGTTGAAGTATACGAGTTCGCAATCGAATGTAAACGAATCAAAATCTGTTTTCAGGTACTCTGCAAGCCATTCCTTGATTTCCCTGAAAAACTCAAAGACATTCTCGTGATAACTCTCGCCCTCGAGCTTCATTACCCCGCTTTCCTCGCAGATATATACATAGGGTGTCAAATCGGTTTTCCGTCGCTCAATTTTATATGCCATGGTCGTCACCTTCAATCGTTGCAAACAGGGTAAAAAATGTATATCCTTCCTCGTAAGGCGTAAATGTGTATTCTAACTTTGAGCTTACGCGCCGCGCTATTTCTATAAATCCGAGTCCTGCGCCTTTGCTGTCGGGAATATCATTTTCAAGTCTCTGTTGTTTGTAATATGCTCTGAGTTGCTTTTTATCGAGGGTATTGAGATAGTCGATTCTATCTCTGATAAAGTCCACGTGCTTATCTTCCATGACATTTCCGGTCTGGATGAAATATTTACTTCCTTGTACTCCCATGATAAATGTACCCTTCGGGGCTTCCGGGTGTATCTCGTCGGCGACAAACTGGGATTTCTCCGCAGAGTACATCAGCATATTGTTCATCTGCTCAACAAATACCGAGAATACTTCTTGAGATGTCTCCAAAGGCAAATCATCGTATTCCAACCGTTTCTTCACAGTACTCGCGACTCCGCCGATGCCCTCCGCCCAAAGAGGACCGCTGTAAACAAGTGTGATTTTGCATTCCCGCAGCGTTTTATGATATTCCATCATGTCAAACATTATTATCTACCCCCTATTAAATTATCCTTCTAACTCAATCATTTGTACATCATATACTTAAATCAGCAAATCGAAATTGTGGATTGCCACACCGTCCTCAGCGGTTCTTTAGGTTTCGTAAGTGCCTAAAAGTCTTAGCAATGACGGGGTTGGGTTAGTTACTTATTATCGGTTTGAAGGTTATCAGCTCAAGGTCGTCGCGCCTTATATTCACGCCTCTGTACGCTTCAAATGCTTCCCATATTTTGTCCGATATTACGCTTTGTTTTTCGCTGTGGTATTCAAGGATTAATCTTTCAAACTCGTCATATCCGTACGGTACGCTGTTTTCTCCTCCGATTTGGTCATACAAGCCATCCGAAGCTATATAGAATTTGTTGTCGGCGTTTGCGGGAATGGTTATACTCTTGACTTGATGCTTGCCGGTCAAGTGACCCTCACCGATAAAAATCCTTTGTCCTTTATTGCGTGTAACCGTTTTTCCGTCACAGACAAACACATCGATATGTCCGTTTGACATTGTTACGCTGCCGTCTTTTGTGATATACAATACTGCAAGGTCGCAGCCGTCTTTTATACTCATGTTGTCTTCGTCGCCTTTTGCGTGAAGAACGGATGCAAGTCTTTGGTCAAGCTGCCACAAGGCATGGGCAGTATCATGGCAGTTGTCCGGCTTTATCACGGATTCAAACGCGCTGACAACCAGCATGGTAAGGAGTGCTCCCGGTGTCCCGTGACCTGTACAGTCCGCAACGCAAAGGACTGTGCCTTTCTCAAATTGTTTCAGCCAATATATATCGCCGCCTACAATATCACGCGGTTTCCATATGATAAAATAATCGTCAAAAACAGATTCCAATACGCTGTTATATGGTAAGAGATTTCTTTGGATTTTGCTTGCATAGTTTATGCTTTCCATAATCGTATCATTGGCAATCTCTGTTTTTCTTTTGGATAATTCGGACTCACGTAACAGGCGTATTGCAAATGTATTAAATATCACGATTATTATAAGCAATAAAGCAACCAGTATCGCAAAAAGGACTGTCATGCCGCTGCTAAGTGAATCACTGATATGGAATTCGTGTATAGCGGCGATATACCAGCCTAAGCTCGGAACGGAGCTGACAGCAGCTACCCCTTGGACAGCTTGAAGCCGGAAATATGCAAATTCACCGCTTTCAATGCTTTTTGCTTTATCATAGATTTCTATTCCGACCTGTCCGAGTTTTTCCTCCAAGGTGATTTTATTTTCAATAAAATACATTTCATTTGCGCCGGTGATTTCCCCGTAAGAGTTGAAGAATAACAATTCTTCAGCACCTTTGTAGACGCTGTAAAGCGAATTGATAAAATCAGTAAGGTTTATGCCACAGCCCACCATGCCGAGAGCATTGTTGTTTTCATCAAAAATCGGTGCATTGACCCAAAGCATAATCATGTCCATTTCATGATTAAAATTAATGTTAAAGTTAAAAACTTCTGTTTCACGGGTTGTCAGAAAATACCAGTAATATTCAGGATTATAAGGATCGACAACGTAAGGGGTGCCGTCACTGAAGTGGAAAACCATATCTATTTCGTTAATCCAAAAAACAATTTCCGAAGCGAATGCTTTGCGGAATGCCTCGAACTCCTCAAGGGCTTTTTCCTCAAGCACAGGATCGTCGGGATTGGAAAAATACCGGCTGATTAACGGTGAGTTCGCCATTCTCAGTACAATGGCTATTTCACTATCGACAGATGCTTCAAGCTTTATCTGCTCGATTTCAATATTGCGTTTGAGCTGGATGCCGGTATTGGATATGAGATTAAGATTCATCAAAATGACAAATGCAATGCTTCCCAGAATAAATATGGTTAAAAAAATGGCAACAGAAAAAATAATGAGCTTATTCTGCATTGAAAGCTGCAAATACTTCTTCATAAATCACAACATCCTCCGCATGTATTATATTTGGAATTGCGCTATTTATCAAGAAAAATATTGAGAAAATCTTTCCGGGAGCGGGAGCGGGGGACGACAGGACAGGGGGACGGTTCATCTGTCTTGGACAGGACGGGGGACGGTTCATCTGTCTTGGACAGGACGGGGGGACGGTTCATCTGTCTTGACAGGACACGGGGACGGTTCATCTGTCTTGCAAGATTAATGTTGAGTATTTTCTTTGGTTGTATTATATTAACAGGACAGGGGGACGGTTCATCTGTCTTTTCGGGACTGAACGAGAAAACAGCAGACAACATAGTAAAAACCGGGAGATATATGCACAATCAATATGGTAGTCAAGAGGATATACGTCATAATCTGAAATTGTTTTTCGTAGATGGCATTTTGTTTATGCCAACTATGGCACTGATTTCAGTATCGGCGGTAATCCCGTTTTTTATGGATCAACTGGGTGCATCTACATTCCAGATTGCGTTGGCTACATCAATGCCGTTGATATGTGTTCTCCTTACTCAGCCGGTATTCGGATATATAGCGTCGCGGTCTCCTGCTATGCAAAAAACCTTTAGCAAAATCCTGTTTATGCAGCGTTTATCTTTTCTGCTTTTTATTTTTTTAATTCCTTTGGTCGCAGGAAATCATGGTGCGTTAGTAAATATATTCCTGATGTTCTGGTGTATTTTCAATCTTTTCGTAGGTTCTTACGCGGTGTTTTTTACACCGTTGGTTATAAGGCTTCTCCCCCCGGATAAACGAGGAGCGATACGAGGCATCGGTCTTGCTATCGGCTCATTTCTAGGCGTTGGAATGTCGGCACTTATCCCATCAATCCTCGGGTTCTTTTCTTTTCCGTATAACTACATGACAATCTTCGCGATTGGTGTGTTTTTTCTGTTGCTGAATGCTGCTGTATTCTTTTTCATGCGTATAAGCAAAGATGCGGAGCCTATAGAACCTCTGGGCATGCTGGAGTATGTTAAGAAAATGCCCTCAACCATAGGCGAGAGCCCAACCTTTCGCGTAATGATTATGACTGTAATATTTCTGGCAATCGCTCATTCAATTCTCCCGTTTTATACCCTGTACGCTATACGCGTCTTCTCCGCATCTGAAACGCATGTTGCAACTTTTGCGGGGCTTGCCATTCTTTCGGGTGCAATTGCGAACATTGCTTTTGGGGTTGTTGTTGACCGATACGGCCCGAGAGTTGTTGCGGTTATAGGTGCTTGTTTGGTAATACTCGCAGGAACACTTGCCTTGACCACTAGCTCGTTAAATGTTCTGTTTGTCATATGGTTGCTTGCTAATATAAGCAACATAAGTTTTGTGTCAGCCGTTTCATTACTGCTCGGCGAGATAAGCCCGCCGGCAAAGCTGCCCTTATACGTAAGCGTTTACTCGACCATAGCGGCAGCACTTTCCGCTGTTATCGTTTTAGTATTGGCACCAGTCATGGAAAACTTCGGCTTTATGCCGCTGTTTGCAATTGTACTTGTTTGCGGAGTGTGCAGTTTCATGCTTAACGTTTTCGTTTTAAGGAGACGCATGGCGAGGTAAGGAATGTTGTCAGGGGGACGGTTCATCTGTCTTGTGAAAAGACAGCGGCAACAAAATGGAACATTAGTGCACGATTATCGTCATATTTGGTAAAGACTTAATGATTGGGGATTTGATATGAAAATTGAACCTGTAATTGCAACGACGACCCCGAAATATCCGGATAAGTACGATAGAGATATTAAGAAGATTTTAATTGCGAGCAAGCCTAACCGTTGGATCGGCACACCGCTTGTCGGGTTGCTTTCTGCCGCTGTTGCATTTAGTCTTAGCGGATGCACCGATGAAGATTTAGGTTCACAAGGACCGGATATTCCCGGAACAACAATAGCAAATCCGGCAGTAGTCAAACCTACGGAATATGTTCTTATGGGGGATGTTCCGAGTCCGTATCAACAAATTTTTCAAGGAATACATATCCCGCTATTTGAGTTTGGCGACGGCACAGGCGGTATCGGATGCATGGCAATAACCGCACCGGTTTTTATGACGGAAGAGGAAGCCTTTGAGGTCATTGCTGCTGCATTTGCAGAAGCCGGATTATATCTTTTCCAACCTGACGGCTATAGACCGGACGTGAACTTCCCGGTCACAAACATTGACGGTGAGGAGGTAGACCGCAACAAAACAGTGCAGGGGACTCTCAGCGGCGACGAAATGATGATGCTGGGAACTCATGATTTGACAGTGAAGTTTGTCTCGAAAGAAGATGTAGCAAATTGGCACGAAGATATTGATGATGGTCCAAGAATTTCCTTTTCCAGCTTCAATATAAAACAAGCGGCTATGACTCTTGTCGAGAATAACACAGCAATGGCAGTTTTTTATGACCCTGTTGCCGGTATGGTTAATTATATGGAGGCAACCCGTGATATAGAGCAGGAAGACGGCGAAAGTGATGAAGCGTTTTTCGCCCGGCTTGATGCGATAAGAGACGAGTTGCATAAAAATGCACTTGCCGAGTCGGAGCTAATGCTCAGAAAACAAGTTGAAGCGTTTATTGCCTGGCTGTTTCAAATGGGTGGTTAAGCTTGGAATATGAATTTCAAGACCATAAGGGAGTGGCGCTTCGCGCTGTTAAATAGAGAAAATGCATTATACATTACATATGACCGCACGTTGCAATTTAAAATGCAGTTATTGCTACGTCAATCACAATGGCGATGATATGACAATGGACACAACCCGCGCTGTGGTTGATCTTGCCGGTCGCGATTCAAAGCGGGCAGGAATTATTTTCTTTGGCGGAGAACCCCTGCTCCTGCGCAGCATTATATACGACACAGTGGCATACGCACGCTCAAAAGAGAAGGAAAGCGAATGCCGCTATTTCTTTAAGATCACAACAAACGGTCTCTTGCTAGATGATGACTTTATTGATTTTGCACGCCGCGAAGGATTGTTTATCGCACTATCGGTCGATGGAACAAAAAAAGCACATAACAAGCATAGAAAAGATTCCGGAGGCAACGGGAGCTTTGATAAGGTAGTCAGCGCAGCTCGCCGTTTATTAGCCGTAAAGCCCTATAGCCCGGTACTGATGACGATTCATCCCGATACATTATCAGAGTTCGCAGCCGGAGTTCAATACTTGTTTTCTCTGGGGTTCTCATATGTGATTGCATCTCTTGACTATTCCGCGGACTGGCGCGAGGAGAACTTACCCGAGCTTGAACGCCAATATAAATTGCTGGCTAAACTATATGAGCAGAAAACACTGGCTGAGGATAAATTCTACTTTAGCCCATTTGAGGTTAAAATCAGCAGTCATGTAAACAGTAAAACTTATTGTCAGGAAAGGTGTGAACTGGGATTACGTCAATTATCGGTTGGTCCTGACGGCACGATTTATCCCTGTGTTCAGTTTGTGGGTGACCCGCAGTTTGCATTGGGTAATGTTTTCGACGGCGTAAACAACGATGCCCGGCAGGCACTGTACACAAGAAATGAAGAAGAAAAACCGGGTTGCGATATCTGTGCTATCAGATCACGCTGTAACCACTACTGCGCATGCTTAAACAGACAAGCAACAGGCAGCATCGACAAGGTGTCGCCCATGTTGTGTGCACACGAACGCATTGTCCTTCCAATTGCAGATGATCTTGCGGAGCGGCTATACGAAAAGGGTAACGCTCTATTTATCCAAAAACAATACAATGATTTTTATCCGCTCTTATCTTTAGCCGAGGATTCGCTATAGGAAGACAGATGAACCGTCCCCTTGTCTTTTTGCATCCTCAGTCAGCTTTGCTGACAGCTCCTTCGCGAAGAAGCCTAATGAACCGTCCCCCTGTTCACCTTGTTTTTTAGTTGAAACTTCTGTGTAGTAATATTAGCCGGTTTGAACCGGTAGATTGATCATTCCTCATAAGTAAGACATTAAATATGACACGAGCAACTTCTTCGTTTGAGATGTTCTGTCTTGGTTCAAATCTTTCATTATTACCATCGATCAAACCAATATCAACCATCCAGGCGATTGATTGACCGTACCACTCATCTATTGGCACATCATCAAAAACAGATTCATCATAGCCGGAAATATCAGCATTTAATAACTTAGAAAGCTGGTACGCAAACATGCCGCGTGTTACTTCGAAATCGAAGACAGGGGGGAAGACAGGGGGACGGTTCAGAAGACAGGGGGACGGTTCATCTGTCTTTCTATAAATATCGCACGTTAATTTTGTGCAACACGGAAAAATCTTTTGAATATGATGAAAGCAAGTTTTGCCTGCAAATATTGACGAAAAGATGTTCCGAAAGGTGTATTTATCCGACATAAGACAAATGAACCGTCCCTCTGTCTTCGCAGGACGGATGAACCGTCCCTCTGTCTTCGCAGGACAAATGAACCGTCCCTCTGTCTTCGCAGGACGGATGAACCGTCCCTCTGTCTTCGCAAGACGGATGAACCGTCCCCCTGTCTCACTTGCCTTAAAACGCTCAACAGTCCAATGCTTTTTACGTTTGCTATATAAAGTATCGCAGCAGTTGCTAAGAGACCGAGTACAGAGAGCATAACTGTAAAGTGTATGTTTATGTAAGTGGTATCATGAACCATTGCTTCACGCCCTACTGCGTCAAGCCTTGTTCTTGCAAGGGCTTCATCCGCGGCTGCTTGTGAAGCGATTCTTATCACAGTCTCTATTCTTGCCAACTCCGCCTCAGCCGCTTCCTCGGCTGCCAGCCTTGCCGCTGTTTCTGCAGCTTCCAACTCCGCAGCCTCCAACGCAGCCGCTTCGGCTTCCTCGGCAAGTCTTTGCTGCTCTTTTATATACTCATTAACCTTATCGCGCATACCTTGTACAAGATAACGCCCGTAGAAATCTTCATACGAAACGATTCCCCTGTTTTTCATCGCTGTCGCTATCGGAATCCCGATAAATCGCCAATGCCACGGTTCGAAAATGTATCCGCTTATTTCTGTGTAACCTTGCGGATATCTGAGGATAAACCCGAACTCATGTGCATTTTCGACAAGCCATGAAAACTGACTCGTTCCTTCAAACCTCATACTTGACAGTGACCCGGTGGCTCCTCTGTGCAGAACATCAACCGCAAGACCCGTGTTATGCTCGGAGTGTCCGGGTCTGGCAATTGATCTTTCCGCACGTCGCACACCTCGTGACGAGGCGGCATTGTTAAAAAGATTTCGTTGCCTTGCAATAGTACGATATGTGGAAACTATGACCAGATTGAGATTGTCGTCTCTCATAGCTGCTCGCATTTTCTCAAGTTGCTCGGCTGCTTCAGGGCGCACTAAAAAACCGTGTCCGATATTCGTAAGCTCCTCCGGTTCCCAATCCTGCGGCAGCATAAAATTCTTATTCAACAATACATAGAGTTCATCCGGCTCTGTTACGATATCAACATAACGATATCCCTCCATATCGTTGTTGACATTCACAAGCGCGATAACAGTTTCAAAGGGCATATCGGGATATCTCTCTTGAAAATCCTTGTACCTATCGGCATTTTCAGCAAAAAAATGGGGATACTCTTCTGTTTCCGCCATATCGTCGATAATAGCGAGATAATCCTCCAGCTCAAGCTCTTCGAACGCACAGGTATCCGCACCTTGAACAGCATTGACCGATAAGGTAAATGAGAATATGACAATATTCAGTATAAGCAGAAAACAAAAAACCTTCTTTATCATGCTTCGATTATACCACAAATATCAAAACGGGTAATAATGATTTTGTAAGAAGAAAATCACCTGTATTATTCAATGGTGTCTTTTTAATGCCGTCAACCCGGCTAACATTGGGACAGGGGGACGGTTCATCTGGAAGCCAAAGACAGGGGGACGGTTCATCTGTCCTGCGGAAGATTAGTATTTTTAAGCGCACAAAAGGAAGCCAGGGGGACGGTTCATTTGTCCTGTGGAGAGTTAGTTGCTTAAAGTCTTTTCAATGATACCTTTGCTAATGCCGGATATTCGTGAAAGCTGTCTTACTGAAATATCATTATTGCCAAGCACTCTAATGTACTCATCTCTTTGTTGTGCGCTAAATCCTTCAGCCACCTCAGAGGTGTTGCATTTACATAATTCTATCATGAGTGCCTTTGCTTCGGCATCTGTAGGCAAAAATTTGCGTTCAGTGTATTCAAGGCAATTGTCCGCACTAATCATATTAGTATACATGATTAACTCGACTAATCCGGTCATATTTATTGCAAATGCAGTATCAACAATTCCGGTGTTGTGATTTTTATCAATATATTCCTTGTAACTGCTCCATTTATATTCATCAGGGTTCTTACAGAGTTTTGCCTTTACTGGGTTTTGGTGAATATAACGTAATACCGTTAGAAAGTATTCATCATCGTTGACAGGCTCGCTTCTAAATCTGTCTTGAAACAGATGCCCTGTACGTTTGTATTTCCAATTGTACCAATAAACATATCGCGCACCGATTCTTTTGAAAATTAAGTCTAAATCTTCATTAATTGTTTTGAGCAGCAGGTGTATGTGATTTCCCATTAAACAATAGCTGTACAACTCAAAACCGCTCAACGTTTTACATAACTCCAATACTTCGAGGTATTTTTCATTGTCTTCGTCATCTTCAAAAATGGTTTGCTGATTTATCCCTCTTAGCATAACATGGTACACTCCGGTATTACTCTTAACTCTTGACGTTCTCGGCATAGCGATAAATCTCCATTCACAAATTTAAGATAGTGGAAGCGAGGATAATTCAAACCAGGACAGACTATCCGTCGCACGGATTGGAACCGTCCCCTTGTTTTGCCCTGTATTGCTGTCTTGTCTTCCAGATGAACCGTCCCCTTGTCTTCCAGATGAACCGTCCCCTTGTCTTGCAGGGGGATGATCCCCTTGTATTGTTGTCTTCCTTCTCTTCCCTGCTTATTTTATCAGACGACAATTCTTTTTCGCAATCCACGTTTGTTTCACGGTTTACCTTACCGAATGATGAAAAATCGACGAAGTTTTATTCATTTTCGCAACTAATTTATACATAACACGACATAAAATTATCATAAAATGTAGAAAAAATATTTTTCGAAGAGATGCAAGACAGATGAACCGTCCCCCTGTCTGAACCGTCCCCCTATCTTGCCCCTGTCTGCACACCGACACTTTGACATTACTGGAAAATGTATATATACTGTCAAGCAAAGCTAATGGCGGAGAGGGATGGTGTAGACAGATGCACGATATTATACTTGATGAAGAGTTCATGATGTATTTACCGAAACTGGATAAGGAAACGTTTGAATCCTTGGAAAAACAGCTTTTATCAGAAGGAGCAAGAGACCCGTTAGTTGTATGGAACAATATCCTTATAGACGGATACAACAGGCACAATATCTGCATCAAGCACGGTATTGCGTTTACAACGGTGAGCATGGAGTTTAACTCGCGCGAAGATGCATTGGAGTGGATTATTGACAATCAACTTTCACGCAGGAATTTATCGCCTATTGAAGTGAGCCATTTCAGAGGAGTTCTTTTTAACTCAGCTAAAAGAAAGAGAGGTTCAAGCAATCAATATACAGAAAAAGTTGCTTTCCCTCAAAGTGAGGGAAAGCAAACTCGTCTGAACACAGCCACTGAGGTAGGTAAACGTTTTAAGGTGTCACGCGCCACAATAGAGCGGGACGGTAAGGTCGCAGAGGCACTAAACGCAATCGCTGCGGTCTCTCTTGACGCGAAACAAAAAGTCCTGTCCGGTGAGGTGCCGGTTGATAGAAGTAAGCTGCAAAGACTGTCAAAAGCTTCGCAAGAAGAAATCACGAAAGTTGCTGACCAAATTAACTCGGGAACATATAACAGAAGCGAACATCGTGTTAGCAGAGCGGGAGACACGAGCCCTGAGCAGGGCAATGCTTCAAACGCTGCACAGCAATCAACACTGGGAACGAACCCTTTTATCAATGATAACTTAGAAAACTCCGCAAATAGTAATGAGATAATGACAGGTGATTTTGACGAAACGGCGTATGTTGACACAATGGTCAGCTTGATAACAGGCAACCTTAACACAGTTGTACAGACGCTGAACAATGATAGCGGAGTCCGCGAACTAAAGTCTTCGTTAAGAACCCTCATCAATTCGCTCGAAGAAATGTATAGTAATATCATAGATGAATGATAGATAAAGACAAGGTAAGACAGGGGGACGGTTCATCTGTCTTGACTTGAAAAGCTCCTGCCAAGACAGATGAACCGTCCCCCTGTCTGCCCTGTCTGAAAGCTCCTGCCAAGACAGATGAACCGTCCCCCTGTCTGCCCCTGTCTGAAAGCTCCTGCCAAGACAGATGAACCGTCCCCCTGTCTGCCCCTGTCTGGTCTCCCTGTCCGACATTATAGGGACTCATAGAAACTATATTTTTATGAAAGTGTGCTAAGAACAGTAAAGTAAAGGATAGGTGCCGTTATGAATTTACTGCGTTACACATTTATTACAGCTTTGACTTTTGCATTTGTTTTTCTGACTGTTGGATGCCGCTCAGAAGAAACATTAGACATCCCGGAAGAAACACCACACACAACAGCACCACAAATTAACGAACCGGTTCACCGTGCCGAGAGAGTGGATCTCACCCGACTCTCTCTCGGTGTATTTGATCTGGCAAATGCAAATAATATCGCTCCAATACAGTCATTAGTTGCAAGCTTTAACTCCAGATCTCTTACACATTATGTAGAAATTATTGATTACATGGATAGAGCACAGGGTAACTGGAATAATGCTCAAATATTACTTGCGACAGAGATATTGGGCGGACAGGCACCTGACATGCTTTTTTTGCTTGATCTTCCATATCAATCTTTCATTTCAAAAGGTTTGCTTGTGGATTTATACCCTTTTATCGACGCTGACCCGGAACTTAGTCGAGATGGCTTAATTGAAAACGTGCTCTTAGCACTCGAAGTGGATGAAAATCTCTATCAGCTCCCATTCGATTTTCGGATTAACACTATTGCAGGAAGCGAAAGCGTTTTGGGCAATTATCCGGGATGGACTTTTGACGAATTTATAGAGATAATGA
>WRDH01000034.1 GCA_009783555.1 Oscillospiraceae bacterium
CCCGTTTTCCTGTCGCTCAAAAGAATGGTTTCCTGTGACGGAAACCACTCTTTTTCACGCCGGTTGGTGAACAGGCATAACACACTAGACCTTGCAAGCAAGGTCGTGTGCCGAAAGGGGGCTCGCCCCCTTTGGATTCCCCCAAAACCGTCAAAACGTATGTCAATGCTTCCGCATATGACATCCCTTTTTGACGGTTTCAATGCCACCTGCGGCGGCATTGCATCGCACCATCCAAACAAATAGCAAACTTGTTATTCTCTGCTGTCCTAAGCTGAGCCCATATTTGCACATCCATTTCACATAACTGCTACAATAATGTGCAAAATAAATTTATTGTATCTAATATTTACATTGCACATTATGTTAATATGAGATATAATAATTGTACGAAAGGACGGTGCAGAAATGGAAGTTATTGGAAAAAGATTAAGAGCTTTACGCAATGGAGTAAACCTGTCACAAGCAAACATTGCTAAGAAAATCGGAATAGTTCAATCATGTATTGCACGATACGAGAATAACAGCGGCGACCCGCCATTCAAAGTGCTGATATGGTATGCAGATTACTTTGATGTTTCTCTCGATTACATATTCGGAAGAACAGATAAACCGCAAGGTAAACTATATGACTTCCAGCCAAAGATTGAAGATAACGAAGAAATGAGATTATTCATAGAAATGTGTTTTGACCCGAACTCCCCGATGAGCGGAAAGCTCAAAGATACTTTGCTAAAAATGATGACGGGTGGTGACGAAAAATGAATGTAGTTTTTTACGGGCGATATAGCGATGCCGGGCAATCCGAGCAGAGTATTGAGGGTCAGAGAAAAGTCTGTTATGAGTTTGCAGAGCGCAATGATTACAATATTATTGCCGAGTATATTGATAGAGCGACAACCGGAACGGAAGCAGAAAACCGGCATGAATTTCAAAGGATGATCGCCGATAGTTCAAAGCGACAGTTTCAAGGCGTTCTTGTATATCAGCTTGATCGTTTTGCTCGGAATCGGGAGGATTCTGTTATATATAAATCTGTTCTGAAAAAGAATGGTGTGAGGGTATTATCAGCAAGGGAGAATATAACAAGTGATGCATCCGGCATTCTCTTGGAATCGGTATTAGAGGGACTGGCGGAGTATTTCTCAGCCGAGAACTCACAGAAGGTAATTCGTGGAATGGCATTGACTGCCGAGAAATGCGAGTTTACCGGCAGCGGTGTTCCTCTTGGTTATAAAATCGTTGATAAGAAGTTCGCACTTAATGAAGATGAAGCTCCTATAGTTAAGCGTATATTTGAAATGTATCTTGCGAATAAAACGATGGTTGAAATTATACGTTATCTTAATGATAATGGTGTCAAGACAAGTAAAGGAAATCCATTTAACAAGGATTCAATCCGACGTATTTTAGTTAATAGAAAGTATCTTGGTATCTATATATTCAAAGGCAAAGAAACTCCCAGCGGAATACCCAGAATAATTGATGATTCCACATTTGAACAAGTTCAGATACTGCTTCAGAAAAATAAAAAAGCACCAGCGAGAACAAAAACTGTTGAGGAAAATTATCTCCTTACAACCAAGCTTTTTTGCGGACACTGTAAAGCAGCCATGACGGGTATGAGTGGTAAATCGAGTACAGGTAAAGTTCATCAATACTATAGTTGTGTCACACAGCGCAAACGTGGTGATTGCAATAAAAAGAACGTTCAGAAAGCATACATTGAAAACTCCGTTGTTGATGGAGTATTATCAATTCTTACAGATGACTATATCAAAGATATAGCAAAGAAAGTATCTGATTTATCTGCGAAAGAAAACAATACTGATACCGTAAAACGTCTTAAAAAGCAGCTCAAAGAAAACGAGACAGCCATTGCAAACCTCATTAAAGCAATTGAGACCGGCAAAGCTGTTGATGTGTTATCAGAGCAGATAGAAAAACGGCAAGCTGAACGGTCAGAACTTGAAATACAGCTTGCGAAAGAGAAAATGAGCAGACCTGTTCTCACACAAGATGAAGTCTTGTTCTTCCTTGAAAGGTTCAAATCCGGCAATGCAAATGATATCACCTTTAGAACAGCACTTATTGACACCTTCGTAGATAGAATCTACCTCTATGACGGCGAAGAGCCAAGAGCCGAAATCTACTGCAATGCCAGTGACAAACATATAAACTGCCCCATAAACGAACACAATAGTTCGTCTATGGAGCAACTGGCACGCCGGGAGCGACTCGAACGCCCGGCCCTCTGCTTAGAAGGCAGATGCTCTATCCTGCTGAGCTACCGGCGCGTGTCCATGAAAGTCCTTGAAGATTATATTTGCTCATTGCGAAAATGTCAAGTCCGACATTTTCCTTGTGTTATTATTCACAGTCGCAAATAATTATAACTGTTTACATTATAATGATTGACTTTATCTTCGTAAAATGGTACTTTTATTAATAACAGATATGCATGATATTTAAGAGGAGTTTTAGCATGAAAGAACAGAGCTTTGACTTTTCGGAATCCAAAAATGCCGAATACAACAATGTTGAGGAGATTCGGAAGTTACTTCAAGCCGTTAATAAAGCGACGGCTTTATTGCTTACAACAAAAGAAGATGAAAACCTTGAGTCATTAATGATGGAGAGCATGGCACTCATCGGCAACTCCATCAGCGTTGACCGTATCCACATTTGGCAATATAATAAAACAGATTATGACGATATTGTCACAAGCAGATATTGCTGGCTGAGTGAAACCGGTAAACAAAAAAAGACAATACCGGTCAACTGGACATTCAGCTTAAGGCAGCATCCGGCATGGATTAAAGATTTTGAGCAAGGTCTTTGCAGGAACAGCCCTGTCGCGGAGCTACCTACCGCTAGTGTTAATTTCTTTACGAACTTAGATATAAAAAGTCTTGTAATTATCCCTCTGTTTCTGGAAGATAAGCTTTGGGGTATGTTCAGTGCCGATGATTGCGTCAATGAGCGTACGCTTCCGGAAGATGAACTTGATATTCTGCGCTCCGTCAGCCTTATGATGGCATCTGTCATTACCAGACATGCTTTGGTGGCAAAACGGACGGAAGAACTCACCCACCAGACAACAATGATGACAACATTGTTTAATACAATTCCCGACCTTGTCTTTGTTAAAGACCTTGCTTCAAGGTATCTTCAATGCAACAGTGCTATGTATGAGTTTTTTGACAAGATGCCTTCAGATATTATAGGTAAAGGTGATATTGACGGGCTCGGCGTTTCGCCCGATATCGCTAAGTTATTTATAGAGTCGGATTGGGGGATTTTTTCAGGCGGAGTACCAAAAAAATATGAACTCATGGTTCCGCGCGCTGACGGGGAAATTGTTGAAATGGAAACGATTAAGGCTCCGCTCATTTATAAAGGTGAAACCTTGGGGCTGCTGGGTATTTCGCGTGATGTTACCGAATATAAGCAAATGGCACGGCAGATTGAGGCAGATTATGAGATTGTTAAGGATCTGCAGGCTGAGGCGGACAATGCCAATAAGTTAAAATCACTGTTTCTTGCCAGCATAAGCCATGAGATACGCACTCCGGTTAGCACAATACTGGGAGCAACAGAGCTTCTGCTGCAAGTTAAATCTATCCCGCATCAAGCGCAAAACTGGATAAAAATGATTAATATTTCCGGAAATCTGCTTCAGGGCATTATCAATGATCTTCTGGACATATCAAAAATCGAAGCCGGAGAGCATATAATAAACGAAGAAGAATACCTTGTTGTAAGTGTCATAAGTGATATAATCAAGCCGAGCGTCATGCGTTGCGGCAACAAGCCTGTTGTATTTGATTTACAGATAGACAAGGATATCCCCGCAAAGCTTGCCGGCGACGAAATGCGGATAAAACAAATACTCAACAACCTGATATCCACTGCATATAAATTCACGGTATCAGGGAATATAATGCTGTCCGTTTCTATTGAGCCTGATTCTGAGCCTGATTCAAACTATGTGATACTTGTCTTAAGTATCAAGAACACCAACTCGGGGATGAATCAAGAGCAGGTTGATGAAATATATGAAGAGCTTATACGTTTTGACACCGAGTATGATTACTCGGAAGAGGGTACAGGGATTGGTATTTCAATAACAAAACAGCTTGTTGAGCTAATGAGAGGCAGTATAAAGGTCAACGGGAAGTTCAGCAAAGGTACTGAGTTTACTGTACGTTTACCGCAAAAGGTGGTAGGCCGTGCTTCACTTGGCAGTAAGGCTGTCGATGATCTTAAGGTTTTTGCGAACTCGTTTGACAATAGGCGGGAACGCCGCAAAACTCCTCGCGATATAATGCCTTACGGTAAGGTGCTGGTTGTTGATGATGCTGAGTCAAACAGCCTCGTTACGGTTGCTTTATTAAATGTTTACAAGCTTCAGATTGAGATGGTTGAGAGCGGTTTTGCCGCGATTAAGAAGATAGAGTCCGGTAATGTTTACGATGTGATTTTTATGGATCATGTTATGCCGATTATGGACGGCGTGGAGGCTACAATGCATTTGCGGGATCTCGGTTACACGAATCCTATTGTTGCGTTGACTGCAAATGCGATGATAGAGAATGAGGAGTTCTTTTTAAGTAATGGTTTTGATGAGGTTGTTATGAAGCCGGTAGATATCCGGTTGTTGACTTCTGTTTTGAATAAATATATACGTGATAAGCAACCGCCTGACGTTCTGGAGGCAGTACGTTTGCAGGATGTAAAGAAGTAAATTGATTCGGTAACTGACCGGAGGGTATCAGAAAAACTTTTATAGTTCCAGCCAATGCACTAGCACCATAGATTAAATTTGCATCAATCGGCAAAACTTGTGTGCTGACTGAAACTAGAAAAGTTTTTCTGATACCCTCCGGTCAGTTACCTTTTCTTACAACTCCCGGTTTGTCCAGTATATAGCCGCCCAATATTTCCAGTCTTTTACGGAACTCATCGGACTTCAATACCTCTATAAGCTTTTGCACCATCGGCAACGCCCATGCATCATCGGAAACTAGCAGGTCGAATTGTTCGTCGCATATGTGGACGAAGTCGAGGCCGTACATTTTGGCGGCTGAGTAGACACCGAGTCCTGCGTCGGCGGAGTTTGCGGCTATTAGTGCTGCGACTGAGGTGTGTGTGAACTCTTCTCTGTCGTAGCCGTAGATTTTTGATGTGTCCAATGCATCCTTGCGGCACAGGTAGTCCATGAGGATTCTGGTGCCAGAGCCTTTTTGTCTGTTTACAAATCTTACTCCCTCTTGCGTTAGATCGGCTGCACAGGTTATTTTTTTCGGGTTTTCTTTTGCCAGTATCAGTCCTTGTTTACGCTTTACGCATTCAATGAGCTTCACCTTTTTGTCGGGAATGAGTTTTCGGATAAATGATGTATTGTACTCCCCTGTTTTTTCGTCGAGCAAATGTGTTCCGGCAATGTGTGCTTCACCTTTTTTTATGGCTAGCAGTCCTCCCATGCTTCCGACATGGGAGGAGCTTATTGAGATATCTCCATATTTAATGCGCATTAAATCCGACAGTTCATCAATGAGCGGGTCGTGGCTGCCGATTATTACGAGACTTTGGCGGAGTTCTTCTTCATTTTTCAGTAATCTGACGTTTACTCGCGTTCCGCTTTCGTATCCTTCAACACCTTGCGGGACTTCCAATATTCCGTCTGCTCTCATAAATGATGTCACTATTCCGCTGCCTCTGCCGAGCGGTGAGACTATTAATTCATCGTTTACATAGCCCATTTTGACTCTTACAAATTCGTGGTATTTCAGGGTTGATACAACGGATTTTGATAGTGTTGCTTCGACTAGTTTGTCGGGTTGTTTTGTTGTATGAGTTAAGCATTCTATAATCGGACGCAGGAGTTGTTCGATAACGATTATCCCCGAAACCGGATAACCGGGTAATCCCATCAGCGGTTTTACTCCGCAGTGTCCGAGGATGGCGGGTTTGCCGGGTTTTATCGCAATGCCGTGATATACAATTTTGCCGATTTCCGCTATAACAGATGCGGTGTGGTCTTCCCTGCCCGCTGATGAGCCTGCGCCGATTAGTACGATATCGCATTCCGAAAGCGCTGTCCTTGTCGCAGCGCATATCTGCTTTGCGTTATCTTTGACAATCGGGTATGTTTTCATCATGGCACCCATTTCGTTGAGCATTGCCGTGTATATCACCGAGTTAAACTCAAGTATCTCCCCTTCCCCGGGCTCTGATGTTGGCGGCACAATTTCGTCACCGGTTGGGATAAATCCGACAGTCGGTCGCTTTATGACACTTACCTCTGTAACTCCGCTTGCTATCATTGCTCCGAGAGCTGCGGGGTTTATATTTGAATATGACGGCAGTATCATCTCCCCTGCGCATATATCCTCTCCGATTTGCCTGATATGCTGCCACGGTGCCACCGCTTCGTAGAGTTTAACTCCATTCTCCTGTGTGGTCTCAATACCCCCGTCATTGCGAAACGTCCTTGAGCCTCGATTGCGAGGCTTTGGATGGTGCGGCAATTCATTAGTGCTGTCAATAACGTCTTCAATCATAACAACAGCATCACACCCCTCAGGCAAAGGGTCGCCTGTGTCGACGTACTTGTACTGCTCCGGTCTAAGCGTTACAGGAGTTGTTTCACTCGCACCGAAAGTAATCTTCGCATCAAGGGCAATCCCATCCATAGCACACGCATTATAATGCGGTGCGCAAATGCGAGCGTAAATGGCTTTGCTTGTTATACGGTTTGAAGCATCCGTGACGGGGATAACCTCTTCCTGTGATTGCATTCCCCTGGCAATTAACGCTTTAAGGTACTCCTCTCTGGCTTTATCAAGCTGAATATTAGTTAAGTATATAAATCCCATAGTTCTTGCCTTTCAAAAATATACAACCTTCACTTCTACGCCCTTTGCAAGACCCTCGCAGTCCCTTGGCACGCATATGTAGCCGTCAACTCCTGCCAGTCCCGCAATCAATCCTGACTTACCTCTTACCGGATGTGCAGTGCCTTCTTCTAACCTCACCACAATGTATTCTTCCCTGCCGTGGTTTGATGATAGTGCTTCCGATAGTTTTGCTGTTGTCGAATAATACTTAACTTTTGCACCAAGCAAAATTTCAACAAGCGGGCGTACAAAGAGTTCTGTGACCATATAGGCAGCTACAGGGTGACCCGGTAAGCCGAAGATTGGCTTGCCGTTTATTTTTCCAAAGATTGTTGGCTTTCCCGGTTTCATGGCAATACCGTGGAGCAGCAACTCCCCTTCCGATGCAATGACACGTGCTGTCAAGTCTCTCACCCCTGCAGATGAGCCGCCCGATATCAGGACTATATCGCAGATTTGTACTGCTGACATTACTGTTTTGCGAATTGCTTTTTCGTCATCTTCTATCAAGTCGAAGCTCTTTGCTTCTGCCCCGAAGCTGCTTACTGCCGCCAGCAGCATTGGCGTGTTTACGTCACGTACTTGTCCCCTGCCGGGTGTGTCTGTTGGCGGAACCAACTCGTCCCCTGTTGATATTATGCCGACAACAGGCTTTTTTATTACGTCAACGATTGTGATTCCCAGTGCTGACAGTATGCCTATATCGTGCGGTGTCAACTTTGTCCCTGCTGATAACGCTATGTCCCCTACTGATACGTCGTCGCCTTTGAATATGATATTGTTGCCGGGTGCGACGGATTTTTGTATGCCTATCATGCCCTTGCCGTAGTCTTCGGCATGTTCAAACATCACAACAGCATTCGCCTGATCGGGGATTTCACCGCCTGTTGATACGATCATGCATGTTCCCTGTGATAGCGTACTCTCCGCGCTTTCGCCCATAAGTATTTCTCCTGCAACACTCAGAATGGCAGGTATACTCTCGCTGCAGCCGAATGTATCCGATGCAATTACGGCATATCCGTCAACCATCGAACGGTTAAATCCGGGGATGTCTTCTTCCGAAATTATGTCATGATGAAGCACACGTCCAAGAGCGGCATTAAGTGGGATTGATTCAACTTGAAAATCAATCGGTTTGAATTGTGCTTTAATGATTTTAGTAACCGCATCAGGTGTTTTTACGTTAAGCAAAATCTTTCACCCGCTCTTCTTACTCATTCCGCTTGCTATTTATGGAAAAAACGTCCACTTATTAGCAGACGCTTCTTGTTTGGATTAGACATTTGGCGGGCGTACCGCTCTCCCGCATCTCTCGGGTTTCCCCTGTCAATACCATCGGCGTGTGGTTGGTACGAAATCTACCACCTCAAATACCTGTCCTAATAAGAATTATACTACATTTCTGCGGCACTGTAAAGAATTATTTTATTTTTGAGGAGTCTGTTCCATTCCTTATTACGGATTTTCATAAACGTACTAATTGAATTTTTATTTTTCTTCGGGTAGGTGTTCTACTTCCTTGTTGGTCAGACCGGTGACTTTTGTTATAGCTTCGATAGGAAACCCTTCATTGAGCATATTCCTCGCTACCGTAAATATGCCTTCAGCTTTACCTTTCTTGATGCCTCTAGCTTCGCCTTTCTTTTCGCCTTTCTTTTCGCCTTCAGCTCTGCCGACACGAACGCCTACGAGGTAGTTGTTAGCCATATCGGTTTCCCACTTACGCTGACTCCGGCGTTTAGCCCGCATATGCTCGTCTTGGGTTATTTCACGCAGTACATTTGCTGCCATGATTATTGCCTCCCTCCGGTTTAGTATTTTGTTTACCAAATCACGTTTCTTTACATCGTCTGCGTAACGCAGGAATATGAGCCACATTTCCAACGAGGTCATATCATCGGCCGTCTTATCGAGTATATCTCCAAGCTTATCAAGCTCAATGATTGTCATGTTAATCTGGTCACTAATCTGTAAGCCGTCTTTATCTCGCAAGGATGCTTGGGTAAGATAATGCTCCTGTTCAAAGATGTTGAAAGCGCAGAATGTTATCTGATATGTCCTAACAAGATCTGTGTACTCAACACTTTTGGATTTCTGCGATGAATGCAAGTCTGTAAGATAATAGATTGCTTTGTTAACCAGCGTAACACGGCCGCCGTCCGGTCCTTCAAGCTTTGAGCCCTGCATTTCAACGTCAATTTGACTTCCATCGTCAATAACGCAGCTAACATCAAGCCGTTCGTTTTTTTCTTCGGTGTCCGTAGAGGGAAGTTCATTATTACGGATTTGCACATCTGTAACTGTATATCCAATTATTGCAGAAATCAAGTCCATAAGCGCGAATTTTGCATCAGGATGTATCAGGATTGCCTTAAAGACAAAATCTTCGGATGGCGAGAGTATGTCCTCGTTTAACGGCAGAATATTCACTACTATGTTACCTTTCTATTTTAAGATGTTTTACGCCTAAACACAAGTTAAATTTCTTTGAGAAATACAAACAGTATCTGTAGCGGGAACATAAGATACCACAACACTACATATTCCGCAATAGCCTGAAAAAACGCCAAAAATCACCCCAAAATGTAGAAAAGTCACACATTAGTGGTGATAATTTTCACTCATCGGAGCGTACAGCGTAGAAAATCGTGAATCTGTACAGCAGAAAAATGAATATTAATTTTTTGTGAACTTTCTTCTTAACAAAATCTCTGCTTTTAATAAATTTTTGTCAAGCAAAAAGAACATAACCAAGGTTAAAAATAGCCAAGGTTATGTGAGAAACAAAAACAGAACCTTATATCAGGGTACAGGCACCAAACCAATCGGTCTTGAGGTGTATATGCGATCTCTTGACCAGCCTTCACTGCTTTGTATTGTTAAGGTTAAGGTTACTATACCATCATCTTCTTCCAATGAGATCTCAGCACCAATAACTGTGAATACTGTTTCATCACCCCAGAATTTATAGAAATGCAGGGGTAGCAGTCGCAGAGGTTCGCCGAGGCTTTGTGCGTCCCGCCAGAGGATGCCGCTGTTGTCAATATAGTAGTCGATAAAGTGTGTTGTTCTTATGCTAAATAATATGTTAAGATTTTCGGCCGGAATATCAGGATTCGGCAGTATTGGTGGTGCTGTAGGTCGTCCGTCCTCGAATATCTCTGTGGCGCTTGCAACGTCGCTCATTATCAGTGCGGAAATGTTGTCGAGCAGGGTGTTTACTTCCGCGAGGTTATTCGCTCTCTGATAGGCTTGAAGCATAGGAGCAAAGACGGTTGTGGCAGCTACCATGATAACTGCCATAACCAGCATTGCAATTATCAGCTCAATAAGCGTTACGCCTTTATTTCCGGGAATTCTTCTGATTAGCTTCATCATAAGCCTATATTCTCCAATGTTATGGTTCAAAAGCGACAAAAGCGTTGGTGTTGTAAACGGTCACAGCAACAGTCACATTTGGTACTGATACCGGGGTATTCGGAACAATGAATGTCACCTCTTCACCGGTTGTTACTGTAAGACCGGCGAATTCTTCATCACCCGCCAGAACGGCAGCTGCTTCTATTTGTCTTATCCTAGCATTTTCCGTTGATACTGCCGTAATCCTCATGGATACCATTATCATCATTGTAACCGCAGCAACAAGCACAACGAATACAAGAATGCTGGCAATACCTTCAATAAGTGTCTCCCCGGCTGCTTCCGATAAAATATATTTAATTTTTTTAGCTAAACGATTCATATCTTATCACCGTCCAAACTACGGGAGAGTCTATCAGCATATCTCCGAGTACGGGTTCATCTGCTTTTGTACTAACAAACGAACCCAGATTTTCTTCTAATACTAACTGATCCAGCCTGTATGTAGTTACTGAGTCAAAGGTATACGGCACAGGCATTGCCTGATTTAAATTGCCGACAGGCTCGAAGGTTGTTACCAGTTCTACTTCCAAATCGCCGGTAATGGTCATAGTCATGGCTGTAGCATCATGTACTATATCTTGAAACGCCGGAATACCACCCGTAAAAACAGATTCTGTACGGCGACGCTCATACGGGTTTACAAATACATCCAATACACCCGTGATAGTTATAGTATATACAACATTTACGCCTGCCGGAAGGGTATCGGGATTGTCGGCAGGGGTCATAGTAATAGTAATGTGGGTGTGGTTAACGGGATCGTGATCCGTGTTATCTAAAACAACTCTTGTGAGTCCGAGTATTATACTATCTGTAGAAGATGGGGCGGGAAAAATCCCGCTTCCACTTATTGCCTCGCGTAATATCTGCCTCCCGAAGGTCTCTGCGTCTATTAGTGACTCCCCTACCGGCTGAACCGCATCAACATCAAACGCGGCTTTTATTGTACGCTCCATACTGCTTGAATAGAGTTCAAGCTGTGTGCGGTTATGTTGAACAACGCCGGCACCAACGTTATATCCTGCCGCAGCAATTACTGATACGCCAAGTACCATCAGTAACATCATTGTTGCAAGCACAAACATTAGTGATGCGCCTGACTTATTCCTTAAAACCTTCATTTTCGGCCTTTCGTCTTCTTATGGAGCCCTCGTGTCATCCGGTTGTTGAGTTTTGTTATAGTCCCTGCTATAGCCGGTCCTGCAACCACTGCTCCGATAATCGGAATTGCCATGTTCACTGTGTTATCATCCTTACAGACACAGTCGCATAAACAATCAGCGCAGTTGTTTATGTCGCAATCAGTGCAGTCGTCATTGTCACAAACAAAACCGAACCCCACAGCTCCGGCAGTGCCGGTTATGTCGATAATGCCGGTACAGACATCGCAGTCACAGTCAACACAGTCGCAGACATCGCAATCGTCACAGTCAATACCGTCGCATTCAACACAATCGCAAACATCGCAGTCACAAACATCACAATCGCAGACCTCGCAGTCGCATTCAACACAATCGCAATCAATACAGTCGCAGTCGTCACAATTACATTGAGTATCATCAGGGTCGGGTTCAGGCTCGGGGTCGGGGATAAAAGGTGGTGGTGCAAGTGAAGGCCCGGAAGATGGGTCGGGGTCATTCCCGCTTATTTTAGTAATTTGATCACCTGACACATCAATTACATTGCCTACTGTTCCATAAGTTACATTTCCTGCAGGGGCGGTATTGTTTCCGACAACAATACCTATGTTAGTGCCGGTGGATACTAACCTGACATTTGTGACACTTGCGTTAGTTATTGTTCCTGCTGCAGCATTGAAGCCTACAATACCGCCAACATTATCCGGACCGGTAATTGTTCCTGTTGTGTTCGATACTGTGCAATTTGTGATTGTGCCATTATTATATCCAGCGATACCGGCAACACCGCCGACTCCGATGGGTGGACCTGTACTGCCGGTAATGTGCATTCCGACGAAGTTACCGGTGCCGTCGTCAACTCCTTGAACAGTGCAACTAGATATTGTCCCGTTATTTGTGCCTGCAATACCGCCAACCCTGGTATCTCCCGTTATACTTGTTCCCGGCGGAGTTGGTCCCGGTCTTAAATTAATCCCGCTAATTGTTCCGTTGTTTATGTTAAACAGACCAACATCATCAACTCCCGGACTTGCGCTTATTGTGACGCTGCTTATTGTTAGCGGTGGTGGTGGTGATGTTGGCGATGTTGCCGGTGCAACGTTGAATGTGCCTTCAAAGTCTCCGGCTACAATTGCTCCGGCATTATTTAAGCTTGGTCCTGCAAATGCTGCAAAATCGAGATTACGTTCCTGCGTGAAGGTCATTCCTGATGTGCCGCCTATGCCTGTGCCTACGGCTGCATTGACATTGCTGATATTTATCATCTGCTGCGGCGTGCGGATAGCGAAGCTTGCATTTGTCAGCGGAGACGTTGCTGCAGTCGAGTAAACCGCTTTTGCGAAGTTCGGGTGGATTTGTCCTATCGACTGTTCAAAACCCGTATCTCCGAAGAATACATTTTGTAAATAGAAATCACCGACAACCGTATTGGTGAACCTGAATAAATACATTGTGCCGACCTGAATTGGAATTGCCGATGGTGTTGAACCGACAGGGGTTGTGCCTACACGTGCGCTTTTTCCTGTAAAATCCAAGCTTAATACAGCATAGCCATAATCAATTATCGGCTTGGAATCATCAAGAGTATTAAGCTGTCCGCCTACTGAGAAAAACCCGAAGTCATTGACACCATATTGTTCATAGTATACAGCAACCGCTTCGTTTTCCAGAATAAAGACGCTCACCGTAGTCACGGGTGAAGACAGAGCGAATGTCTCCGGCGACCCTCCGAGTCTCAATGCATTGAGCTCTATCCAATATTGGAAACTGTATTGACCGCTTGCGGTGGAGTTTGGAGTAAACTCAACCATATTTGTTCCCGGAATCAGTATTGCTGTATAATCCGGAGCGTTTATCTGATAACGTCCGTCAGCATTTACAAATGCTGCATTTCCGCTGCCGACATCCCCTATCAATCTGACTGTTGGAATAACACTGTAGTTATCATCGGTATATCTCTGCGTGAAATTATCGTTTGCCGTAATATCCAACACACTCATTCCCGGTCTTGGAACCGAGAAATCTATCGGGCGTGTGATTATATCAATTCCTACTACCTGCGACGGGAATGTCATAAGTATACTAAGCACAATAGGATTGTTTACATCTGACGTATCAGTATACAAGAACCTGTAGTTAGAGGATAGATGCGTATAAGCGACACCATATCCGCTTCCTGTATAACTCAGTGTGTAGGAATACTCAATTCTGGAAACTATACCATTTACAGAGGGTACACCCAAGTCTGCACCCCAAATAGTTAATGTTGTTGAGCCGTCTGCATTATAGGCATATCTGACAGCTCCCGGCGGAACAGTAGCAGTAACACCATTTAATCGGTAAACAAGGCTGCCTTCATCGATTGTAAATCCCGGCGGGATAACATCGTTAATCATTCCCGTTGTATCAATGGGATTATCGGGATCCTGGTTTGATACAGTCAGGGTAACTTCAAACGGACCTCTTATCAACGGGTCAACCGCAGGTGGTGTTATACCGTCAGTTCTTACTGTTTTTTCTACTTCGATAGGTATAATGAATACTTGAACGGGCTCGGGACCTGAACCATTTCTTTTCACTCTGAATCTGTACTGATCCAATCTGTTTGAGTTTGTTGCAAGATCCTCGTTATATTCAATAACTGCTTGATTTTTGAAATAATATAATAAGGTTTCGGTTACATTGTTTGCTAATACACGGTTACGTACTCGAATTCGGAAGGTCACTCTAAGCTCGTCGTTTGTTTGTAGTCTCTGGTTAGCATTTGGAGCACTTGGAGTAATAACAACCATGCCGCGATGCGGATTTGCAGCATTTGCAGGTAGAGCCGGGTCTATATAGACTCCGTTGGAAGGCATGTTGGGTATAGTATCCCAGGCTGCCGTACTATTAGTGCTGCTTCTCAGTTGCATTGTAGCACTGTCCGATATGAATTCTATATACTGATCAAAGGGAACCAGTTGATCCAAAACTCTGATTTGATCTGCGGGAACTTCACCCCAGTTTCGAATAAATAACTCAACGGTAAGTATATCACCCATTTTTACGGAGTGTGCGTTATTTCCTGAGCTGTCTCTTATAAACTTTTCAATCGACAGAAATGCCGGAGACTTAAACGATACGCCGTCAAGGAAGTTTCCGTTCGTTGGTGAAGAGGTCCTTGATTGGAAAGCAAATTCAGTTCTGCTGTGAGGATGGTCGACTTCATATAATCCGTAATAATGCTTCCAGCCGAATTCGACACCCCAGTAACCTATTACGTTGTTTTGAGCCGGAGCGTTTACCCCTCTGAGCCATGTCCAGGTAGCAGTTCCTGTTCCGGTAAACTGCTCCCAAGTAATACCGTTTAGCGGAATCACGGTAGCACCACCTGTTGTTCCTCCGCCTCCTGTACCTATGGTTAATAAGGTCGGCGACCAGAATGTTATTCCAAACCCTCCTGCGGTAGCAACCGGTCCGGTTGTCGGATTTGATCCGTTTGCGCCTTCTGGACGTAAGTTATTGGGTGCTGTGCCGGTTACTGCAGGTCCGACCCATACATCATAGAGATAAATCACTTCTGTCGGTATATTATCTTGGGTACGCATAATTCCGGTTGGTTGTAAGTATGTTTTTCCGAGGTGATATGGTCTTATATCATATCCCGCCATACCGGCTGCAGTTGACGGTCCGTATGCTACCGTATTCCAGGCATTCGGATTCCATGCCAATGCTGTTCTTCCGCCATTTGCCAAGTTATATACACTACCTACTCCGGTAGTAGGTACAACAGTTGTGCGGTTGGCGCGAGGTGTAACACAAGGACGAATCAGCGTTAAGTTTGCTCCGTTAACCCCGTCACGAGCAAGCAGTTCCGCTGCATTTTCCACCTCAGCCTTTACACCATCGGGAATACCTGTCAGATAGAAGTGCATTCTGTCACTTGCTGTAGTGCCACTGCTTACCCTTGATGTATGATAGAAGGAATAGTAAAACTCCGCACCTTGTGTAGTTGCGCAAATTTGGTACAGCGTACCTTGTTCGTTTGCGTTTAACTCGGCATATCGTATGCGAGAAGTTAAAACAGTTCTCGGATTATTAAAATCCCCTCTGAAGTTGGAATATGCATAGTCATGAAGGTTTGTCATCCCTGCAACATTTGTAGGCTCCTGTAACTCGATTAATCTCCAACTTTGTGTAGGGTTGCCTTGATTACCGGTATTAGACGGGGTAAATGATGCAGCAAGAACAGGGCGTGTATACCATCCGGGAACAAAGTTCATATCCACATATATCCTGCGTTGTTGACCCGTTGGGAAATCCACTATTTCATTTACATTTCCTGTTGTAAATGTACCTTCAGAGAAATCTCCGTTTATAAATCCAAGGTTAATAGCCCTGTTGGATGTGCTGTCCATGTTTACCCAGTCGTCACGGTCCACCTGATCGGGTCTTGCAGGACTGTCCGCTTCAGTCCATAGTAGAGGAATCGGTAAGCCTCTGATCATCGGATACGGATATCCTCTTGACGGCTGCAGCCAAACAGATGTTAAAGGATTTGCCGGCGGCATCGGGAAGCGGTACGCGAAGCGGAGCCATTCGAGTTCCATAAAGCCCGTGACAAGTCCGACTCCGCCGTTTACACATACAACATGAGGAGTATTACTTACAAGATTGTATCTGTGGCCTATCCAGTTTCTGCCTTCATTAAGTGAATACCTGTGACCTTCGAGATAGAAACAAGTCTCATGAATCCTTTCGGTTAAGGGATCCTCATACTGCCATGCACGTATACCGATTCTGACTATAGGATAAAGATTAACTGTCGCACCAACCGTTTCTCTTGGTGACGGTGCAATATAAAATGCGTAACTGACAGTTCCGTTGTTTTCTCCGACTATTCCTCCTCCGTTATTTGAAACGGGGGGTGTTGCGAATGGCGGGTCTCCTACCGGAGGAGGATCGCCTGTGCGGTCGTACATGTCGCTTGTTGAGAGGAAATATACATCACGGACTGTGCCGCCGGCAGCATTTAATCCGGCTATACCGCCTGTTGAGTTCCCGGTTGTGCCGCTTACCGTAGAATATTCAACACCGGATCTTGTTATTGTGCCGGAGTTTGTTCCGGCTATACCGCCTACGTTACTTGTTCCTGCAATCGATGTAACCCTGTCGTCGAGTGTCGTTACTATTTCTGTACCCACAGTTGTTGTTCTTGTGCTTACGGTGACTTTACACAGATCTATTTCACCGTTATTTATACCTGCTATACCCCCAACATTTGTGCTGCCTGTTATTACGCTGTCAGTAAGCATAATACTGCTGACACTGCCGTCTGCTCCTACCCTGGCAAACAACCCGATACCAAGAGTGGTTGCGGATGTGAAGGTGATGTTAACATTACTAACAGACACAGGTACGCCTGTATTTATACGTCTGCCGAGATATGCGTGGTTAAAATAACCCTGGACATTGCCCTGTACAACCGCATTTCTGCCTGTTAGATTGGCAAACGTGCCGTCACCCGGTCTTGGATTAGGATTAGCAGGCGGCGGCGGGCTGCTGTAGCCTATGTCTTCCGCAAAGTCAATATCGCGTTCCTGCACGAACAATATATCCGTTAAGAATGTTGACGGTGGAGCTGCGGGGTCGGGATTGGGTATATTATAATTCAAGTCTGATACATTTTGCATCTGCCACGGGGTTCTGATTATAAACGGATATTCACTGTTACCCATACGAGGCGGCTGGTTTGCATTTGGATATATAGCTTTGGCAAAGAGCGGATGAACTACACCCGGGATTTCACCATCCGAATCAGTCGGGTCGGGAATGATTGAACCATCTACTTCATACGCGAATATTAAAGGCGTGTAGAGATTGTTCACATCAAGTAAATCAATAAGTCCTCTAAAACCGGGGTTACCGGTAGGGTCATTGTTATAAAACGGCAGCCTGTATCCCCAAATACCTTCGTTTAACGATGAAGTAAGCCCAAATCCGGTTTGAACATTCACAAAGTCACCCGGCGCCGGTTCAAATGTATACGTACCCGGAAGCGCTAAGTCGTCAACACCCCACAGTCCCGCAAAAAGCTTGACCCCGTCAGGTGCCGGCTCACCCGGAACACCGACTACCATTGCAATATATCCTGCTTCTACTATCGGCTGATCGTGCCTGAGTAAGTTATCCGACCGGAGTGTGAGGGATCCGGGAAGTGAAGACCAGAATCCGTATGTTCCGTTTCTGTATTGTTCATAATAATAAATGCTTACTTCATATTCAATCAGCTCATCTGTGACGATAGGCCAGGAGTGGTTGGCAGCATTTACAATCTGTGACTGACCCGGTAGATAGTGGTAAGGATATTCTGAATCTTCTTCTCTGATTCTTTCCTCTGTCAGTTCATTCCAAGTTCCGGGCGGGTCTTCATATCTGTTCTTTGCCCAGTTATTAAGAATCAATTCATATAATTCAAAAGTGGTATTGCCTACTCCGATGACATTGGTTTGCTCCTCATTGTACTCAACGCGAGTATCATCAAAGGTATTGATATCAATATCTATAGGTCTGAAAGGCTTGCCGCTCAGGAAGTATGCTGTACCGCTGCCCGGTCCGACCGTTACTGATGTAATTGAACCGGTTCCGACTATCGGGTTTATTGTGGGTACTGTTCCAAGGAGTGAGGTGACGTCAAACCGTGGTGCAAGTGCGAGGAAAAAGACGTTTTCAAGCGTGCCGCTGCCTCTGCCGACAATACCGCCTGTTGTTGCGGCAGCATCACCGTTTACGTGGACATCGGCAAGTTCTGATATAAACACAGAGTTTCTGATTACTCCTCCGTCCAGCTCACCGGCTATTCCTCCGACTGCCCGGGCAGTACCCACAGGACCATCAAAGCTGATTCGTGCATTATCTGTGAACGCTCCGGCTCCGAGGTCACTTCCGCCGTTGCCGCGATACATTACGTATGCGCCATCAATTGTTCCCAGGTTTAATCCCGTAACCGCGCCTACAGTACTACCGTCACTTACGCCGGAAACTCGAGGGTTTTCAAGTGTAAGATCCCGGACAATACTACCCGTTTCAATCTGTGAAAACAAACCTGCAGGGCTGTTTTTAACCACAACAAGATTTGATATCATATGACCCTGACCGGGCGTATTCCCAATGTACGTTCCAATAAAGCCTGTTGGATCAGAAGATGCTTCCTCCATCCTGATTTCACGTCTTATCGGGTCAAAGTTAGTGACACCTATGTCGAATAAACTGCCGTATACATTTATACTGGCTATTTGAGTAAACACTCCGTCCGTTACACTGAAATCAACAGGGTCATCGCTGTCATCAACGCTGCCGTCATTGTGCGCATTGTCGATTACATGGCGTATATTGTATAAGTGCCTTGTTGAGCTTATGTTGTAGTCGCTTCCAATTGAGCCGGCTCCGCAATACGGGTGCTTACCGAAGGACCGGGCAAAGCTTCCTTTGCTTGTATTATCAACCTGTATTGTAATTAATTCCTGCGGATTAAAACCGGCACCGATGCTGTGCAAGTTTTTAAAATCGTCAGTTGTGGTATCGCCACGGACAAAGTCGAGAATCAATATAACGGTGACGCCGGCTGCCGTTTCGCTTTCAATAAATGGAGTCATATTGTCTTCGTAAAAATCCTCAAGCTCGTCTAGTATGATATCTAATGTGTACACCTCATAACCGGTCAAACCGGATAATTCCGGTATTGATACGGTGAATACATCATCTTCGCTCCCGGCGAGTATTCCGATTCTGGCAAACAGCAAGTTGCTGCTTACTATACCACCGGGAAATCTGTCATCTTCGATGTAGAACGGGTTCAGTACTCCAAAATTATCGATATGCGAAGCTACTATATCATCATAGCTGTCGTAGAGTGTTATAGACATGGTGCTCATATCGGCAGGCAGTCTGCTGGTATTGTCTACACCGTAATAACCTTGCCTGCGCGCACGGGCTATCGGTGCGTATCCGGTGTCAGTATCCATTCCCCTGATATTGTCGCCAACCGGCATAAGGCTGTCCAAATCAGCTCCGTCGTAAGTAAACTCCCAGGCTGTGCCTGGCGCTCCCCAAAATGCCGGGTTGAAGTTTCTGTCCCCGTAAAAGGCGGACAGAACAACACCGGTTACTCTGTTGAACTCTAAGACTATTGCACCGTCAAAAAGTGCCGCCTTGTCAACGACGGGTCCCAAAAGACGCGCCATAAGACCAACAGGATCTTCTCCTGCCGGTTTTGTCAGGAAAAACACATTGTTACGGTTTTCCACATCTTCTCCCGGAGGCATTACATCACCGATTTGGGTATACACGTTCGTAGCATCGGTATCAAAAGCGGGGTCTCTGGTATGCTCTGCGTTCATAGCGGCTTCCAGATTGCCCATTATGCGCAGTTCTGTAAGCTGGTTTTGTGCAGAGAGATAGAGGGTTCTTGCTACATTCATGCGGTTTGTCTGGCGGCCCGCTTCTACAAACGCAAATAATGAAGGTATAGCGACTGCGGCTAAAACTGCGATAACAGCCAATACAACTATCATCTCTATTACTGTAATACCAAGCTTTTTGCCGCACCGGTACATCTTTACAACTCCTTATAAGCTTTGTTACTGTTCATTCCCCACTCGTCATTCTGCGCTTTAGTCGCAGAATCTATTGCTGTATGTGGATCTCTTGTTATAGCATAATTGCGATATGGATTCTGCGACTCACGCGCAGAATGACGGGCTTGTCCGGCACTATCTGGCATTTTCTAAATCCAGAATATCCCATATATCGTCAACTATCGGCTCTTCGAGCTGCCTTCGCTCATCTATATCGTCTTTAAGCATTGTCACGTCAAATCCGATTGTTATCCTGTCGGGGTGTGCCGCATCTCCTGTGTTGGCTTCCCAAATATATGCAAGCGAGGTTATCCTTATATAATCAATTTCGTCCACGGCATCGAGAAGGTTCTTCAAATCACCATAAGTGCCGCCCACCGTCATTGTTGCGGATGACACTAAAAATACCGTTTTAAAATCCTCATCTACGGTAGCACCATCCTCCTGCGGAACGAAAAAGTCCAACGGGTCGGTCATAACAAGATTAACGGGCAGCAAGCCGTATCTCTGGCAAAGCTGCGTTAACATTCTTCCGACTTCGCTGCTGTGAGCTTCGTCGAGAAATCTTGCGCTTTCCAGTTCATGCCTTGCGACTGCGTCGTTACGGCCGTCTCTTATATTGCCCGCTGTCGCCAGAATTGAATCGACCCATGCTTTATCCGTCTGCAGCAGTCCGTGCCTCTCTTGTCTGTCCTGTAAATGGTTAAACATGGGGATAATTACATACATTATCAAAACAGTAAGTATTGCAACTACTATCAAAACAAACAGCATTATTTTCTCGCGTTTACTGAAACCTTTTTTCTCTGTTACCATTAGTTTGCACCCCCTGTTCTTAGGGTAATATCAATCGTGAACGTAAACACACCTTCGGCAAGTGTTGAGTAACCCCTGTATTCAACACTATCAGCAACACCGTTATTATATAGTGTTTCGACATAATCGGAGGCAACATTAGCATCGGCGCAATTTGCCCTGACTCTTACTATGCCCGTGCTCTCGTTAAATTCCATGCTCCTTACCTCTACTGCAACACCGTGAGATACTGCAATCAGGTCAAATGTATGGCTGGAAGCCTTTGGAAGAGTGTCCTCCCAATCGTTCTTATCATACATTTGCGATATGACTTCACTATAGTAAAGTGTTTCTCTTATTAGCATTGCAAGCTCGATCTGCTGTTCGACAATACTTGGTGAGGTCAGATAATCTTCTAATTTTCTTATTTCTACATTCTCCTGATATATAAAATACCCGATAATACCGGCAATCAGTCCGGGGATCAGAACACAACCCGCAATTATCGGTATCCATAATTTTTTCGGTTTTTGAGACCTTACATATTTATCCAGTGCTGCTTTTGCGGCAAGCAGGTCTATACTCCCGCCGTATTGAATGTTCAGGCAGGCAAAATGCGCCTCGGGCGGAATTGTTGCGCTGCCCTGATAAACCGGGAGTGTACCTATTGTTATTTCCTGATGTGTATTAAACGCCTCAAGTATTTGAACATCGGCAGCACTGACACCTAAATAATAACTGTGTGTTATCTCATTTATTTTTTCAGACCTCGTAAACTGGATAAGACCGTTCAGATTAGAAAGTGCGCTTTGGAAAACCTGCTCCTTCTCGTCACCGTACAGCCTTGTTCTTGTAATAAAATTGTTTTTGCCGTTTTCAAAAAGCATAGAGAGCATTGTGAGGCCGTCTATGACATTTATTACGATAGTGGAACTATGCAGCTCCGCTTTCGCTTTTACAAAACCGATAACCGCTTCAACTCCTATATGTATACCGTTGAGCCTGATGCCGGCATCACTGAAGGTTGAGACGTAGCTGTCAACCTGTGTTCTGTTAACGGCACAGCCGAGTATTGCGTTCTCATTGGAATAAAGCTTATGATAACCGCATACAAGATTGGATGTGCTGTCCGTGGAGTCTGCAAAATCGTCGCGTACAAGCTGCAGGTACTGCTTATGGCTCAGATGCGGCGAGACAATTTTGCGGCTGAGTATTGTGCTTCCGTCAACGATTAACGTGACACCGCTTTGAAACAGATCGGGATGATCTTTTTTCATTAAAATAAGGCATTCCGTCAAAAAAGCGTTGTCAGTGATTGTACCGTTAAACATTGTCCCTTCCGGAAGCGGATATGTCACGTACTGTTTTACGCTGTGACCGACATATCCTATCACCTGAATTTGATTTGCCGAGATATAAATTGATGATTTCATGTCCACCTCTTCTTTCAGACTCTTGCGCAGCGAGAGTTTTAAGCAGTAAGAATTTTATACTCCAAAGCTTTGATACAGCTCCGCCATAGGCAGCATTACCGATAGTAAAACAACCATAATTACGAGTGCCATAACAACTATCATTACAGGCTGCACAAGCTCAACGAGCGCGCCTGTCGCCTGCTCCGCCTCGTAATCATAGGCATCGGCGGTTGATACAAGCATAGCGTCGAGTCTTCCCGATTCCTCGCCGATAAGAATTGTATTTGACAGCTTATTGTCCATACCGTCTATCTTTCTTATCGCGGCGGAAAGAGCTTCACCGTTTCTGACGTCCGTAACCAGTTGCGGGAACTGGCTTTCTATATACTTGTTTGATATTATTGTTGCAGTAATTTCGATTGCCCGGAGCATTGATACGCCGCTTCCGTAAAGTGATGATAATGTTCTGGCAAATCTTGCGGTGTAAATTATCTTGAGCAGCTTACCTATCACGGGTAAGCGCAGCTTTAACTTGTCAAACGCCAGTCTTACCTTCTGTAATGAAAGTACATACTGGATTACAACGATTAAGCTCAAGATTGCAATAACCAAAACATACCAGTAGGCTATCAGAAAATCGCTCGAAGCAATTATTATTCTCGTTATTAGCGGAAGCTGTACTTCTAAATCCAAAAGCATTCCAAAAAACTGCGGCATGACAAATATGAAAATTATCGCTATTACTATTACTACCGCGACAGCGAGTATTTTCGGGTAGCGCAGAGCGTTTTGGATTTTTCCGTTAAGCCTGTGTTCCTTTTCGTAGTGTACAGCCATTTTGTTCGTGACATTTTCGAGCTGGCCGCTTGCTTCACCTGAGGCGAACATGTTTATGAGCAAAACAGGAAAAGCTTTACCCTGATTTAACATCGCTTCCGACATAGACTGACCCTGCTGAACATCCTTGTGCATTTTTTCGTAAACTAATTTCAGCTTTGGCTTAAAATCGCGTTCCTTCAGGATATCCATAGCACGCACAGCTGTAATTCCGCTTGATAACATGCTGGCGAGTTGCCGGCAGAATTCCGCTACCTCCGGCGGTTTTAATCGGTATGTGCCGAGTTTTTCGTCAATGACTCTGTATTTCGTGGGGACAAGCCCTCTCCCGCGCATGATTTTCCGAAAATGCTCCTCATCACGCGCATCCACTATGCCCACTTCTTTATCATTGTTGATATTTAATGCAGTAAATTGATATTTAGCCATTTTTACCTCTTCATTTTAAAGGTTTACAGCCATAACCCGTATAAACCTAAATACCATGTAAGTATTTCCGTGCCGAAAATAAATGCAGTCATTGTGCCTAAGCAAAGATACGGTCCGAATGCCATTTGAGCACCTTTTTTTACTTTTTTTCTGATAATCAGTGTAATCGCTATGCATCCCGCAATAAAAACCCCGATAAATGCTGCGAGTAAAGTCAGTTGCCATCCCAGAAGCAAGCCTACAACCGCCATCAGCTTTATGTCACCGCCGCCGAATGCTCCTTTTACTATCAATGCGAGTATAAGCATCGGAAGGCTTATTGTCAGAATGCCTATTGCTCTGGATATGAGCGAAATCTCCGGCTGCGCGAATATCGCGCCTATTGCAAACGGAAGAAGTGCAAGTACAAGCCCGTTCGGGATTTCCATGATTGTAAAGTCTATTACAGCTATCAGCATAAGAATTACATATACGCCCAGTGCAATCAGGAAGCTCCATGAAAACCCGTATTTGAAAAAGCTCAGCCCGAGTGCCAATGCTCCGGCAATTTCGACAATCAGATAACGTGGTGATATTGGAACACTGCATTTGCGGCACCGCCCGCCTTGAATGAGCCAACTGACAACAGGTATAAGCTCGAACCACCGGAGCGTCCCGCCGCATTCGGGGCAGCGGGAACGCCCGTTTATATACGATTCGTCTTTAGCACTGCGCAGCGCAACTACATTTGCAAAGCTGGCTATGCACGCTCCTAACACAGCAAAAAGAGCGGTGAATGTAATTTTGAAAGCTAGTTCAGTCATTTGATCCTCGTTAGGTGGGGGTATCTCTGCTTTTGACTTGATTAACTAGGGGTTTCTGGTTACTACTACAATAACCGGCGGATCGTCACCTGACACATCGCCAATTGTTGCAGGTTCACCTGTTCTAGTACCCAAAAAAAACTCAGAACCAATAGCCACAGATCCTTCAAAATACACATGATACGTTCCGGGTCTAACATTAGTTGCTCCTGTCATTTCAGCAAGTATATCAGCATCGTCCGGTGTTCCCGGACCATCGGGCATCGATAATCCTGCGACCGAGCCTGCCATCATAACTGTCCTTGCATCCGCTTCGTCGGCTGCGATGTTCGCTCTGCGGATGACGCCGAGGATCGCGGGGGTGAGTGCAGCAATCAGAATCGCGATGATTACGATTACCACAATGAGTTCTATCAGGGTAAAACCCTTTCTGTTTGTGAGTAGTCTTTGCATGGTATTTTCTCCTTTGTTTTTAACAGTTTTTATTTGTTTATTTATTTTAAATCACGCTATACCGTGATTTTTTAGTTGTTTAGCACTTTTTCACAGAATCTTCGGTATTAGGTTGCTTACAGTCTTTGCTATTTGCGGGGTACTCCTACCCCTCTGTCATTCTGCGCGTAAGTCGCAGAATCTATTGTTGTATGTAGGTGTTGCGGTGTGGATTCTGCGATTGACACGCAGAATGACGGACACCCTACAGCCTTTGTACCTCGCTCATGAATTCCGGTTTGTTGTTTACTTTTTCGAGGGCGTCTTCTATTCTTATTGTCCCGTCTCTTACAAGGTTTGCTAAATATGAATCTAATAATATCATACCTTGTTTTTGGCTTGTCTGGATTGTTGAGTTCAACTGGTGTCCTTTGTTTTCGCGTATCAATGTGAGAACCGCATCGCTTCCGAGCATTATTTCAAACGCCGCTACCCTTCCCTTGCCTGATGCTCTCGGAACCAGAGTTTGTGTGATTATTCCTTTTAGTACCGATGCGAGCTGTGTGCGGATCTGCTGCTGATTGTGGGGCGGGAATACGTCGATTATACGGTCGACCGTCATTGCCGCGCCTGTTGTGTGTAAAGTGGATAAAACAAGGTGTCCTGTCTCCGCTGCCGTTACTGCTGCGGAGATTGTTTCGTAGTCTCTCATCTCGCCTACGAGTATAACGTCCGGGTCTTCGCGCATTGCGCTGCGGAGCGCGGACGAAAACGAGGGAACATCTGCGCCGACGTCACGTTGATGTATCAGTGATTTTTTCTGCTGATATACATATTCGACCGGGTCCTCGACTGTAAGTATATGACAGTCGCGTGTACTGTTTATATAATCTACCATTGCCGCCAGTGTTGTGGATTTACCCGATCCTGTCGGTCCTGTTACAAGCACAAGCCCGCGCGGCTCTTTAGCCAGTGTCCGTAAGATTTCCGGCAGATTAAGCTCCTCGAATGTCGGTGTATGCTCGTTAATTATACGGATGACACATGCCAGAGCACGCTGCTGGCGAAAGACATTAACACGATGACGAAGCCCGTTATCCAAAGCATACGCCATGTCTACGTCTTCGCCTCTGTCCATTGCCTCGCGCTGATGCTGCTCGAGCATCGATACTATAAGCCCGTATTTTTCTTCCCGGGTCAATGAGAACTCTGTTTCCGTCAGTCTGCCGTCAATACGGAATACCGGATTTCTCGATACCGTGATATGAATATCACTTGCCCTGCGTTCCCGCGCCGTCATTATTAGTTGTCTGATGTCCATATTGCTTCCTTTCACGAGGTTACGCCTCAGATATTTAAGGAATGCGCTTTTGCCCCGTCATTCTGCGCGTTAGTCGCAGAATCTATTGCTGTATGGATGTGGATTCTGCGACTGACGCGCAGAATGACGAGTGTATAGTAACTCTACTCTACAAAGTATGTCAGCTTCATCAGTTCTTCCATTGAGGTTTTTTTGTCCAGCACCATTTTTATCAGGCTTTCGCTTAAGAATTTTACTTTGTTGTGTTCTCTGACGTATGCGTATATATCCTCTGTCAGAGCGTTATGCGAAATCATGCTGCGGATTGTCGGGTCGATAGTCATTATTTCGTGTATGGCAGTACGTCCTTTGTAGCCTGTGTTGTTGCAGTTATGGCATCCCTTGCCTCTTGCCAGAGTTGCGGGATGCGCTCCACCGAGCATTCTCAGCTCGCTGTCGGCCGGTGTGTATTCTTCGACACAGAACGGGCAAATCTTTTTGACAAGGCGTTGAGCAAGTACGCCAATCAAGGAGTTTGCGAGCAGATAGTCTTCAACGCCCATATCAAGCAAGCGGACAATTGCCGATACCGAGTCGTTTGTATGAAGGCTGCTCATTACGAGATGGCCCGTCAGAGCTGCTCTGACACCGATGCTTGCGGTTTCTGTATCGCGCGTTTCGCCTATCATTATGATATCGGGGTCCTGGCGCAGTATGGAGCGAAGACCGCTTTCAAATGTAAGACCTGCAAGCGGGTTGATCTGGGTTTGGTTAATTCTTGCCAGATTGCGTTCAACAGGGTCTTCTATCGTTGAAATGTTGACGTTACGTTTCGCCAGCATTTCCATTATCATATATAGTGTGGTGGTTTTGCCGCTTCCGGTCGGGCCTGTTACATATACGACACCATGCGGTACACGGAGCATTTGAATCATTTTGTCGTAATCATCCTTCTCCATGCCGAAGGTGTTTGCATTGTCGAGAGTGCCACTTTGCCCCATAAAGCGCATGACTATTTTCTCGCCGTAGACTGTCGGAAGGCTGGATACGCGTACGTTAATTTCTATATCCTGCAGCTTTGCGCGAAAGTGCCCGTCCTGAGGTGCGCGTTTTTCCGCAATGTCCATTCCGGCGAGGATTTTTATACGTGCAACTATTGAGTTATGAAGCGATACCGAAAGCGAGAGATAATCGACAATAAGCCCGTCGACGCGTATACGGAAAAGTGTATGCTCTTCGAAGGGCTCAATATGAACGTCACTGGCTCCTGCGCTGTGTGCTTTATATAATGTAGAGTTAAGGAGTGTGACAATAGGTGTATCGTCCGCTGTTTCGGAAATATCGACGTATCCGAGGGTTTCGGTCACTCCGGCTGTTTCGTTTGCTCCCGAAGCAGCATCCTTTGTTTCGATTTCCGAGTATGCTTCGCTTATCGATCTCATTATATCGGCACGGTTGCATACTTGTACATCGAGCTGCATATGTGTGATTAATTTAACGTCTTCTATCGCGTAGTAGTCGAGGGGGTCGTTGATGTTTATGCGTAATACGCCGTGATCCACCGCTATAGCAATGAGACAGTGCTTGCTTGCGATGGCTTTTGGTATAAGCTTAACAGCGTCAAGATCGATGGGAGCGTCGCTCATTGCGACGTATTTGATGTTAAGCCTTTGCGCAAGTGCCGTGTTCAGGCGGTCTTCGGTTATGAAGTTGTTATCAATCAAAACCGCTCCGAGACGTTTTTTCTCGGGTGATGATTTTTGCAAGCCCAGAGCCTGATTTAGCTGTTCTTCAGAAATATATCCGGCTTCAAGCAGTACCTCTCCGAGCCTTAGTTGCTTTGTACCTACCACATCTACACCTACCTTTAGTGTTTCTTTTTGCAGTTTGCCACTATTTGCCGCTAGCTGTACAGTCTACTTTAAATTTGGTGAATTGTCAACAATTCCGAAGCTTATTTGTAGAAAAATATGTGGAAATTTTATTTATCGGGACACTTACTTCCTTAACTTATTTCCACCGGTACTCAGAAACCCGAAATACGACACCCTGTTATACCATAGCTGCTGCAATTACTCACATAAAAATAAAACTATATACAGCGTTATGTTATAGCGTTATATCATATATACAAAAATCGGTATAATGATTGCCGCGACAATCATTATACCGTATATAGTTGCAAGAGTCAAGCATTTAATCATTTTTATACAATCTGTTGGGATATTGCATCGGAACAAATAATGCAGCGTATTTATACCATATTAAACAGAGAAACTTGCAATACTTTGTGTAAATTTAGTGTGTGTCATTTCACCTTTATCCGGCGGAAGTTTTTCTTTCCTCGCTTTACTATCAGGCCTTCTCCGGAGCATTCGTCTATTGTGAAGGTTTTTGCTATTGATGATACGGGTTTGTCGTATACTTCTACGCCGCCTTGATCCACATTTCTTCTTGCGTCGCCTCTTGACAGGCATAGTCCCGACTTTACAAGTATTGTCAGGATATCTATAGCACCATGTTCAAAATCAGCTTCCGTTAGTTCCGTTGTCGGCATATCGGCAGAACCGCCTGATTTGAACAGTTCCTTTGATGTATCATGAACCTGCTCGGCGATATCAATGCCGTGAATCAGTGCTGTCAATTCAAATGCAAGGGTCTCCTTAGCACCATTTAGCTGCTCTCCTGTCCATGTGTCCATTTTCCAGATTATATCTAAAGGCAGGAACGTCAGCATCCTAAGGCAGTTTGTAACATCAGCATCGGCGACGTTTCGCCAGTATTGATAAAACTCGAACGGACTTGTCTTATTCGGGTCAAGCCATACCGAACCTTTTCCGGTTTTCCCCATTTTATCACCGTCAGTATTCAACAAAAGTGTAATAGTCAATGCATGCGCATCCTTGCCGAGTTTTCTTCGTATCAGCTCTGTACCCGCAAGCATGTTCGACCATTGATCGTCACCGCCGAATTGCATATTGCAACCGTATCTTTTGTATAGCTCATAAAAGTCGTAACTTTGTAATATCATATAGTTAAACTCAAGAAATGACAGCCCCTTTTCCATACGGGATTTATAGCACTCAGCAGCTAACATTCTGTTCACCGAAAAATACCCACCGTATTCACGTAAAAAGTCCAGATAGTTCAAGTCACACAACCAATCTGCATTGTTGACCATAAGTGCCCTGTCATTAGAAAAGTCGATAAATTTCGACATTTGTTTCTTAAAACACTCACAATGGTGATTGATCGTTTCAACAGTCATTAAGTCACGCAGGTCAGTCCTTCCCGAAGGGTCGCCTATCATTCCCGTGCCACCGCCGACAAGAGCAATAGGCTTGTTCCCCGCCATTTGCAGCCGCTTCATAAATGATAACGCCATAAAATGCCCCACATGCAATGAGTCGGCAGTCGGGTCAAATCCGATATAAAACGTCGCTTTTCCTTTATTTATCATTTCGCTGATTTCTTCTTCGTTAGTAACCTGCGCAATCAGCCCCCGCGCTTTAAGTTCTTCATAGAGTGTCATTATAATCATCCTTGTCGAGTATTTCCAATAAGTCTACTATGATTATGGTGCAATTGCAAGGTCTTTTCTTGTAATTGTAGAGTATGTATGCTAGTATGGGATGCAATTAAATTTACTCTTCGTAGCGGTGAGGAGTATTATTATTAAATTTTCAGGCGAGTTGGCGGACGGGAACCCGGTAGATGTATAAATTTGCAAATAGGTAGTACGGCGTGTTTGAGAATGGAAATTTAATTATAATGCTCCGAGCGCAAGCGGATGTAGTGCTTTTTCAAGGAGGAGTATTATACGTATATGCAATTTTCTGAAAACACAGAAGAAAAAACTTTATTAGACAAAATTGCTCCATATATTTTTATCGTCGTGAGCGTTGCTGCATTACTGGCTGCTCGTTTTCCTTTGTTTTTCTATGAATCCGGAGATTATGTCCATTTCCATAAGATTTGGATTGAGCAGTACCGGACAATGACCTTTTGGGAAGGGCTCGGAACCACAGTCAGCAACTATAATCCGCCTTATATGTATATTCTTAACATAATTGCCAGAATCAACGCTCCCGACCTTGTACTAATGAAGATTGTGTCAGTCTTTTTTGATCTCCTGCTTGCGTATTATGTAATGAAAATCGTTTCGTTGAAAACAAACCGCCTAAACATGCACATACTGGCATTTGTGCTGACATTTGCCATACCTACCGTAATCCTCAACGGAGCAATGTGGGGACAATCCGACTCTATTTACGCAGCATTCGCAATCGGCTCTTTTTACTACGGGCTGGCGCGGCGCAGCAAGATGTCTTACGCATTTATGGCACTCGCTGTAGCCTTTAAGCTTCAAGCGGCGTTATTACTGCCTATACTTCCAATATTTGTCATAACAAAAAATCTCAAATTTAAGGATTGCTATATTTTCTTTGCTGTATATATGGCGGCACTCCTCCCCGCAATACTTGCAGGTATACCCCTGAATGAAGTCTTGCTCGTTTATGTCGGGCAGGCTGGCTACTACAATAGATTGAATTTGAATATTGTCAATATATGGCGTTTTGTTGATCTGCCCGTGAATTTCAATCCGGTTTTCTACGAAAGCTTTACGATCACAGGACTTTTTTTGACAGGGACTGCCGTTTTAGGATTGATGTATTTTACATACGTTAACAGGTCGCGTCTGATAAACACCGTTGATTTTGTCCGGCTTGCTTACCTCTTTACAATAATCATCCCGTTTATGCTGCCGAAAATGCATGACCGTTACTATTTCATGGCAGACGTCCTATCTGTCGTTTTGTTTATGTTCGACAAAAGAAGATGGTATGTGCCGGTAGTGACCATTTTCTGTTCTTTGATCGCATACGAGTATTTCCTGCTCTATTGGACGGGAATAGAAGTAATAGAGTTCAAGTATTTCGTCCTTGTACTTTTGGGTATTATTCTTCTCGTTTTGCGAGACTACGTAAAATCGCTTAGTGATGCAAGTACGAATCCGGAGTAGACGTTGAGAGGGTATCCGGAAATTTATAGTAATTTCAGTCAGCACACTAATTTTACCGAACAACGCAAATTTCGCTATGGTGCAGTGCATTGGCTGGAATTACTATAAATTTTCGGATACCCTCTCAATGGCTGCTCCATAATGCAAAATATCGTCAATTCATATTGACAAACATTGACGTCTTTGCTATGATTTCTTTTGTGCTTCTGTAGCTCAGTTGGTAGAGCAGCTCACTTGTAATGAGCAGGTCACCCGTTCGAGTCGGGTCAGAAGCTCCATATGGGGGAGTTCCCGAGTGGCCAAAGGGGGCAGACTGTAA
>WRDH01000035.1 GCA_009783555.1 Oscillospiraceae bacterium
CTGGGATCGATCTGCGAAACAATGAAGATTTACTTATCTCGCTGTTACCAAAAAATGCACCTGAAAGTTGCAAGGTCTTGATTTAGGCCAATAAACCGGTATACCTTCCTATTGGACGCTTACAGTTTATGCACGAGATTTTGGCGTTTTATGAAACTGAAAAAGACGGCTTTAAAATTTCTTTTATAGGCGATAAATAAGCATAACGGACACCTTGCGAAAAGCGCAAATATCTTGATAAGTCAGATTTGTTGCGCTATGATGTTGTAGTAATAGACTTATCTGGGTAATGTCGCGGACAACTTAAAGGAATTTAAAGATGAGCTCTTACCGTTAAAAATTGAAAACATCTGCTATACGAATACAAACGATTTGCGTATTGATTGCGGCAAGGGGATTCATTTTGAAATCTTCATCAGCAATTCGACAAGACGCGAGTTTTATAGATTTCTTGATGAATGTACAGATGAACATACGGTTATATTTGACGAGGATTGATGATCGAAACTAAAAATATCAAGGAGCATACTTGATGAAGCACGGAGAAATATTGACACCCGAAGACAAAGGATTTACAAGTATAGCCGGACATGGTGTTAAAATACTTGGTATTCTTGTTGGAATTCCTTTAATAGTGATTGCACTTGCTATTTCCGGATGTCTTAGTAGGCAATATACTTTTTTCTATGATTATGATGAATTAATGCAAGGTCTTATAAAGGCAGAAATTATATATATGGAAAATGAAGTGGACTTTTTTATTATCCATGATTATATCGATATTGAGGATACGGATTATGAAATTATAAAAGAATTAACCCCGGATGAAACCGAAAGATTATTAAGAGCGTTATCAAACTTAGAGTTTACATACACAATATTATTTGTTCCCGCTTCCGTTTCTGCTCAGTACTCAATGCAAGGGCATGGAATAATGCTTACTTATGAGCAATCTGACGGATCTAATCCGTTTATTATTATAGCCCAATCGGGAGATTACAGGTATGGGATGCCGCGATTAGGTCAAACATTTGCAGGACGATATGCCACAAACGAAGATTGGAATGCTTTAATTGCAGGATAGGAATGAAGTTATGGAACAGCAATCACAGAAACGCCATTATGAAATCGATGCAACACGAATGGAGATGAAGCATATACTAAAAGCCCTGTGCAAAGGGAGAATGAGGGCATATAGAATACTATTATTTATTACATTCTTTCTTCTTTTTGCAGGTATTATATTAACGGTACTTCTTATGTATGATGGATTTGATGATGCAGCACTCGGTGCTATTGTCATTTTTGGCTTACCCGGCTTTTTGTTGGGCATAATCGCATTTGCCTGTTATCCATGGTATTTAAGAGGCAGCATCAAGTGGCTGATTAAAACAGACTCCTTATATTGTATTAATGATCTGCTTAATGGATATGTTACTTATGACCCTATAACAAAGTTTACATTCGGCGATACGTTTTTGTATACAAATATCGGATTACTTATAAGATATGAAGATATTGTATGGGCATATCACAGCGTCACGAGTCATTCGGTAGAACATATACCGACAGGCAAATCGGAGAGTATTACGGTTTGTCTGATAAATGGCAGAAAATATTCTCTTGTAACAAAAAAACAAGCTCGAATAAAGCTTGTTGATGCTCAGGGCAAACCATTGGATGAAAGAATTTCCGATGAAATTGAAGCAAAAATTCCGAATATCTTAATCGGATATACAGATGAAAATGCAAAGGAATATAAACGTATTATAACTGAGTGGAAGGAAAATGACAGGAACTCGGTTAATTGAGCTATAGTTGGTTTTATATGTGTCATAGCATCAATATCACTATACTATGCAAGAAGAAGATGGTTTCAAGACAGGGGGACGGAAGACAGGGGGACGGTTCATCTGTCTTGTCCTTAAATCATATTACTTAATAACAGCTCCAGCAATTCGCGGTCAACCTTAAAGCCATCGAGCATCTCATATTTGGCTCCCGGTCTGCCATGCTCCACTATTCCGAATGCGCCTTCGAAGTTCCAAAGTGCATACCCCCATTTATATTCACCAAATATCTCAAGCAGTTCGCCGAGCCAACTCAGAGCGACATTGTTCGGGGTTTTATTATAACAGCCGAACTCGCCGATATGTATTTCAACGCCGGACGTTTCGACCTCACGCCACAGTTTGTAATATTCCTTTAATGCCGTCTTATCCCATAGTTCGCCATCCATAATACCGGGGTATACGGGCTTTTGCCATTTATATCCCTTGGGCATCTCTGTCCATTCCGCCTTATAATGGCTGACGGTATAAGGTGCGTAACCACGCCCGCTATGTATGGTGCCTGTATCGGCAAGTTCAGGAATAGCAACTCCACCGCCGCCAATACCGTTGAGTATGATTAATCTATCGGCATCGATTGCTCTAATTGCGTCAATTGTACGGCGCATTACTTTCTCATGCCTTTTACGCGTGAAGCCGTTCTCTCCGATATCAGGGGGTTCATTCAGTAAATCAAAGCTCAATTCATCGGATGAAATCCCTTTGTATCTCCTTGCAAAGCCCTCCCATAAAAAAACGAATGCATCCTGTGCCTGCTTATCCTTCCAGAGATTGTGGCGTTCTATTTCGATGTTGTTGATACAATAGCCCGGCGCACGGTGCAGATTAAGGCTCATGTGCAGTCCGCGTTCACGGCATGCCGTCAGATACGAATCTATCTTTTCAAATACTCTTTCATCCGGGTTTAAGTAATCAAAGTCCTTCGTCCAAAACCGGTAATCCATCGGCACTCTTATGAAATTAAACCCTCTTTTCGCTATAAAATCAAGCTGTTTCATGCTTGGCTTCGCCGCGGCTTTACCTTGCCAATAAAACATCCAGAGCATATTAAATCCATATCGTTTCATAAAAATATTCCTAATCCGCAGCAGGACAGATGAACCGTCCCCCTGTCTTTATCCGCAGCGGGACAGATGAACCGTCCCCCTGTCTTGCCCCTGTCTTCCATATGAAACTATATCACAAATGCAAAGCCATATCACTAAAAATCCGCAGCAGGACAGATGAACCGTCCCCCTGTCTTCCCCCTGTCTTTTTAAAGCGCATAAGATTCTCGTACTTCATTAATATTGAGCAAGAAGAACAATGTCAAATAGTGTGGACATATGTGGTATCGATATGGTACACTATTGGTGTTGTTAAAACTCTATTCAAAGGAGGTATATGAAATGTCCGGTATGAGTTTTGTTTCGTTTCGTGAGTTAAGGACATCAACCGCAAAAATTAACGATATGCTGACAGATAACGGAAAAATAGTAGTTACCAGTAATGGAAAGCCAACAGCTGTGATGATTCAGGTAAATGAGAATGATTTTGAAGAAACACTTGCAGTGTTGAATCAAATCAAGCTTACAAGAGCTATTAATAATTTGAGAACTTCAGCACAGCGAAGCGGAGCGGCAGAAATGACATTGGAAGAAATAAATGCCGAGATAGCATTGTCCCGTAAAGAAAGGCGTGAGCGTACGGCATCGGGTACAACAAATGCTTAATGTCGTAATTGATACTAATGTTCTTGTTTCAGGTCTTATAACCGCTCATGGATTCCCGGCAAAGATTGTTAACGCGCTGAAAGAAAAACAGTTTACTCTCTTTGTAAGCAGTGAAATCTTGATTGAGTATCGCGATGTCCTTTATCGAAAAAGATTTGGACTTGAAACTAAGGATGTTGATGATTTACTTGATGTAATCTGTTTAAATGGTGTATCGGTCACTACCGATGCAAGTACTATTTCTTTACCGGATGAAGATGATCGATGTTTTTATGATATTGCAAAATATGCCGGAGCGTATCTTGCGACCGGAAACACAAAACACTATCCAAACGATTCAGCAATAATCACCCCGGTTGATTTTGTTAGTTTGTTAGAAGATAATCACCGCGGTCTCTCTTGACGACCGGTACTTATCTCACCATGCCACAGGACAGATGAACCGTCCCCCTGTCTTCTTATCTCACCATGTCACAGGACAGATGAACCGTCCCCCTGTCTTCCTTTACCAATAGCGGGTTTCATAACACCATTATCTACAATGGAGCGAGGAGCATAATTCCGGAAAGTATCTCAAGGCTTCGGAATTGAGTTGAATACAATGAGTGATATCAACTTAACAGACTATCGATTCAAAGGCACATTTCGCTACTATCAGCAGGATGTGCTTGATAATGCAGCGGAGTATCTTGAGAACAGGAAAATCCATATTGTTGCAGCTCCCGGCAGTGGTAAAACCATACTTGGATTGGAGTTGATCCGGCGCATAAACGCACCGGCGATTGTACTGTCCCCGAGTGTCACCATCCGTCAGCAATGGGGAGAGCGCTTTGCCGAGGGGTTTATGGATGAACCCGACAAGCTGAGCGATATATTTTCATTCAATCTCAAAACACCAAAAGCAATCACATCGATTACATATCAAGCTCTCCATGCGGCATATAATAAAAAGATAGCTGACGAGGAACTCGATACAGATGATGAAGATGAAGTCGAACACACAGAAGTTGAGGACTACTCGACATTTGACCTTATTGAAGCGGTAAAATCAGCAGGTATCAAAACGATTTGTCTGGATGAAGCGCATCATTTAAGAAGCGAATGGCAAAAGGCACTGGAAGGCTTTGTCGCTTCTTTAAAAGGCATAAACATCATAGCTCTAACAGCGACACCACCATACGACAGCACGCCTGCCGAGTGGAACAGATATATTTCGCTTTGCGGTGAGATAGACGCCGAGATATTTATCCCGGAGCTGGTAAAACAGAAAACACTTTGCCCGCATCAGGATTACATATACTTTTCTTATCCGACAAAAGATGAGCAAGCCATTGTGACCGGATACAAGAAAAAAGCGCATGAATGTGTTGAGGACATTATACTATCACAGAGTTTTAGTGATGCGATCTATAACTCCGGCATATTTTTGCACTACAAAGAAAAAAACAAAATGGAGCAGATACTGGAAAATCCGGACGAAAACGCATCAATACTTACACTTGCGGAAAGGGCACGGATAAAAGTCCCGAGAAGGCTCATTTCCATCATATCACCACAAAAATCTCTTAAGAAGTACTCACTTGAAACCGCTCAAACAGCACTTAACTTTATTACCGGCACACCTGAATTATTTGGCGAAAAGGACGTCGCGGAAATTCGAGAATCCTTGCGTAGCAACGGGTTTGTCAGCGGCAACGTTATAAGCCTGACAGGTGACAGAAAAATCAAGAAAATGTTGAGTAATTCTATAGGCAAGCTCTCGGGGATCAGCAAGGTAGTGCAAGAAGAATGCGAGGATATGGGAAATGCGCTCCGAATGGTGGTACTCACAGACTTCATAAGAAAAGACTCCCTCCCTATCGTCGGCACCAACGAGGTTATAAAGATTATGGGAACGGTCCCGATATTCGAGACTGTTCGCAGAGCGGTTGGAAATATAGCTAACATTGCACTTCTTTCAGGTTCTTTAGTTATAGTTCCTAACAAAACTGTTGATGTGATTAAAGATATTGCTAAACGCAGAAGTATCAGCTTTAAGGAAAAGCCATTAGAAAAAGCTGATTATACAGAGCTTATCTTCTCAGGTTCCAATAAAAACAAAGTGGCAGTCCTTACCGAAGCTTTGGAAAGCGGGATAATAAATATTCTAGTAGGAACAAAAGCCCTGCTTGGCGAGGGCTGGGATTCTCCGTGTATAAACTCGCTTTTACTTGCCAGTTTTGTAGGTAGTTTCATGCTCTCAAACCAAATGAGGGGAAGAGCGATCAGAATTGACAGGAACAACCCTGATAAAACAGCAAACATTTGGCATTTAGCGACGATTGAGCCGCCGTATCTGCTTGAAGAAAAGCTTGATAGGGTAAAAGAAAAAGTGAAGTATACCGTCTCATCCAATACGGACTTTATAAGCGATGATTACTTAATGCTGGTCAGGCGTTTTCAAGGCTTTTTAGCTCCGTCTTACAGCGGCGGCACAATTGAGAGCGGAATCGACAGGATAGATATTATAAGACCGCCTTTTGATGAAACAGGCTTTGAAGTTATAAACACCGAAATGCTGAAAAGAGCATCAGAGCAGGAAAAAATGGCGGCAAGCTGGGATGCGGTACTTGGTCAATTTGACAGACCCACGGTTTCAGACGCCTGCGAAGTACCAAAACGTATCCGTCCTAATGTATTCTTGTTACAAAATTTGACGGCAGTTTTGGCATGGGGTATTGTGGCGACGGTTTTTATCGATGGATTACTAAGAGTGCCATTTTTCACGGATTCCCTGATACTAATGATTCTTTCATTTATCATTGTATTCGTTGCAGTCCACACGATCGGTCATGCACTCGATAAAATCATCAAGTTCATTTCACCGGAAAAAACGGTTAAAACACTTGCAGCCTGCCTTTTAAGCGCAATGAAAGAGTTGGAGCTGATTGAAAGCAACGAAGCGAAGATAGAGCTTCGCAAATGCCGGACCGGATACAGCCACTGCATAATAAAAAACGCCAACGCGCACGATAACGAACGCTTTGGCACAGCAATAGCAGAAATGCTATCAGCAATAGATAACCCGCGTTATGTGATGATAAAAAAGCACAAGTTCCTGCCATGGATGTCCTACACCCACAGCTACGCTTGCCCTTCAATAATAGGTTCAAATAAAGAAAGAGCAGAAGTGCTTGCGAAAAAGTTAAAAAAACAAATAGGCGTTTTCACATTGATCTTCACAAGAAACCCGGAAGGTAGAGCGCACCTGACCAAAGCCAAGCGAAATGCTTACCTGAACAGGAATGAGATCATGATTAAGCGCATGAAACGCGTGAACTAAGGGAGAGCATTACGTGAGAGTATAAAGACAAGGGGACGGTTCATCTGTCTTGAACGCAGTTTACGATAAGCTATAAGCAGGAGTATATGACGTTCCTAAGCCTTGGGGCTACATATTCTTCCTTGCTTGGCATTAGCTGTTGGGCATATACATAAGTAAGCTCTGCTGTTGGATCCATAACTACAACTGTACCCAACATTCCGGACCAGCCGAACTCACCCGGGCTGCTGTTTGAGCCGCCTGCTGCTTTGTCTATCATGGTACGCACACCCAAACCATAACCATAGCCGGAGTGGTGTCCCCATCTATAATCACCCAGTCGGGTGTTGTCCAAATGATTCGTTTTCATTAAATCCACCGTAGCCTTGCCAAGCAACCTATACCCATTCGATGCAGTGCCACCGGAGCAAAGAGTGTTTGCGAACTTAGCATAGTCATCCACGCTTGAAATTAGCCCGCCGCCTCCGGATTCAAATCTCCAGTCGCCTATCATGGGGGTCGGTGCAGCTTTTTTGTGCTTTCGGGTAATCTCGTCGAACTCGTATGCGGTTGCGATTCGTCCGGCTTTATCTTCGGGAATAGAAAGACTAAAGAATGTGTCTTCCATGTCGAGTGGTGCAAAAATGTTATCATGCAAATATTCACCGAAGGTTTTCCCGGAAAGAACTTCGATAAGCGCGCCTAAGACATCATGACTCAAGCCATAATGCCAACGAGTGCCGGGTTCAAAGTATAACGCTTCCTTTGAAAGAGCGGATACTGCTTCCTGTAAGTCTTTGTTTTTTGCTGTTTCAGCGGCAGCTATCAGCTTATTTGAAACATTATAAGTTAGTCCCGAAGACATCGTAAATAAGTCCACGATTTTTATCGGTTGTGTGCACGGCTCTATATCTACTTCCCCATTAGCTCGCGTTTTCCGGAAAGTCATATCCTTAAAGTCGGGAAGGTACTCGTACAGAGGGTCTGTCAGTAAAAACTTACCCTCTTCATAAAACCGCAATGCCGCTGCGCATGTTACCACTTTTGTCATAGACCAGATTGCATAAAGCGTATCCGGCTTAATAGGAGTTTGAGACTCCAAGTCGGCAAAACCGGTTTGATGGCGAAAGACTTCATTGCCTTTAAGGTAAAGACTAAGGTCTGTCCCGGGTATCCCTATGTCGCTAAGCGACTCCAAATAATTAATTACCTTTGTAAAATCCATCACTTACTCCTCCGATATAATTCCATTTACTTGAACTATATAACACGACTAAGTTGAATGCAAGCGAAAACATATATCAAATGTAACAGAGGGACAGATGAACCGTCCCCCTGTCTTGATTCGTCTAATCGATTAGGGCAGATGAACCGTCCCCCTGTCTTGATTCGTCTAATCGATTAGGGCAGATGAACCGTCCCCCTGTCCCCCCGGCTTATCCAAAATTAACATTTGAAATCTTGATTAAACTCCTTTTTCGTGGTATCATTGCTATGTCTTGAGTTAAGACATATTCCCGCTATGAAAGTAGTGTGACAGGTGCGAAAAAGGGTGTGCGTGCTTTTAGCCGCTTTGCTTTTTATTCAAATATTGCTTCCGGGCCGTGCTATTGCCGGTACCGACTTGACGAGGGATGATTTCATCAGTATCGTCAATACACATTCGGTAAATCCTGAGATTCCGACATATAGGGAGTACCGCAGCCGCTTTCCTGAAATCAGACCGGATAATTACGTCATTATCGAGGCTTCCGATTACAGCCGCTTTGAAGATGACGGTATTGCCGCTGTTCCTGAGAAGTTCATTGATTTTGAAGGGATGCCCGGCATATCAGTTCTAACGACCGAGACCGCTATCATTGAATTTGACATAACCGTACCCGAAACCGGGTTTTACGAGATTATGTTTGAATACTTCCCCGTCGAAGGGAAAAGCTCGTCGATACAACGCAGCATTTTCATAGACGGGGCTTTGCCATACCGTGAAATGGCGCTTGTTGAGTTCTATCGCAAATGGCAGAACCGTCAGGCTGCAGAGCAGCCCGGAGTGGAGACAATAGTGTGGGATGCAGACAATCGCGGCAATGATTTAAAGCCGGTTATGGTCGAGTCACCCGAATGGATTTCCGATTATGTGTATGACTCCGGCGGATATATCACACATCCGCTCTCTGTACACCTGACAGCCGGCACACACACTATATCTTTGTACTCACTGCGCGAGCCAATGCTTCTGCGACGTATCATTTTCAGTAACAGCGATGCTACGTTGAATTACGCTCAGGCACTTGCCGCATGGGAAGCTACAGGCGCGACTGACACATCGGGAAGAACCATTTCAATCGGCGCGGAGGATGCTATAAGAACCTCATCCCAGATGCTCTACCCTATTCAAGACCAATCCTCACCCACTGTTATGCCGGCAAGCGCCAAGTATTTTCTCAACAATACAATCGGCGGAAATTCGTGGCGTATACCGGGACAGTGGATCGAGTGGGAATTCACCGTCCCCGAAACAGGTTTTTACGAGTTGACACTGCACAGCAGACAGAATTTCAGGCGCGGTGCTACTGTATCAAGGAAAATCAGTTTAAACGGAGAAGTCCCTTTCACGGAGCTTGAGGATTACGGCTTCGGGTTCTCAAGGCATTGGAGGACCGATAACCTCAGCGATGACGAGGGTACCCCGTTTAAATTTTATCTCGAAGCAGGAGTAACAAACACACTGCGTATAGAAGCTGTATTGGGCGATTTCGGTGAAATCATATCCACTGTAAGAGACTCGGTGTATGAGCTTAACAGTATATACCGCAGGGTGATTTCCCGCACCGGTGTAAGTCCCGACAGATTCGCCGACTACCAGATAAGACGTGTACTGCCGGAGCTGACCTCTCAAATGACAGCTGTGCGCGATGATTTAACATGGGTCATAGAGGAGCTTCGCAGAATAGGCGGCCAAAGCAGTGAAAGAGAACGTATACTAATTACCATGCGCGACCAGCTTAATGTTCTGATTAATAATAATGAATTATTTCCGAGAAACGTCGGTTCCTTCAGGGCTAATGTCCGTGCATGCGGCGCATGGCTTAATGAAGCAATGGAGCAACCGCTTCAATTGGACACGATTTTCTTCCATTCAACCGATACCGAGATAAAAATCCGGAACAATACTATTTTCCATCGAATCTGGCACGAGATAAAGCGCCTGTTTTATTCGTTTATCATAGATTATAATCAAATAGGCAACACTGCTGAAGATGGTGATGTTATCACACTTTGGATTGGTTCGGGGCGTGACCAGGCAAATGTAATTAAAGCACTGATTGACGAGAGCTTTACGCGCGATTACGGGATAAGTGTAAATGTTATGCTTGTGGATATGAGTACCTTGCTGCAGGCATCTCTAGCCGGGCAAGGCCCGGATGTCGCAATTCAAGTAGGGTCGGAGCTGCCGATGAATTTCGGGCTTCGCGGCTCTGTGGTTGATTTAAGCACCTTCGAGGGTTTTGACGAGGTTCGAACCCGTTTTGCCGAAAGTGCCATGACTCCGTACGAATTCGGAGGGCAAGCCTTTGCGCTTCCCGAAACACAAGTATTCCCGATGATGTTTTACCGCAAAGACATTCTGGCAGAACTGAACATGGAGCTTCCCGACACATGGGATGATGTATCCGTTATCATGTCCGAGCTTGCTTTTAACCATATGGAGTTCGGTATGCTGCCGAGTGAGCAGATTTTTACGACACTTCTGTTCCAAAACGGCGGCGATTATTATAATGAGAACAAAACACGCTCGGCACTTGACAGCGAAGAAGCCATCAACGCATTTCGGTTATACACCGAGTTTTACACCGACTACAGACTCGACCGCGGCACCAGTGTCGAGGAACGTTTCCGTACCGGCGAAACCCCTATCATCATCGCTGATTACACGTTTTATAATAATCTCCAAATCTCCGCACCCGACATTAAAGGGGTATGGGGGTTTGCGCCCGTTCCCGGAACACGCAGGGCTGACGGTCGCGTAGACCGCACCGTCAGCAGCAACGGCGGAGGCGCGCCGCTTGCCACGAACATGATTGGCGTGACAGGCGGGAGCGGCACTGCATGTGTCATGATGAGTTCATCAAGGATGCAGGAGCAGGTCTGGCAATTCATGAAGTGGTGGACTTCAGCGGATACGCAAGTCCGCTTCGGCCGTGAAATGGAGAGTCTGATGGGACCTGCTGCACGTGTTCCCACAGCCAATCAGGAAGCCTTCTCAAAGCTGCCGTGGCCCGCCGAGGACTACCGCGCCTTACGTTATCAGTTCCAGTTCGTCAGAGGCATACCGCAAGTACCGGGCGGATACTTCACATACCGCAATATCAATAATGCATTCTACGACGTAACAACATCAGAGGACGACCGCCCGAGTTCAAACAGAAGACCGCCCATGCCAAGAGAGGCTTTGATGGACAAGGTTATTTTAATAAATGATGAAATACGCCATAAGAGGACGGAGTTTGGGTTACCGTTGGATTAGAGTAACATAGGACAACCCCCGGCTCTGCGGAGCCACCCCCTTCCGCGGAAGGGGGCACGGATAACGTAATCACCTAACCCGACCTCGTCATTGCGAATGTATTTAATCCTCCTCAGAGGTTAAAAGGTATATTTAGGAACTTACGAAACCTAAAGGTCCGTACGAAGACGGCGTGGCAATCCACATTTTACGCAAAGGAGGAGATATCAATGGGAAATGAGCGACTTGGTTCACGTATTGGAAAAAACAAAGTTTTTTATCTGATGCTTGCTCCGTATTTCTCCTTGTTTTTCCTCTTCACGATTCTCCCTGTATTGATATCAATTTTCTTCAGTCTCACATACTTTGATATGCACTCCATGCCGCAATTCATCGGCTGGGGTAACTATGCAAGGCTTCTTCTTGAGGACGATTTGTTTATAGTTGCGTTAAGAAATACGCTGATACTTGCCGTGGTGACCGGACCTGTCAGTTATATACTCTGTGTCCTTTTTGCATGGATCATCAACGAGTTCCGCGGCTTCACACGCGCGCTCCTAACGCTGGTTTTCTACGCTCCGTCAATCAGCGGTCAGGCATATCTTATATGGAATATCATACTGACAGGCGACCGCTACGGATTCCTCAACGGCTTATTAATGCAAGGCGGCTTCATTCAGGAAGCCATCCTTTGGCTGCAAACCGAAAAATACATACTCCCCGTGCTAATCGTAGTACAGCTATGGCTGTCACTGGGTACGGGATTTCTTGCCTTTATCGCAGGACTTCAAACAGTTGATAAAACACTTTACGAAGCCGCAGCCATAGACGGAGTCTCAAACCGCTGGCAGGAGCTGTGGTTTATCACATTGCCCGCAATCAGACCTCAACTAATGTTCGGCGCAATAATGCAAATAACCCAATCCTTCGCCATCGCCGACGTCTCCCTCTACCTCGCCGGCAACCCCTCAATAAACAACTCCGGTGCCACAATAGTCACGACCTTGCTTGACTATGGAGGAATCCGCTTTGAAATGGGCTATGCATCAGCAATTGCAACGGTGTTATTTATAATGATGGTAGGAACGAATAAGGTTGTGCAAAGGATGCTAAGAAGAATTGGGGAATAGGAGCCAACTGTATGTCCGCTAGTGATTTGAGTAGCAAAATAAAGCACAATTCAAAACGCAGCAATATGCGCATCTCGCGCGGTAAGAAAATTAATCGGTCGCGAGCGGGAAATATGCTGCTGTTTGTGCTTATGGCGATTTGTGGTCTCTTTATGGTGCTGCCTATTGTTATGATAGTCAACAACTCTCTCAAGCCGCCTGACGAGCTGTTCCAGTTCCCTCCCCGCCTGTTTGTCCGAAACCCTACATTAGAAAACTTCGCGGATTTATTTGTACTCATGGGCGATACATGGGTGCCGTTTTCCCGTTACATACTCAACACAATCATCATCACAGGCGGAGGCACGATCGGTCATGTCTTGTGCGCATCGCTCGCCGCATACCCTCTGGCAAAACGCAAATTCCCCGGCTCTACGCTGCTTTTTAACGTAGTAATACTATCCTTGATGTTTTCGTGGACAGTCACGCAAATTCCAAATTACATGATTATCTCCGCCCTGGGCATTAACAACACCTATCTGGCGCTTATACTGCCCTCATGGTCATTTGGAATAGGTCTGTATTTAATGAAGCAGTTTATGGAACAGATACCCGATTCCATTATCGAATCGGCGAGACTTGACGGTGCAAAAGAGATTAAGGTCTTCTGGCTGATTGTCATGCCGAATGTAAAACCCGCATGGCTGACCCTTGCGATATTCCAGTTCCAGATACTTTGGGGTAATACCGGCGGCATGTTCTTACGAAGCGAGGAGCTGAAACCCATGCAGTTTGCCATGCAGCAGATTATGGCAGGCGGTGCCGCACGTGCGGGAGCATCAGCGGCTGTTGCATTCATAATCGCTGCAATCCCGATAACATTCTTCTTAATCTGCCAATCCAGCATCTTCGAAACAATGACCACCTCGGGAATAAAGGAATAGGAACGTCATTCTGCGCGTAGTCGCAGAATCCATGTCGCAATTATGTTGTATGTCCGAGAGAACACCTGCAAACAGTAATAGATTCTGCGACTAAAGCGCAGAATGACGGGGCTAGGAATACCCACTGTACAGTAATCACGTTCGTGATAATCATAAAAAATTAGGAAAAAAACCATATGAAAGCAAAACGTATAGCGGCTATAATATTGCTTGTTATCATTGTTGCGGCGGTTGCATCCGAAGCAGCATTGGCGACATCTGTTCCGTATGACACCTATACGTATGACTATTGGGGATTCATAGTATACACCCCTGCCGCGTACATTCCCGGCGAAAGTATATCGGGCGTTTCTTTGGGTACCGGGACGTTTAACGACCCTCAGGGAATATTTGCTGCACCGGACGGGGCTGTTTATATCGCAGACACGGGCAATAACCGCATTGTAGTGCTTGAACCCGATTTACACACAGTACGTGACGTTATCTCAACCTTCGATAATAACGGAACGGAAGACAGCTTCAACAGACCACGCGGAGTAACCGTATCACCGGACGGGTTGATATATATTGCCGACACGGAGAACCGGCGTGTCGTTGCGCTTGACGGCACGACACTTGTTAAAACAATCCGCGACCCGGAAGCAGAGCTGCTCGGCGAGAATTTTGACTTTGTACCGCTCAAAGTAGCTGTTGACTTTGCAGGGCGTGTTTTTGTTATCGCACGAAATATGTTTCAAGGAATCATGACATTTAATCAAGATGGCGAGTTTGTAGGCTTTTACGGAACCATCAATGTTAATATCACTCTCTGGCAGCGGTTCTGGCGTGCCCTCTCCACACAGGAGCAGCGCGCCCGTCAGCAGCAGTTCATCCCCACCGAGTTTACGGGTCTTGACGTTGACCCAATGGGTTTCATCTTCGCGTCAAACATTGACATGGCGGGAGAGCAGGCTGTACGCAGACTAAACCCGAACGGTGAGGATGTCATACGAAGAGGCGAAAACGAGCATCTGGGCGGAGATTTATTAATGTTCCCATTTTCTGACAGCCCATATTCGGGTCCGAGTAATATTATTGATGTTGCATACAGGGGTAAGGGCATGTACTCATTGCTCGATTCCAGGCGCGGGCGTATATTCACATATGACCGTGAAGGAAACCTGCTGTACGTCTTCGGAGGAATGGGGCAGCAAGCGGGAACCTTCCGGCAACCTACCGCTATTGCAGTGCAGGAAGGACGTATATTAGCACTCGATGCTATAAGAAACGAGCTGATAATCTTTGAGCAAACGCTGTACGGCGAGCTTATTAACCGCGCAGTCTCCCTGCGGTATGACGGAGATGAAGCGTTGGCTGTCGAAACATGGCGTGAGGTACTTATTCTCAACGAAAACCTTGAGCTTGCAAATGCCGGAATCGGCAAAGCCTACCTCACTGCAGGCGACAACATAAACGCCATGAGATACCTTGAGCTTGGCATGGACAGGCACCATTACTCCATAGCCTTCAGGCGTTATCGCAACGATATCCTCAAGGATAACATCGGATGGATGCTTACTGTTATGGTAGCCGGGATTTTCGGTTTTGTTGTGCTGCGTGCACTCCGCCGCCGTAGGCATAAGGACGTAATCGATGACGGAGGGGGGACTATGGATGCGTAAGTATTTCACACGCGAGCACCTCGGATATATGTTCGGTGTGCTGGTCCGCCCGATAGATTCATTTTACGAGATACGCTACAGAGATAAAGGCAGTGTCCCGCTTGCGGTAATTTGTGTCTTTGTATTATCCGCTCTATTTACGATAAACCGCATCTTCGCAGGGTTTGTAGTCAATGATGTTAACCCCCGCACTATAGACGGTATAGAGGAAATGAGCGCGTTTTTCTTGATACTCGCCTTATTTTGCATCGGGAACTGGGCAGTTACGGTGCTTATGGAAGGCGAGGGACGTATGCGCGATATCATAACCGTCGCAGGTTATGCAATGCTGCCGATAGCCCTGATTCTCGGTCCGGCAACTATACTCAGCCGTTTTATCTCCTTGGAGGAAGCCGCGTTTTATCACATTCTAATCGGAATCGGTATTGCTTGGACAGCGGTGCTGATGCTCATAGGCGTAATGACTGTGCATAATTATACATTATTAAAAACACTGATTACGCTGGTGCTGACTTTTATTACGATTCTGCTACTGGTATTTATAGGACTGCTTGTCTTGGATTTACTAAATCAGATATACAGATTTTTTTACAGTATTTACACAGAGTTGGTATTTAGGTTTTAGAACTTTACCGGTCACGGGGTACTCGCCCCCGTCATTCTGCGCAAAGTCGCAGAATCCATGTCGCAATTATATTATATGTCTGGTAGAACACATACACACAGCAATAGATTCTGCGACTGACGCGCAGAATGACGTGGAGAGTTTCAGCTATGAAGCTAACAACTAAAATTTTCATAATCGTTATAGCTGTTGCGTTATTGGCTATTGGGTCATACCAAGGGTATTTGACAGTGCGCTACAGGCTGCACAACGGACATAGAGATATACTCCTGGATATTATTGATTTCGAGGATGGTCGCCCGTTTGCCGCTATCCAAGGCTTACACGATATCCCCGGTGACGTACCCGGTATGGTTCTTGCGACGGAAAATGATATTCTCAGGCTGTATGTGGATGAATCAAGCGGCAATATTGCGCTTTATGATAAACGAAACGGTGTAACCGTACATGCTGTACCACCCGAAGCGGCGGATGACCCTCTGGCTTCCGGTATTAATAAAAGCCTCCTGCAATCCCAAATTTCCATAGACTATTTCACCGCCGACCGCTTCCCCGCAAGCATGAACAGCTTTGACCATTCGGTTTCCTTAGATCAGATAAAGCTGGAATCTCTGGATAATGGCCTTCGTGTCATATACACTATGGGTGATACATCAAGCCCCACAGGGCGTGTTCCTGTTTTTATAACCCGTGCAAGGCTTGAGCATTTCTTAGCTCCGGTTGAAGGAACCCGTGAATATTCACGAAACATGGCACGTTATACGGAATCCTCTGTAGCTCCCGGATTTCTTGAGCTTCTTGACTCCGTGCGGACAGGTGCTGCAACCATACGCGAAATGGATGAATTATTCGAGCGTGTCGGCTACACCATGGATGATTTTTACGCAGACCTGGAAGCATCCGGTGTTGAAGCCGATATCCCGCTCCACTTTGTTATACCGGTTGATTTCCGGCTAAGTGGCGACAGCTTAATGGTAAGTATAAACACTGCACAGATAAGGGAGTATTCGAACGGACGCATCGGGGCAATCCAACTTCTGCGAGCGTTTGGCGCAGGGTGTACGGATGACGAAGGTTATCTTGTCGTACCGAACGGCTCCGGTTCACTTATCCGCTTTAACAACCAAAAGACTTACGCCAACGAATACATGCAATATATCTACGGGCAAGACCCACTTCTTCGCGAATATGCGACGCTCGGCATTATCGAACCTGCGCGAATTCCGTTCTTCGGCATTGAAAGTAAAAACCACAGCGTTTTAGCCCGCTTGGAATCAGGGGAATCTCAAGCTTACCTGACTGCAGGCGTAGCCGAGAAGTTTAATTCATATAACTACATCTACCCGGGGTATGTCTTAAGGGGGAGCATGTCTCTGGCAATGTTCGGCATGACCGGAAACGAAGCTACATTACCTATAGTAGAGAGGGATTTACCGCTTATTGATATAACCTTGAGGTACACGCTCCTGACAGAGGGCGGATATTCGGGTATGGCTGCACGCGCCCGGGAGCTTCTTATCGAAGATGGAACGCTGAGTGCCGAGCTGTTGGAGCAGGGCGATATACCTTTTTACATGGATTTAATCGGCAGTGTTATGGGTCAGAAGTTTTTTGCGGGTATATCCTACATGGGGCAGATACCTATGACACGATATGATGAAGCCGCTGAGATATCCGCGGAGCTGACCGCTAATGGCATTAAGCGTCAGATGGTTAACTATCAAGGCTGGTTTAACAGGGGTTATTACCATGATGTCGCTGACAGGATAAATCCTGTACGCAGTTTAGGTCGTGTCCGTCAGTTGGAAAATCTGGCACGGACTCTTGAGGTGGAGGGCGGCGGAGTATTTTCGGACACAAATATACTTACTGTACCATGGAGCTCCCGAAGATACCGTTATGAACTGGAATCCTCACGCTACTACAGCGGCGGCATGGTTGCCGGCTTCGGTCTTGTTAATCCGATAACATTCTACAACACCTTTTCCATGGGTTATCTTGAGGTTATGTACAATACGATCAGCCCCCGGTTTATGGAGAGGTATACAGAAAGTTATATTAACGCATTCTCCCGTTACAACCTGACCGGAACATCTCTTCGTGACATGGCGGATGTTTTGGCATCGGATCGGAGGCGTACGGAGGTAATACACCGGGAGCAGGCAAAGGAAGTCGTGCTGCATTGCTTTGATTTGCTTTATGAGCAAGGGCAACCGTTAATGATTTCGGGTGGAAACTTATATTCTCTGCGCTATAGTGAGAACTTGATAAATATGCCGCTTACCCACAATGCATTTTACGTGGTTGATGAGGAGATTCCGTTTTATCAAATGATTATATTCGGACGTGTTAATTATGCCGGCATTCCAATAAATCTTTCAAACATTTTTGATGAAGATCAAATCATTCTTCGTCTGGTGGAATTTGGTGCCTCACCGCATTTTACATTTACTTACGAAAGTGCCAGTGCAATGAAAGATACCGGTTTAAACATGAAATACAGCACACGCTATCAGAACTGGAGCGACATGGCAGTCAGAGTTTACCACACAGTCAATGATGCCCTTGCTCCTGTATCGGGAACGGAAATTCTAGAACACGAGATTCTACCCGACGGCTTACGGATTATCACATATTCAAACGGCATACAAATCATCATCAACCGGACAAACGAAGAACAAACGCTCGACGGCAAAGTGATCGGACCTGTTAGTTTTGTAGTTAGGTGAAACTTACACACCCGGAGGAAGCAGCTTGAAGAAATCCTTGTCACTATCAAGAAAAAAAGCAATCGTCGGATTGCTGTTTGTGCTGCCCTTTACCACGGGGTTTATTGTATTTATCGCCGCCGGAATCGTAAGTACGGTGCGTATGAGCCTTTCCGACGTAGTTATGGCGGGCACCGCATCGGGTGTGGAGCTTGTATGGAATGAATTTCAAAACTATATCATTGCGTTTACACAACATCCGACATTTTCGGAGGTGCTGGGGACATCTCTCTTAAACATGTTAATTGATGTGCCTATGATTATTTTCTTCTCCTTGTTTATGGCATTATTCATCAATCAAAAGTTTCGCGGCAGAACACTTGTCCGTGCGATATTCTTTCTGCCCGTCATACTTGGCGCACCCGCCATCGCCACCGCTCTTTCGTCCGCAAGGGCAATGATGATCGGCGGAGTAAGCCCTGCTTCACCTGAGGTAATGGCTTCGCTGGGTTCGGGTATGGTCGTAAACGTCAGTTACTATCTGTATATGTTGGGCGATCTCGCCATCCCTCCCGCGCTTATTGAATATATAATAGATGCGGTCGCTCGGATTAACAGCATTATCTCGATGTCGGGCGTTCAAATCATTATCTTCCTCGCCGCTCTTCAATCAATCTCCCCTTCCGTATACGAAGCGGCAAAAATCGAGGGCGCAACACCTTACGAAGCGTTTTGGCTTATAACATTCCCGCTTGTATCGCCTTTAATCCTGACTAACGTTGTGTATACAATCATAGATTCGTTCGCAAACAGCCAAGTCGTAACACTTTCATACAATACGATTTTCACGGAGTATAACTACGGACTGGGTTCGGCATTCAGCCTTGTAAGCTCACTGGCTGTGCTGGTTGTCCTCGCAATCGTAACCCTATTACTCAGCAAACGCACGTTTTATCATACATAGGAGAACATATGAAAAATACAATTAACCGCATAACATCAATAACTAAAAGCACGAGCTTCGGCAGTGCGCGCGGGCATATGGAGCGCAAGCTTCGCAGCTTCATATTTGCACTGTTTCGTACCGTTATTATTATCGGTACATCCTATGTTATACTCAGCCCGCTAATAGGGATAATCGCAAGCTCGTTTTTCTCAAACGAGGACAGCTACAGCCCTGTAGTTTATCTCATCCCTCAAGCACCTACGTTTGAGCGTTACAGGCTTGCCATTCTTCGCATGGATTACTTTAATGTTCTCGGTAATATGATGCTTTATGTAATCGGTCTTACAATTATCCAACTGGTTGTTTGCTCTATGGCAGGATATGGTTTTGCGCGTTTTAATTTCCCGTTTAAAAAGATATTATTTGCTTTTGTTATTGTAACGATAGTGCTTCCGTTCCATATGATTATGTATCCTCTTTATACAACCTTCCAGAACTTCACCCCGTTCGGGCTTATGGGGCTTTTCAATGACGGAAACAGTGTCAACCTATTAGGTACGCCATGGCCTGTATTCATAATGACACTGCTGGGTACAGGGCTTCGCTCGGGCTTGTATATATTCATTTTCACTCAGTTTTTCAGGGGTCTCCCCAAGGAGATTGAGGAAGCTGCACTCATCGACGGTGCAGGAAGCTTTCGTACCTTTTCACAAGTCATGCTCCCAAATGCCGCCCCTGCGATTGTTACTGTAACGATTTTCTCTGTGGTCTGGCAGTATAACGATAATTTTTACGGCAGACTCTTTAACGTTGGCGATAATATATTGCTAAGCCGCAGAATAAGTACACTTCAGGCAACAATAGCAAATGTGGACGCAGTCCGCGATCCGTCTATCTCCACACTGTATGTTTACGCAGGTGTGGTCATGATGATTTTGCCATTGCTGATCATATATGTTTTTCTCCAGAAATATCTGATAGAAGGTATTGAACGCAGCGGAATAGTAGGATAGAATGAGATATAAAAAATTCACATAATTATAAAGGAAGGGATATTATGAAAAGAAAGATATTAGTCTGTCTGTTACTGTGCTGCAGCCTTATGCTGTTTATGCTGGCTGCATGCTCAGACGCACCTGATGATCCGACCTCGCCGGATCAAACTCCACCCGCCGAGACTCCCCCGCCTCCGCCTCCGCCGCCACCTCCGCCGCCGCAACCCGGCGAAACTTATGAGGTTGACTTTTCGGACGGGAACATCGGATTTTTGATGCTCAACACCGAAACCTTTGGTGCGGATTCGTCTACACAAATGGAAGTAGCCGCACTTGATGGCGCTAATGCGCTCAAACTGCAAACACCGCGCGGCGGCAATCTGCATCTCGGTATTAATGCGGACGGTTTGCTCGGAGATCGAGTCACGGATGTGCGTACTGTCGTCATGGATGTGTATGCTGAATACCCGGACGGTAATTTCAGTGCGATTTCCGGTAAAATCTCTGCGTTTAGCAATGATACGGTGGAGTTTGCGAGCGATACCTGGACCGTCTACATTGCCAGCCGTAACCCCAATCCGGCGATTTTTGAATTTGCCGGTTTTGATGCCGCGGGAGCGAATATTTTTGAGTTTTCATGCACGACTAACGGTCCTGCGGACAGAGGAGAAACCCCTGCAATAATCTGGATTAAATCGATTATTTTCTTTGATTCTTCCAACACGGCAATTGCAGTCGATACCGATGCAGGATGGGCAGGTCCCGCCGGCTATGGTGAAGCGGCTCCGATGATGCAGTTTGACTTACCATACCCGCCACCGCACGGCAACTCGGGCGGATGGCAGACTTGGTTCACCCCGGGAACAGACGACATTGATGATGATTATATGCCGTGGGAAATCTTAGCGGCTTCTATTGGAATTGTGTTTGAAATGGAACAACCCGACAGCTTTGAAATGGTATACTTCGGTGAGTTTAATAATTGGAACTGGTCGTCGGCAACACAACATCAGGTGAGCCAGTATTGGGAGGACGGTTTGCTTACGGTCATATGGTCTGATATAGACTTTAATCCGCGAACTGTCACGGAAGAAGATAATATGGCAAAAATCGCTATGGGTAACTGGAATGGATTTGCTATAACAAGAGTCTATCTGCTGGTAGATAGTGCCGCAATGCAGCACCGCTTGCCTTACCCTCCGCCGCAAGGTGAATCAGGAGGATGGCAGACATGGTTCACCCCCGGAACGGACGATGACGATGATGATCATATGCCATGGGAAGTTTTGGCTTCTTCTGTCGGCATCGTATTTGAAATGGAGCAGCCTGACAGCTTTGAAATTGTTTACTTCGGCGAGTTTAATAATTGGAACTGGTCGTCAGCGACACAACATCAGGTGAGCCAGTATTGGGAGGACGGTTTGCTTACGGTCATATGGTCTGATATAGGCTTTGACCCTCGATCTGTCACTGAAGAAGACAATCTGGCAAAGATTGCTATGGGCAACTGGAATGGCGCGGTCATAACCGGAGTCTACCTCATTGCCGGTTAGTCGAATTTGCAACCCCCCAACGTCATTCTGCACGTTAGTTGCAGAATCCATGTCGCAATTATATTACATATCAAAAAGAACACCTGCACAAAGTAATAGATTCTGCGACTAACGCGCAGAATGACAGCGTAAGGTTTTAGGACAATTGTTGAGAAGGAGAATATCCAATGAAATTAAAACGTATTTTAGCTTTAGTACTGAGCATGGTATTTACATTGTTTATCGTATCTGCATGTGCTTCCGATACACCTGATGGTAATACCCCCGACGGCGGCACACCTCCCCCTGAAAACGGAGGAGGCGTAGGCGACGGCGGAGGTCTGGAATACGGCGAGGACGGCGAGCCGCCGGTCTTTGTTCCGCCAAATTATGTCTTACCTGATAAGGAAGCGGATGTCATTCGTTTCAAAGACGGAAAAAGGCATATCATCATTGCCGCCGCTTTTGACCGTTTCTACGACTCTACACATACCAGCATAGCGGCAAATCCGAACGTAGCCGACCCCGAAACCGCACAAATGGTACTCGACAGGGTTCGTTATGTTGAAGAAAAGTATGATGTGTTTATCGAGTTTGTCAACATGACATGGGAGGGAATCGGCGAAAATATCCCGATTTCAATCATGAGCGGTATCCCCGATGCCGATGTTTATCTTGTTGACACGCAAATGTCTATACCTGCCGTTCTCAACGGTATGGCTGTAGCTTTGGAGGATATCGGACTCGAGGGTCATGATGTGCTTCAAACAGGTGGAAACATTGTCATGGAAAGCCTTAGAATCCCCGGTCATGAAAAGACTTATCTCTTCAGAGACGCGGGTGTCAATCAAATTATGTATATGATGGGTTACAACAAGGATATGATAGACGCTCACGGTCTTACCGACCCGCAGGAGCTTTGGGAACGCGGTGAATGGACATGGGATACCTTCCGTGAGTATTGCCGCGTTCTGACCGATCCCACGCAGGATATATTCGGTTGGAGCGGTTATTGGACAAACTTCCTGACCGGTTTGCTGTTTTCCAATAATGCCGCATTTGCCGCGGGACCCGTCCAAACTGTGGATTCTCCGGAAACACTGGAGGTCTTGAACTTCATCTCCGATTTATACAATGTAGACAGGACGGCACGCCCGTGGAACGCTGACGGTGGCTGGGAAATAAACAACAACCTCTTTGCCGAAGGGAAATCGGGCTTCTGGATTTCCGCATCATGGCTCAATAATGAGCAGGCTGCCGGTGTGACATTTGAGTTCGGTATGGTACCTTTTCCTGTCGGACCGCGCGGCAACAAGGATACGATGGCTACGGAAAATGCGGAGGGCAATTTCTACTTTATCCCGCGTTATATACAAGACCCGCGTTTCGTCTTTGATGTACTCTATGACCTGACTAACTGGTTTGACTACGATTTGGAGTATCGTGATGATTTAACATGGCTCAAAAACTCGCTTGTAACAGAAGCAAACTTTGATATGTATATGTCAATCGTCGGGCGTCCGGGGTTTGACCTGCTTCACAACCTTCCGCTCAGCCCGTCCGTTGACATGATGCTCAACAGCATCAGCGGACCGCCGACGTATACGCCTGCACAGTATGTCGAAACATTCAAGCAAGTGTTCCAAGATGCTTTGGATAATTATTTTGGATAATTACTTTAGATAATTATCTTTGACAGAAACTTTGGATAGGAGCAACATTTGAAAGCAAAAATTATTTTAGTTATTTTATTATCTCTGACAATAGGTTTATCAGCTTGTTCTTCGCCTTCTGAAGAAGGCGAAGAACACACGACAAACGGCAACGGCTCGGACTTGCACACCCCAACGCCTACACCCGAGCCTCCCCCCGACCCTTCACCCTCACCTGACCCTGAACCACCACCTGCCACACCGGAACCGGAACCGGAGCCTATCGTAACGCAAACTCCTGATGTGATTATGCCTTTTAACGAGGAGATTACAGCTATGGAGTTAGCTCGCGACATGAGAGCAGGTTGGAACTTAGGCAACACATTAGATGCCCGCCTTGCTCCGGCTGCTTCCCCGATTGTTTCGTCACAGGAAACTGCATGGGGTAACCCGATAACTTCCCGCGAAATGATTAATCTGCTTGCTGATACGGGCTTTAGCTCCCTGCGTATTCCGGTAACGTGGGAGAGATTTATCGGTCCCGCGCCTGATTATTTTCTTGACACAGCACTTCTTGACCGTGTGCAGCAGCTTGTGGATTATGCATACGATGCAGGGCTGTCTTATATCATAATCAACACTCACCATGAAACATGGAACTTCCCCTCATCCGACAATACAGAAGCTGTAAAAATACTTGACAGACTTTGGCGACAGGTCGCCGCCAGATTTGCAGGGTATGATGAAAGGCTGGTTTTCGAGTCGATGAACGAGCCACGAATGTTCGGGACAGGTCAGGAATGGACAGGCGGCACCGAAGAAGCACGCAACGTCATCAACAGTTGGAATCACGAGTTCATACGCACAATAAGAGACACCGGTTATAACAACGAAAAGCGGTTTCTGCTGATTCCGACCATCGCCGCAAGTGGTGATCCCATAGCGGTTGAGAGTATGTGGATCCCGAGCGATCCGAGGGTATTAATTTCGATTCATGCTTACACGCCATACGATTTAGTCCTCAACACAAGAAGTGAAAGAAACACCTTCAGCCCCAATGAACCTAACGATACAGACCCCATCGATGCCCTGTTCGACCGCCTTTACAACAGGTTCATATCACAAGGAACCGCCGTTGTCATGGGCGAAATGGGCTTTCTCAACAAAAACGAAAATACGCGTGCACGAGTGGCATGGACCGAGTATTACACCGCAAGAGCAGCCGAAATCGGCATCCCCTGCTTCTGGTGGGACAACGGCATACGCTCAGCAAGCGGCACCACAGAAGCCTTCGGCATAATGAACCGCCTCGATGTAGCCTGGTGGTTCCCCGAAATCGCGGAAGCGATGCTGAAAAATTATAGATAACTCTTTATTTCATCCAACAACGCTTTTAAGTCAGCTATGAAGTTTGCGTTATTTGATTGGATGTAGTTGATGTCACCGGAGTCTCCCGCCACTTCTAAGGCGTTAGCGGCTTCTGACAGTCGCTCGGCACCTATGTTTGCGGCGGCACTTTTTATCGCGTGTACATAGATTGGATAATTATTCATGTCGCCGCTTGCCATACATCCTTCTATCTCGTCTATCTTTTGCAACCCGTCTTCGTAAAAAACAGCAAGTATTTCCTTATACAACTCTTCTTTTCCGCCTGAGTTAGCTATCCCTTTATCAATATCCAACCTGTCAAATAATGATTTTTGAGCATTTTCCTTCTTTTCGCAAATACCGCTTCTTGCTTCCTTTGGAATCCACCTTTCCAGAACTGTGTTCAGTTTTACGGTATCTATAGGCTTTGAAAGAAAATCATTGAACCCTTTAGTAAGCAATATTTCATCTATACCGGAAGTAACATTTGCAGTCAAAGCGATTATAGGCAGGGTTCTGTAATACCGGTCGTCCGCGCCAAGCTCCCTTATGCGTTTTGTTACCTCGAGCCCATCCATCTCCGGCATTTTCTGTTCCATAAACACAAGGTTGTAGCGATTATTCTGTATTAATTGCAAGGCTTCTTTCCCGCTCAGTGCTGTATCAATTTGCATTTGATAAGGTGTAATTAAACCTTTTGCTACGATCAGATTGGTATTAATATCATCAACTACCAGTATTCTTGCGTTAGGAGCGGTAAATCTTCCGATAACCCTGTTTCCGCTGACTTGTGTTGAATGGTGATTATAGTTGAGCACATTCGCAACAGGCAAGGAATAAATCGGTGTGTAAAGCACAGGTAAGCTTTGGTCAGCTACCACATCGCCATATTCCGAGATCAATGTCGTTTTAACATCCAAACCGTGTGTGATAAGTGTTCTGTCAATGGTATTATACAAGTCAGCCGCGACAAAAGAGTGGGTATACTTATTTTGGTTCAATTCATTGACATATTTCGAGGTACTATCAACAATTGTATACCTGACAACTAAATCCTCCATTGTTTTTATGATTGATTCTTCTGTATCTCTGCGCCTTTCATACACAACCACATTTTTATCTTGCGGGTTGTTGACTATGGCAAACTTCTCATTGCCAATGATTGTTTGAGGCAACACAACAGAAAATGTGCTGCCAACACCATACTGTGATTCGACGTTTATTTCTCCGCCCATTTTGCTGACAAGGTTTTTTGTTATAGCAAGACCCAGCCCTATCCCCTCTATGCCTTTATTTTTGTAAGCGTCAACCTGCACAAATTCATCGAACATAACTGCAAGGTTTTCTTTTATTATGCCTATGCCGCTGTCAGCGACATCAATGCAGATAGCGAAGCCGCCGTGATAATTTTCTTTTGAGCTTACGGAAAGTGATACAAATCCTTTTTCGGTGTACTTAACGGCGTTAAGCAAAAGGTTTAGCATAATCTGCCTTATCCGTATTTCATCTCCAACCATTGCCTTCGGGAGGTTGCTGTCAACATTTACTAAAAAACGCAGCCTGGAATCAAACATCCTGGTTCTGACGATGCTTATTACATCGTTTATCAAAGACGTGAGCATATATTCGTCATTTACTACCTCCAGGCTTCCGGATTCGATTTTTGAGAAATCGAGGATATCGCTGATGATAGATAGAAGATTTGCACCTGCTTGTTTTATTGCGAAGTTATACTCACGGGCGGCGGTTGACATTTCTTCGCGCAGTGCAAGCTCAGTCATACCGACGATAGCATTCAACGGGGTACGTATCTCATGACTCATGTTAGCCAAAAATGCGCTTTTCGCACGATTTGCACTCTCGGCTTTACTGTGTTGAAGCTCAAGCTCGCGTGTCCGTTCATTAACAAGAATTTCCAGTTCCACCATCATTACCCGCGCTACCGCGCTTGCCATCATAAGGCTTGTTGTTTGCAAAAAATCAATCTCATCTTGCGAAAAATGCCGCTCTTGCACACAGTCGGAAACGGCTAAAAAGCCCCAAAATCGCCCGCGTAAGGATATGGGTATTATTGCAAACGACTTTGTGCCATAACCCGACAGTGCTTCCCTGTCATGTTGATTTTGTTCTGATAGAGGCCCGCTAATGTGCTCGCCGAGCGTAAACCTGCGTTCCCACGTTGGTCTTTCGTCATAAGAGATGGCTAGTCCGGCATGAACAGATTTTTCAGCCTGTATCGATGTTCTATTACTGTGCCAGATGTATTCTAAAACGAAATGTAAGGTATCGTTTCGTGTTTCGTTACGCCAAAGCATTGTTCTGTCAGCATCAAATAAACGGCACACGAGCTCCAGACTTTGCATGAGAGCTGAGCCGACATCTTCATCAGAACCGATATTAAGCAACAATTCCGCGATCTTACGAGCTTCTTGCCATATCCCGGTAATTCTCTTTTCTTTACTAAAAGGAAATAATTTCATATCACCCTCTACCTTGTAAAGTACCTATTCGTCAAAAACTACTCGAAGCGGTTGAATTGTCGATGTTTTTATCATCCATTTGCCATCAATCTTCTCATAGGTTTCGTGATAATATCCGTAGCAATTTGCTGAGAGAACGCCGGGAATAAACGGACGGTAGGTAGCAGGATGGATTGCGTTAGCGGTATTCGCGGAGGTAATCTCCACTTCGGGTGTATACCCCATATGAATACTTTGCAGGACAGGCGGCATTCCATCGACAATGCCTTTAATAACTGCTTCACGACCGACAAGCGGGCCGGACGGACTTGTACCCGGCATCTGCCCTGATACGGGGTCGCAAAACGCTTTCCCGAAATCAAAAACAGCGTCGGGTGTAAAAATATCAACCAACTGTTCAAACTGCTTTGTATCAATTAGACGAAAGTAACGAGCCTTAAGTTGCTTTATTTCCTCAATAGCAACCAACTTTTCCAGCGTTTCCATACTTGCCCTCCAACTCCTGTTCAATATTTATTTAAATGTAACACATTTCATTAATTGTGTCAACATAAACTCAATATTGTGACAATTTATGGCCTTAGGCAAGAAAAATGCTGTCAAGGGGACGGTTCTCTTGACAAACTATGATGAATTTTCATCATTCAGGACAGGGGGACGGTTCATCTGTCTTTATACCAGGACAGGGGGACGGTTCATCTGTCTTTATACCAGGACAGGGGGACGGTTCATCTGTCTTTATCCCTAGACAGGGGGACGGTTCATCTGTCTTTATCCTTAGGATAAAGGTAGAAGGACCGTCCCCTTAACGTTATCGCCCTTCAGCTTAAACTGCCCGATCAAATCCTCCAGTACTGTTGACTGTGCGCTCATTTCCTCTGATGCCGCCGCACTTTGTTGTGCAGTTGCGCTTGTTTGTTGTATAACCAGTGCAACTTCGTCGATTCCCCTGTTAATTTGAGCGATACCCTCCGTTTGATCGCCTGTTGACTTTGCAATTTCTCCGACAATTTGACTGCTCTCATTAATACCGCTTACAATTTCGGATAAGCTTGAAGCTGTTTCACCAGCGATGCGGGCACCCATCTCTGCTTTTTGGGCGGAGTCCTGTATTAGTGCACCGGTTTCCTTAGCAGCATCAGCACTCTTACTTGCGAGGTTGCGGACTTCTTCGGCAACAACGGCAAAGCCCTTACCGTGCTGTCCTGCCCTCGCCGCTTCCACGGCTGCGTTAAGTGCTAGGATATTTGTTTGAAAAGCTATGTCGTCGATGGTTTTTATCACTTTTGAAATGCTTTGGCTGGCTGTATTTATTTCATTGACAGCAGTCATCATATCATCCATTTGACGGCTGCCTTTTTCTGCATTCCCTTTTATGGAATTTGCCAGTTCCGCGGCTCGCCCTGCCATCTCCGAATTGCTCTTCGTTTTCTGTGATATGTCGGAAATAGAGGCTGATAACTGCTCAATAGTGGCAGCTTGCTCGGTCGAACCTTTTGCCAGAGTTTGCGAACCCTCCGCTATCTGCTTTGCACCGCCTGAAACCTGAGCTGATGATGTGTTGATTTCATCAAACATAACGTTGAGATTATCAATCATTTTCTGCAAGGATTTTGCCATAGTGTCTGATTCTGAAAGTAATCTTATCTCTGTAGATAAATCACCGCTTGCGGTGGTCTCCAAATCACCGGCAATTCCGGCTACATGATCGATAAACGAAGAACAATCGGTTATCAATTGTCCTATTTCATCGTAATCGTTACTGTACTTCATCATCGCTTTTTCTTCTTCGGGGCTGGCAATAATATCTCCTGTGGAACCTGCTTTTCTCATGAACCCCGACAAAAGTGATATCGGCTTACTGATGATACCCGAAATGTAAAGTGCAAGAACCATTGCGGATGCAACTGCAAAAACAAGCACGCAGACGATAACAATAAATAACAGGCTCGACATTGAGGTGGCTTGCTCCGACAGGTCGTTTGCGTGTGCAACCGTTAAGTTAAGAATGTTATCATAGTTTGTCAGAATGTGGTCGCTAAGGTCACGGCATACGACCATACGCCGGCTTATTTCATCAAAGTCCTGTACTTTTGAAGCCTCGTATATAGCTACAACAGTCCCGATTAATTGGTTTTCATAGATATCACGTGCTTCAATAAAAAGTCGTGCGATTTCACTGCCGGGTTCTAATGATTCGTTATATTTATCAAGCTGCAAAGCTTGAAGCTCGACTAGACCGAGGATTGTAGAGAAGCTCTCTTCAACCCCGTCCATGTCATCTGTCAGCGAAGACATTACCATTTCACGCACATGTACTCTCGCGTTTTGAAGAGTCTCCTGGATTCTAGCCAAATAAGGCAGCGGCTCCGCCACATCCACAAACATGTAGTTACTGTAGTTGTCGATTAATGACATCCCCACAATCCCGACAACCCCTACAACCCCCGTGAGCAACACAACAAGTGTGAAGCATACAAGCAACTTTGCTTTTACTTTTAGTCTTTTTAACATTTTGATGATCTTTCCCTTCGTTTATAGATTAATCCGGCATAATTACAGAGCGTACAGGACAGATGAACCGTCCCCCTGTCTTCTGTTCTAAACCCGGTGATAAAACTAAAGACCCGCGACCGGCGAATCTCTTAACAATTTGTTCAATTTTAACATTTGTCAAGAGATTTTTCCATAAAAAACAACGAACCTTAATACATTTTAAGGTTCACAGTTTTGTTACAATTTGATTTGCTCCTTCAGGTCAAGACAGATGAACCGTCCCCCTGTCTTGCCCCTGTTTTGCAGGAAAAAACCTTGCCTCGAAATAGCTTGCTATGTTATTGACAAAAAGAGCATTCCAATTCATTTACCACTTACTTCCTTGACCTAACGCATCGACCTTATAATCGAAATGATTTTTTAGGCATCTATGGCGAATCCATTTTCTACCGTCTACATCTTGAATATAACCCTCCTGTTTATAGTGTACGCACCAAAATGACTTAAAAAGCCCGACACAATAATAGTGAGCATGCTTGTATTGGCTGCATATTTCGGGGTTGTGCCTGTCTGCAAATCCGCCGCCGCATACGCATTCAAGCTCTTCAATACTCAATGTGTGTGTATTTTTCCCGCATGCCGGGCACGATTTTGGTTCTATTGACCTCATTTGCTCGATGTCTTCCTTTGTAAATGCAAAGCCGTTTTCGGCGGCAAGCGCGATTATTTCATCATCATTTACTTTTTTCGCACCGAGTGCATCAAGCTTTGCCATAAGCTCGCTGTCTGTTTTTACCTTTTCCATAAATGCTTTAAGCTGTTCCATTTTGATTTCCCCTTCATAGTTGAATTATTATTGTGCTACCCTGTTTGTCTCCTTGTCTTTCCTAACGCACCCTGTAAGGCGGTACCTGCACAAGCGGATCTTTATTTTCGTTCGACAAAACTCCGACCGGATTCTGAGCATTTGTCTTGCAAGTAATGCATTGCTTGTCAACACCGGTAATGACAGTGTTACAAACAGGGCATATCTGAACAGGTGTAACAAGACTCCCCTCGTCTACCGGAGTAGCTCTGGCCACATCAGCATCTCTTGCTTGCGCTCCGCCTGTAACCTCTTTCAGTTTGTCCTCGGGAATGACTTGTTTTTGTTTAGTTTGTTTCATGGCTATTTCCTCCCTCATGCTTATCGTTACAATTAACGCATTGTAACTATTACATCATATACTTATACACGCAAAACCCGAAAGTACGGCAGAGAAGTTACACAAC
>WRDH01000036.1 GCA_009783555.1 Oscillospiraceae bacterium
ATCGGCGAGACATACACATTTCGCGCGAGTTACTTTATAAGATTCAGCCCTTTCGGTAATCCCTTGATCGGAAGAAGCTTAGCCACCAATCTATATCTTTTTCTTGATGCGATAATCGAACCCGGGACGGACCTGAGCGAAGAAATCATGTTCTTAGACCGCAACCACAGGGCTGTGACCCTTCAGGCGACAGAGGACATGACCGCACTACCCATAGCAAACGCGGTTGACGCAAGCGGTTTCAGGCCTGACCACTTGATGCTACCAAGCGGAGACCCACCATGGTCATTTCGCCTGAACGTAGGTCGCGCACTAAATCGTCACGATCACGAAAACGCAAATCCCGTAGCAGTCATAAGCCAGCGCTTTAGCTTCATCCGCGGTGTACGCCTCGGCGACACAATAACCGTGGAAATACCCCGCCGGCAGGAAGTCTACGGCTACAACCATGAGCTTAGGGAGATGCTGGTGCGAGAGCTGCCCGACGAACACGAGCCATATCTGGTGGATCTGGAAGTCGTAGGCATCTACGTTCATCACTTTCGCAGCAATTGGGGGTTTCGCGACACCTCTTGCACGGGTTTTATCTATGTCCCCGCGTCCATCCTGCCTGGCGATCTGGAACTGACGGTCACGGTGCCGGGCACGACACCGGGCATGGCACCTGAAACGGATGGAGACTACCCTTTCACCTCTGCGGAGGATGAAAAATACCTCCCCATCATATGGTACAGCTTCGTACTGACGGACTCCCGCCCCGAAGCGGAGCAAAGATTCCTTGAGCATTATAGACCGCTGGTAGAAGAAGCCGGGCTTAATCTCATTTTGCTCGAGTCGGGCTCCCATGCTTTCTGGCAGCTTACAGACTCGATTATTTTAACGCTCACCTTCAATGCCGCCGTATTCTGGCTGGTGCTGATACTTACTAGCGCTTTTGTGGCTTTTCTGTATATAAGCCAGCGGCGCAGGGATATGGCGATACAGCAAGCCCTGGGCTTTTCGAAGAAACGGATAGTCTCACACATACTGGTGACAGCAATTTGCTTCATATCACCCGGGGTAATCATAGGCGGATACCTTGGTTGGGTTTATTCCATAAGCACAGCGGAGGAAACACTCGGAGGGTTGAGCAGCATAATTGAAGGCTATATACCGGCAGTAGAGCCGGCTCCGATGCTGGCAGCATACCTGGGTCTTGCGGTGCTTGCACTTATGCTTGGCATGATATTGGTGGCAATCCTGTATATAATGAGCTTCCCGGTACTGGCGCAATTACAGGGAAGGCTTAAGCGCAAAAGGTATTTTTCATCCTCCGCAGAGGTGAAAGGGTATTTTTCATCCTCCGCAAAGGTGAAAGAGAAAAGCAAAACATCCGGGGCTGTCAGTACTCTCAATGAGGGCGAGGACAGTGTTGCAGGGAGAGCCGTGCTTGCTCCGCTGCCTGCTTTTAGCCTCACCCCCGTCCCGAGCGAGAGGACAAAAAGCAACCTGAGATGGATACAGCGACAGATAGCAAGGTCCGGGGTGAAGACGGCGCTTTGCTTGCTCATTGCAATGTTGCTGGTGCTGTCGCTGGGCTGGCTCCGTGAGACCATATCAAGGACGGAAGTGGAGATAGACGATATGTGGGACCTTGCGGTTATATATGGTGAACTCAAGGCGTTCAGCCCGTTCGGAGCACGTGAGGACCGCCCGCTTGGCGACGTTATCGGAAGGCGCACCATTGATGCAGTCAGAGACAGCGGTTATGCAGAGAACTTCTACATAGAGGGTGCACATTACCGCAACTTCATAATCGCCCCGGCACCCGACGGCTCATTCCCGGACAACTGGGGTGATATCATAGGCTATGACAGGAGCTTACCATTTACAGCCCCTGAAAACCGGGGTAAACTGGATATGCTTTTTGCTGTAAACAATCTGGATATCTTCATCGAGAACAATGCACTCAATAACATGGGAACCTTGAGGGACTTCCGGATTGATTTTGCGGAGGGTTTTGACACGGAAAACTTCCAATTTTCCGACGAAGACATCAAAAATAGTGTTCCCGTTCCGGTCATACTGTCATCATCAATTATGGAAAAACGAGGGCTCAGTCTTGGAGACGAGGCATTTCTCGGCTTCACCATGCAAAGCATGCATTTTTTCGAGGGTATCCCTATCATCGTAATTGGCACACATAGCGGGCAACCGGTACGGGAAGCCGCCGAGCATGCCATACTCATCCCGATTTCGAAATTTGACCATTTAATGCTGGGTTTGGCATTCTATACTACATTCACCTTCACTATAGACACAGCCTACAACCGTGAAATCGAGCAGATAAGAGATCTCTTTACTGAGGGGGATTTTTTCATAAATCTTGCTGAGGTGGAACTGTTCATGTCTACCCATGAATTGCTCACCATGGTTCGCATAGCAAGCCAATCGCTGGCACTCCTGCAGTTAATTTACCCCATAGCGGTGGCTACCGCAATACTGATTGCATTGGGGATGAGCTTCCTGCTTTTGCTCCAAACGGCAAAAAGTGCTGCAATTTTGCGCGTGACGGGAATGTCTAAGGTTAGGGCAATCTCTATCCTCATAGCGGAGCCGGTGTTAGTGTCGCTGTCCGGCGCAGCCCTTGGCGTGATAGCCCTGGCAGCACTGAGTGCAGCGTTTGGAACACAGTTTGCACTGGTGCTGAGCATGTACCTTACCGCAGTGCTCGTAGGCGCAACAACAGGAGCATTCATAGTCTGCAACCGGATGCCTATAAGTATGTTGCAAGTCAAGGAATAATAAATTCTATGTTCAACAATTCGCCAACATACGCTTGACAATTCGCCAACATAAGTTATACTGTTATATGTAGTTTGAATATTCGAAAGGCAGAGAAATGAGGTGAACCCCAAATGTCTCAGACGAGGTTTTTATCAGTTCGTGAGTTACAAAAGTACGGCAGCAGTATAAAGGACATCCTGGATGACGATGGTAATATCGTAATCACAAGTAATGGAAAGCCCATAGGATTTACCGTGGGAATTGACGAAAGTACTTTTGAAGATGTTCTTGAGGACTGGAAAAGAGTTAAGCAAATCCGTCACTTACGCTTCATAGACAGCAAACTTGATTCATCTCTGATAATGGCAGCCGACCCAAATGCCTGTTGGATTAGTGATGAAGCCTTTTGGACAGAAACAGAGGCATCGTTGACATATGAAGTATAAAGCAAAGTATCTTATTACAGCAAGGCAAGATCGCGAAGTAATAAAAATATATTTAAATCAATACTCTACTAAAGCCGCCGGACGTTTATTTGCGAAAATTAAGCGTAATATGGAATATGTTAAAAACAATCCATATATTTATGAAGCTTACGAAAGACGACCGGAGTTTAGAAGAATGGTCGTCGAAGATTATCTTGTATTTTATAGGGTTAACGAAAAAGATAAAATCATCGAGGTCCACCATATTTTACATGGCATGATTGATATCGAAAATACTGTATAAAGAAAACACCCCGGATGACTTTTGCCAAAAGGGGTGTTTTTCTTTAGAGTTTAATTAGTGCTTAGCGACCATCTACATACGGTTCCGGTGCTGTGAGTGCGATAAGGTGATTTGCCCATGTGACTTGACTCCAGTTGCCGAGACCTTCCGGGTCACCGCTATCCATGCGGAGACGGCTGACATTGACAACACGATTGTTTGCTGCAATAAGGTCTATGCTCCACTGGTAAAGGAAAGCAGGCATTTCATCATAAAATGCTTGAGCCCATCTTCTGTATGTGTCCATAACGAACTCTTCATCATCCCATGATCTGTCTGATTTTATGTCGTCAAGAATCCTGCGGAATGTCGGGCTTTCGTAACGCGGCATGTTGAAATCACCGGCTTCTTCACGGCTGCCCCATAATGAGGACGGATCCGGGTTCATGCCTGAGCTCCAACCCATTGCGAAGATATCGATGGGATGAGGTGTTGTGCCCCATGCTACGTAATCAAGGAATAATCCCCAATCCATAAAGTCCCCGCCGTACAGCTCAACTCTGAGACCGATTGAGTTCCAGTTTTGAAGGTTCATCGGAACCCAAACCTGGTTAGCTGCATTATCATGCGCGCCATATATCAACGTCATCGGCTCGCCATTGAGATCAAGCCTGAAGCCTTCGTCGTCACGCTCGGTAAAGCCGGCTTCGTCAAGGACTTGATTCGCTCTGTCGAGGTCGAATGAGAACCCTTCAAATGACATGTCGATAAATGGTGATGCGTTAAACGGATGCAAAATCATCGGTGCAGGGAGTCCAAGACCATTTAGGAATACTTCAACGTGCGTCTCTCTGTCTGTCGCATATGCAATAGCGCGGCGGATGGCAAGGTTCCTGATCGGATGATCATCGGGAAGAGGCTCAAAATAAAGATTGCCTTCATCATCCTCCAGTTGGTTGCCCATTCTGAAGTTAAAGACATTATAAGAGCTCGCAGGCCAGCCCAGAAGCTGGAAGTTGGTCGGCGGATTTAGCCTGAACATAGCAACATCACCGGGTGTGAATTGCGCTATGTCATATTGACCTGCTCTGAGTGCTTCAAAAATTAGTTCCGGATGTACCATTTCGACCAGCACGCCATCCACGTTCGGAGCACCGCCGAAAAAGTCGTCAAAAGCTGTAAAGAAGTAAGACTCACCAACTACGACTGTGTCGATTTTAAACGGACCCCATCCGAGGATTTCGTCACGCGCGCGGATGTGATTATCGAGTCCTGCATGACCGAAATCAGGATCTTCAAGCACAGGTGTTATCCAGTGACGCGCAACGGGAGCTGTCCAGAGTCCGCCCGCAAATAGAAAGCTCATATCAAACGGCTCGATAAATTGAATGACAAGTGTGCGGTTGTTGTTTGAAAGTTGAAGTCCGGCAATGTTATCGGCTTCGCCTTCTCTATATTCTTCAATTCCTACAATGTTGTGGACTTGTGACGTACCATAACGAGTACCCGTATAATCGGGATGCCCGATAAGCTCAAATGCAAATACCAGGTCGTCCAGGGTCAGGGGTGTTCCGTCATGCCAGACAGGGCTTTCCTGCATATTCATCGTAACTGTGTTTGCAGCTCTGTCGATTTCATATGTTGCTACGCCGTTACTTGTGATTCTGTTACCCGGACCGATTGAAACCAAGCTACCATCCTGAATTCCCGCAAGGCTGGCGTCAAATGATTCCGATGAGTGAGTTGGAAGTAACAGTCCTATGAATGTGCTGCTTCCGACACAGGCAACTCTTAAGATATTACCGGCATCGCCTCTGTTTAAGATTGTCACATCATCAGATGTGAGTGTTGCGAACGGAAATTCATCGAGAAGCTCGAGAAGCGCAGGGTGAATCATTACGCCTTCGCCTTCATCGTCGTCCACAATGGTTACCAGTTCCGGTGGCGGGGTCGGATCAGCGGGTGGCGGTGTAGCAGGTGCCGGAGTCGGATCCGCTGTCCCCGGGTCTTCAGTCTGCGCGCAAGCTGCCACGAACACAAATATCATAGCGGTTGCGAGCAACAGTGCCAGGATTTTTTTCTTTTTCATTTCATTTTCTCCTTTTTAAAATAAAACTGATTTATGCAAAGCGTTGTCTCGGGTCTGCTACTCTCTGGAGAGCATTACCAACGAAATTAACACATAGCATCAAAACTAAACATAGGACCATAGCAGGTGCCCATGTCCATGGGAAGTGAATCAGAAATGTCGTTTTTATCGCATTTCCCATAAGTGTACCCAGCGAAGGATAATCCCAGCCCAACCCGTAGCCAAGCATGGAAAGTCCTGTTTCGATTCCGATATTTGCGGTCATCGATAAAACGAAATTGGCGACAGCTACATCAACAAGATTCGGCAGCATTTCTCTGAAGATGATTACAATATTCCTTGTGCCCAGTGTTTTTGATGCACTGATATAGTCAAGCTGACGTTGCGACAGAGAGGCTGCACGCAGTAGCCTTGCTCTTCCCATCCAGGTAAATATAGTCAAGAAGAATATAAAGAGGGGGACTGTCCTGCCGAATAAGACAAACAAGACTATAACAATCATTAGAAACGGCACCATTGACCACGTATCGGTAATACGCATCAATATGTTATCGATTCTTCCGCCGTAAAAACCGGAAATTACTCCTACTGTGAGACCTAGAATGAACGAGAAAAATGTGACTCCGAAGGCTAAATACAGTGAGTTTCTTGCTGCGACAAAAAGCAAATTAAACTGGTCGCGCCCCAGATTGTCGAGCCCGAATATTGTACCGGACGCTTCAGGGGAAACAGGAAGGTTTCCGGGCTGCGGGGTCACCCACATAACATCGTGATGATAATTTACGATAGGAGCGCCGATAAAAATCGCCAAGAGCAGCCCAACCAGTATTATGCTGGAAATCAGCGCAAAGTAATCGTGCCTTAACTCACGCAGAAAAAGCTTGAATATCGACGGAGGTTTGCTCACGAAATACGACGGCGGTTTATTTGATTTTATTACTTCGCCCGGTTTTTCTTTTGCCATGACACATCTCCTGTCATAAATTTATGCGGTTTGCCTGTCACTGAGAGTCTATTTTATTGGACCTGGATGCGGGGATCCACTACTGTAAGTAATATATCCGATATGAGCATTCCGAGGGCTGTCAGTACCGAGAAGAGTATAATCAAGGCATTAACAACAGCATAATCCCTTCGTCCGATGGATTCGAAAAACAACGAGCCCATTCCGGGATATCCGAATATTTGTTCGATGAACAACACGCCCATCAGCAGCCCTGCAATCGCGAAACCGACGCCGGCTGTCACAGGGATGATTGAGTTTCTCAGTATGTGCTTGTTGAATATGACTCTTGTCGGTACGCCTTTTGATCTGGCTAGCTTGACATATTCCGATGCAGTCCTGTCTATTATATTGGCGCGTAACATGAATATTATACCGACCGTGCCCAAAAGCGCGCCCGTCATAGCCGGCAGTGTCATATGATGCACCCGGTTCACAAATATTTCCCAGTTTGTGCCTTGCGACAGAACAATTGCATTGACCGAGCCGCTTGACGGGAACCATCCGAGGTTAAACGAAAACGTCAATATCATTAGAATCCCCAAAACAAGCGTTGGCATTGACATAGCAACAAAAACATAGAATAAAATGGCTTTATCCGGCCATTTACCTCCGAATCTTCCCGCTAAAATGCCCAGCGGGATAGCTATAAGATATGTAAGGATGAGCATGACAAGCGACAGCCAGAAGGTGTTGCTTACTCTGTCGCCGATAACGGCTGTTACAGCACGCTTGTGTCCATAGCTCTGCCCGAAGTCCCCTTCGAAAATAATTGCGCTTATCCAGTTGACATAACGGACAGGCAGCGGCTCGTTCAGCCCGATGAGTTCCCTTTGCCTCTCTATATCTTCTGCTGTCATCGTAGGATCGACAAGTCCGGATAAAGCATCACCGGGCATAAAGTATGCCAAAATAAACACAACTACAGAAATAAATAACAGTTGCGGTATTAAAATCAGAAATCGCCTGACAATCATTTTCCACATAAATGGAACCCTCCGTTATGGTATTGCTACATAATGTGCTTCGCTTCCATCGATACTTTTCAGCGGATAAACCATGCCGCCTTCCATGTAGTAGTTGTTATATTGCTCTTGATATTCCTTGTTGATTTCGATACGTTTCATTTCGTTGACTGTTTTCATATCCGGATTTGTATCGGGAATTGAAGCAATAAGCCTTCTTGTATAAATATGCTTTGCGTTTTTATATATGTCGTTTCGTTCACCTACTTCGACAAAACGGGAATTGTGCATAATTGCAAGTGTCTCGCACATATGCTTGACAACGCCCAGGTCATGGCTGATGAATATGTATGAAAGCCCCATCTCCTCCTGAACGTCTTTCATATAATTAAGCACCTGTGCCTGAATAGACAAATCGAGAGCGGACACCGGCTCATCGGCGACAATAAGCTTAGGCTTTAATGCTATTGCCCTGGCTACACCTATGCGTTGTCTTTGCCCCCCGGAAAATTCATGAGGATACTTGTGAGCGTCAAGAGGAGACATGCCTACTATAGTAAGCAGCTCATCAACTTTTTTTCTTTCTTCCGCTCTTGAAAGCTTTTCAAAGTTCCTTATCGGCTCGGCTATAACATCAAGGACCATTTTTTTTGCGTTTATGGATGAATGGACATCTTGAAATACCATCTGAACGCTTTTGCGGTATTCCGAGCGGTTTTTACCGATGTATTTTGTAATGTCTTTACCGTCAAAGAGGATTGTCCCGTCTCTGATAGGTACAAGACCGAGTATTGCTTTACCGATTGTGGTTTTGCCGCTGCCGCTCTCCCCGACAAGACCTACGGTCTGCCCTTCGTTAACAGAAAATGTCACTCCGTCGACTGCCTTGACATGCCCGATAACACCACCGAGAATACCTCCGCGTATCGGATAATATACCTTTAGGTCTGTAACTTCCAAGAGTGGCATCTGAGTTTTATCTCCTTGTTTGATAGTTTCTATTCTTCACTTTCGAAGTGAAAGTCCTCATAACACGTACATAATACAAAATGGTTCGGCTCTACTTCGTGGAATGACGGTTTTTCTTCATGACAAAACGCATTAATCCACGGGATACGCGGTGCGAAACGGCAACCGGTTCTCGGCATGTCCCTGAGAGTGGGGACAACGCCTTTTATCGCATTGAGGCGATCAAGATTTTCGCCGACATTCGGAATTGAAGCAAGAAGCGATCTTGTGTACGGATGCTTCGGGTTTTTAAATATCATATCGGCTGTGCCATACTCTACGATTTGGCCGGCATACATAACAGTAACCCTGTCCGCCATTTCTGCGACAACACCGAGGTCATGGGTTATCAGCAGAATTGATGAATGCATATCCTTTTGGAGCTTACGCATCAGGTCGAGAATTTGAGCCTGAATCGTTACATCCAGTGCGGTTGTCGGCTCATCGGCAATGACGAGCTTGGGATCACACGAGAGTGCAATCGCTATCATTGCTCTTTGGCGCATACCGCCGGAGAGCTCGTGAGGAAGCTGCTTATATGTTAGTTCGGGGTCTGTCATGCCTACGGCAGTCAGAAGTTCGATTGCGCGTGTTTTTCTCTCGCGTTTACTTAAATCGGTATGGTAGTATAGAGCTTCCTCTATCTGGGCACCTACACGGAGCAGAGGATTCAAGGCAGTCAGCGGATCCTGGAATATCATCGAGATTTCATTGCCTCTGATTTGATTGAGTTCCTTTTCCTTTAAACCAAGCAGTTCCTTCTCGTTATATGTGATAGACCCTCTGATGCGGGTAAAGTTCTTATTGTGGAGCTGGAGTATTGAAAGAGCCAGAGCCGTTTTGCCGCAGCCGCTTTCGCCAACAATGGCAAAAACCTCATTCTTATTGATGTCAAGGTCGACAAAATCGACAGCATTGTAGTATTTGCCCTCTAATCTGAAAGCAGTTTCTAATTGCCTGATTTGCAGTAATTTCTCTTGCTCGCTCACATTTTTATCCTTCTTGTGTCATAAGACTTGATAATGCTTGTGTTTTGTAGTAATACGCTGCTGCTATGCCTTGGTGATTTTTATTATGATTTTAGCTGCACTTTATACGTTCTCTTTTTTGCTAACCGATTAGAAATTAATCTAATCCAGAGATGCATTTGTACAGACAGTTACACATTCTATCATCTATTTCTGGAAATATCAAGAAAAAATTTAATAAATACTTAATATTTATTCGTTAATATTTTGTTAATTTTTACTACTGTTATTTTTCACTCTGATTTTCTTTTTTACTTGCTTTCTTGAACTCTTTTTTGCTTACCTTTCGCTTACCTATTGCTTACCTATTCAGCAATTTGGTCCTGCCAAAAATAATAATTCGCAAAGTGCAGCTATTATTTGATTTTTTCCTGTGTTTTTTATAATATTACTCTTGACTTTTTAGCAATAATAGTGTAGACTATATTAAATAAATTTATAATCATTAGTTTATCTTTTGCTTAACTATTTACATGATAATAATTCCGAAAGGGAAAAGAGAAAAAATGGAAAACAACCAAAACATTAATTTTGAAGAAGCCCGGGACGATGAGATCAATGATGTTTGGGATATCTTCTTCCCCAAAGCATCAGAGAGAACATCAATAAAGCAAGGGCTCGATTTGCAAGAGCAAACCAAACCCCGCCGCTATTTGAAGTTTTTGACAATGTAAAAGTGAAAAATATGCAAAATATTCTCACAAAACAGTAAAAACTTCTTGCAAACACTGCAACAAAAGAATATACTCTTCCGGTGACGGTTATTAATTCAAAAAGCCGGCATATTATGCAAAGAGGAGGAGTATAAAATGAACACAAAAGCAGGTAATCGTTTAATCAAGCCGATAATATTGATTTCCGTACTCGCTGTATTTATCATCGTTGCTTTGATTTATCAGGCGGCAGGAAATGAATTCATCGGTACATTCTGGGCGTTTGTACCGGCAGTTATTGCCATTGGTCTTGCACTTGCGACAAAAGAAATATACACGTCGCTATTTATCGGTGTTTTTTCCGGCGCATTACTTTATTCGGGATTTAATGTAGTCCGCTCCGTGGAAGTTACGGTTGTAGACGGGTTTATCAGCACCCTTGCAGACTCGTGGAACATGGGTGTGTTTCTATTTCTGGCTATTCTGGGTATATATGTTGTCATGGTAAATAAAGCAGGCGGAACGGCAGCATACGGCAGATGGGCAGAAAAAAGGATCAAACGCAGAAAGACCGCGATACTATCCACAATCGGGCTGGGTTTGGTGCTTTTCGTAGACGATTATTTTAACTGTTTGACCGTGGGCAGCGTCATGCGTCCTGTAACTGACAGGCATCGTGTTTCTCGTGCAAAGCTGGCGTATCTGATAGACTCGACGGCTGCACCTATATGCATTATCGCTCCGATATCATCATGGGCGGCGGCACTGGTCGGAGTTGTGGGCAGAGCGCAGGAAGCCGGTGCAGACACGGCAGGGCTGAATGGTTTTCAACTGTTTGTTGCTTCAATACCTTACAACTTCTACGCACTGCTGACACTGACTATGATGATTGCAATTGCGTTTATGAAGTTCGACTTCGGGCCGATGAAAAAGCATGAACTCAATGCTGAAGAACACGGCGACCTTTACACCACACCGGAGCGTCCGTACGGAGATTCTGAGGAAGAAGTCGTAAGTGACAGGGCGCGGGTTATTGACCTTGTTATCCCGCTTGCGCTTCTTATCGCAGGTAGTATAGTCGGACTGATGTATACGGGCGGCTTCTTCGAAGGTGTGGGAGTCATCGACTCATTCGCGGACAGCGATGCTTCCGTAGGTCTCCCGTTCGGCTCGCTTGCAGCACTTATAATTTCCGCCGTATACCTCTTATGCCGGCGGGTTCTCTCATTTACCGATATGGCATCTGCATTACCAAAAGGCTTGATAGCCATGATTCCCGCGATTTTGATTCTTTCTCTGGCGTTGACACTAAAAAGCATGAACATGATGATGGACGGACGTGTGTTTATCGCAGGAGTTATAGAAGGCGGGGTGGCAAATCTGATGAATCTGATGCCTGCCATAATTTTCATCATTGCATGCCTGATAAGCTTCTCAATAGGAACATCGTGGGGTACGTTCGGCATTCTGCTCCCGATTGTGCTGGTGGTAATGGATAACGCTCCGTCGGAACTGGTTGTAATCGCAACCTCCGCGACACTTGCAGGTGCTGTATTCGGCGACCACTGCACCCTCATCTCCGACACAACAATAATGTCATCCGCAGGAGCAAAATGCGGCGTAATAGAGCATGTGCAGACACAAATACCGTACGCTTTGCTGACAGCAGCCATTTCACTGGCAATGTATCTGCTTGCCGGTCTCGTCCAAAACTGGATGATAGTGTTGCCGATAGGTATAGTACTAACTGTGTTTGTGTTGGTTGTAATGAATATAATGCAAAAGAAAAAGCAAGCAACGTAAGGACTGTACTCGCGCAGTGTGACTTGGGTGCTATATTTTATAGTTCCTACCGCCAAAGAGTACATCGTGTACTCTATTGTCGGACGCTCCACCGTCCGTGGCTACACTTTACGGAACTATAAAATATAGCACCCAAGCCACACTGTTATAGTAATTTTCAACTTTCAATTTTCATTTTAAATACTCTCCCAACCCTCCAACGGATACCGTTTCATAGCACCAAACAACTTCGACTTTATATCTCTATGCTCTTTGCCAAGCGTCTTTATCAGCGACTTTACTTCTTCCCTCTTGCTGACACCGTTTAGCGGACAAGGATTATGGACGATATTCAGAGCTTGCTCTTTTGCAAATCTGATTATCGTCTTTTCTTCTACATACAGCATCGGTCTTATCTGTGTGACACCGGTTCTGCATAAGTAAGTCACAGGCTGAAAGCAATGCAAACGCCCCTCATATAGCAATGACAACAAGAATGTTTCTACTGCATCATCATAATGGTGTGCAAGAGCAATCTTATTGAAACCAAGTCCCTTGACCATATTGCACAACGCCGCCCGCCTCATCTTTGCACAAAGTGAGCAAGGATTCTTTTCCTTCCGCTCATCAAAAATAATACGGGATATGTCAGAAAACTCCATAGTAAATGGAACATCAAGCTCTTTGCAAAGCTCCCGGACCGGAGAAAAGTCCATCCCTTTAATTCCCATATCAAGAGTAACAGCATGAATCTCAAACCGCTTGGGATGATACTTCCGAAGCTCAGCCAAAGCACAAAGCAACGTCAAAGAATCCTTCCCCCCGGAAACCCCGACAGCAACAGTTTCACCATCATTAATCATATCGTAGTCGTCTACACACCGACGTACATATCCTGCAATTTTGTTTATCATGATTTTTAATTTCGCCTTTGAGCATTTTTGAGCATTCGCGAGCATTTGTGAGTAAACAAGAGATTTAAAGTTATAGTTCAACTTTTCGCAATCTTTCTATTGACACTTGAAATCCCATATGTTATATATATAAAGCTTGATTTCGTAAGAAGAACACACAAAGAATGGCGGTTTACCCAATTCTGCATTCTTAATTCTGCATTAAATCTTAAGTCCTAAACCCGAAATCTTAATCAACCACTAACCATATGTATTTTAAGGAAGGAACATAAATATGTCAACTACACTAGCAAGAAAGGACACTGTCTCGCGCAACTGGTATATACTTGACGCTGCAGGCATACCGCTCGGACGTACCGCTACCGAAGCCGCGAATATACTGCGCGGAAAGCATAAAGCGGATTATACCCCAAACGTTGACTGCGGCGATTTCGTTATAGTCATCAACTGCGCGGACGCAGTACTCACGGGCAACAAGCTCGAACAGAAATTCTACCGCCGCCACAGCGGCTGGGTAGGCGGACTCAAAGAGACAAGCTACAAACGCATTATGGAAACAAAACCCGAATTTGCCATGACACAAGCCGTAAAAGGCATGATGTCAAAGAACACAAGAGACCGCGGAGCACTTAAAAGGCTGCGTGTATTTCCGGGAGCGGAGCACATTCACGAAGCTCAAAAACCCGTTGTTTGGACACAAAACAAAGGAGGAGATGAATAATGTATACAAGTAAAAAGCCATACCTCTATGGCACAGGCAGAAGAAAATCCTCCGTAGCAAGAGTCCATCTGTTTGCAGGCGGAACAGGTACTATTACAATCAACGGACGCGATATCGATGAATACTTCGGACTGGAAACACTTAAGTATATCGTGCGTCAGCCGCTGAACACAACGGGCATGGTAGATAAAGTAGACATAAACGCCACAGTAAAAGGCGGCGGAGTGACAGCGCAAGCCGGTGCTATACGTCACGGCATATCACGCGCGCTATTGTTAGTCGATGAAAATTACAGACCTGCACTTAAAGAAGCGGGCTTTCTCACACGTGACTCCAGAATGAAAGAACGCAAAAAATACGGACTCAAAGCAGCTCGCCGCGCACCGCAATTCTCTAAGAGATAATGTCTCTTTTGAGATAGTTGCCGGTCATAATCAGAAGGCTGCCTCAATATCGAAATTGTGTTGCTTTTGCTCATATGATAGAGCCTTTGACATAGTCTTTCATTAACCATTTGTCATTTATCATTTAGTATTTATAATAGGGGGGATATGTAAATGGAAGAAAACAGAGAAGTTATCGTAATGGTGGATGATGATCTGACTAACTTAAATGTTGCCAGAAATAATCTTTCGGGAGTCTACAGCATCGTCACTGTACCATCGGGCGCAAAACTTTTCAATCTTCTTGATAAAATAACTCCGGCATTAATTTTACTTGATATAGAAATGCCTGAAATGAACGGCTACGAAGTACTCAAAAAACTCAAAGAAAACGGGAATACAGCACATATTCCCGTTATCTTCTTAACAGCAAAAATCGACCCGGCAAGCGAAATCGAGGGATTAAATCTCGGTGCCGTCGATTACATTACAAAACCCTTTTCGCGTGACTTATTAATCAAGCGGATAAATCTGCATCTATTAATAGAAAAACAAAAGAAAGAACTGCTTAATTACAACCTTTCACTGGAAAGTGAAGTCGGTAAACAGACACAGGCGGTTCTTGAGTTGCAAAACGCGATAATTCAAATCATTGCAGAGCTTGTCGAGTGCCGCGACAGCGTAACCGGCGGGCATATAGGAAGAACACAACATTATATTACTTTACTGGTTGATTTCCTCATTGAGCACGATATCTACGCAGACGAGATAGCGGGATGGGATACCAACCTTTTTGCTATGTCCTCCCAACTACATGATGTAGGTAAGATAACCATTCGTGATGACATTTTAAGGAAGCCCGGGAGGCTGACCGATGAAGAGTATGAAGAAATCAAAAGTCATACGATATCAGGTCTTGATATAATCAAGAGGATTGAAGAAAATACCACGGAAAGCGAATTTCTTGTATACGCCGCCGCACTTGCGGGAAGTCACCATGAAAGATGGGACGGAACAGGTTATCCCAATGGATTAAAAGGCATCCAAATCCCGCTCCAGGGTAGAATAATGGCTCTGGTTGATGTCTATGACGCACTGACGAACGACCGTCCATACAAGGAGGCCCTTACTCACGAAGAGGCTGTCGACATTATAAAGGAAGGCAATGGTACTCATTTTGATCCCCTGATTGCAAACGTATTTCTTATGCACGAAAAAGAATTCAAAGATGCAAAGGTAATGCCTAAACAGACACTTGAGCAAAACGAAGAAGTCCAACCGACATTAGAGACAATCAGTGATATAATATGTACACGGACCGGAAATCAATCGGGTTCCAGTGAAAGAGTCCGGAACTATCTCGAAGTGCTTGTTGACGCACTGCGTGAAAATGAGCATTTCAAAGAAGAAATATCAAGCTGGAATACAGAGTTATTCTTAATGTCCGCTCAGATTCACGATATTGGAAAACTGGGAGTTTCGGGCAGATTATTGAATAAAGATGCAGGTTTTACATCGATTGAGTTCGATTCAATGAAAAATCACGTTGACTACGGTGTACAGGTAATACAAAAACTAAAAAGCCAGATAGATCACATGAATGTGCTCAATCATGCCGAAGCCCTTACGGGAAGCCACCACGAAAGATGGGACGGCTCGGGATATCCGAACGGGCTTAAAGGCTACGGCATCCCCTTGCAAGGAAGGATAATGGCTGTTGTAGACGTTTACGACGCGCTCACATCCGACCGCCCGCACAGAAAGAAAAAGACACATGAAGAAGCTGTTGAAATTATCCGAAGCGGCAGCGGATCACACTTTGACCCGGGGATTGTAAACACCTTTCTTGAGAACGAGGAGTTATTCCGCAAAATTAAGAGTAATGAAAATATTAATTAGCTGAAGAAAGAGGATGCAAGTAATGACTCCAGCGATTAACTTTGGAATAGTGATAGCAATCCTTTTTATCACAATCAGTATCTTCTACACAATTATCAACATTGCCGTAATCGTTTATGATTCCAAAACGATTGCCCGGCGAAACTACATTATTGTGGGCGAAGTGCTGTTTGTCTTTTCTTTGTTTTACGCATATATGACCATCGCTGAAAATGAGACGCTGGTGCATGTGTTCTGGGCGATTGCTTTTTGTGCGGGTTATATGTTTTACTCGGTATGGATGACTTTTTTATCAAGCCTTGTAAACTTTAATAATAAAGTTATAAAATACTTCACCCGGTGTGCTCTGGTAATATCAATGGCATTAGCGTTGGCAGGTGCTTTCTCTTCCGATGTAACCTTCGTAAAAACAAGCTACGGCAATCAGTTTTCTTATCCGAATGATATCTTATTCAATGTGATTTTTATTTTCTGCCTGATTCTTACCATTGCACTGTTAATAATGCATATAACATGGTTTCGTCAGTCAAAGCAAAAACGAAACCGCAGATTTATACTGACCATAACTATTGCATCGATATTTTTAACTCCGATGATACTTATATCGGAACTCATAATTCCTATATACACGGATCAAACCACTACACCGCTCGGATCGGTTTTGCTATTACCAATATCCATGTATGTTTATTATACATTAAGAAAACACAAACTGCTTGGGATTACTGTGGCAAATGTTTCCAATTATACTTTCAGGTCTGTAAGCATGCCTATATATGTACTCGATGATAATGATTACGTAGTCATTGAAAATGATGCCGCCGCTAACTGTTTAGGCGAAAGCGTAATTGGTAAAAAGCTTTCCGAATACATTAGTATTAATGGAGAAACACCGGATAAAAGCTACTTCTTTAATAACTTTGAAGGAGAAACCATATCATTAAAATCCACATCCGGAATCAGAATTTGCGAAATGTCTCTTACCGTGGAAAAAGATAAATACAATGAAGCTGTTTGCAAGGTTATAGTTTTAATGGATTTGACCACTATTAAGGAAATGGAAGCAAGTATAAAAGTGGCACTTCAGGAAGCAATAGATGCCAACAATATTAAAAGCGATTTTCTTGCCAAAATGAGCCACGAGATACGCACACCCATGAGCGCAATAAGCGGCATGACGGAGTTAATTCTGCGTGAGATCACAACCGGGACAACCCGTGAGTACGCGCAAACTATTTGGCAGGCAAGCGCAAATCTATTATCAATCATCAACAGTCTGCTGGATTTTTCAAAGATAGAAAAAGGAACTATAGAACTCCAGCCTGTCCACTATTCACTGACATCCCTTTTAGATGATTTGGACACTATTGTTCGTACACAATTGATAACTAACGATGTTAATCTCATTATTAATCCCGCCGGTAATATACCGGATATTTTGTACGGCGATGAAACAAAAATCCGTCAAATCTTACTTAACCTATTAAGTAATGCAGTTAAGCATACAAAGTTCGGATATATTTCATTGACGGCAAAATATGAGTTTCTTGATGAGAATGATACTTTGGAGTTGATATTGATTGTCGAAGATACGGGACGCGGAATCAAACAAGAAGACATAGGTAGTTTATTCACAGAGTATTATCAAGTAAATACCGGTACCGACGGCGTCGGTCTCGGACTTGCAATTTCAAAAGGATTTGTGTCAGCTATGGGCGGAAATATCGAGGTAGAATCAGAGTATGGTAAAGGCAGTACTTTTTCAGTAAGTGTACCCCAAAAAGTGGGAAATACAGAGCAATTTAGAAAAGCAAATAAATCCGCCGGCATTGACTCCGCAATAAACATGTATGATGACTCCTATGTCTTTACAGCGCCTAATGCAAGAGTTCTCATTGTTGATGATATTCAAACAAACCTGAAGGTTGTCAAGGGTTTGCTTGAGCCCTATAAAATGAATGTAGATTTATGTTTAAGCGGTATTGAAGCCATTGAAACGGTTCAGTCACAGCAATACGATTTGATTTTTATGGACTACCGTATGCCTGAAATGGATGGAATGGAGGCTACACAGCATATCCGGAAGCTTGGCAATAGTGACTCCTACTACAGCCGGCTCCCGATTATAGCTCTCACTGCAAATGCTGTATCCGGCATGAAAGAGATGTTCTTAAAAGGCGGTTTTACAGATTATATGTCAAAACCTATAGATATATCGGAGCTTAACACTATCCTTCTCAGACGTATACCAAAGGAAAAACACATTTATACCAGAATCGGCTCCGGTGAAACTGTAAACGTTGATTCTTCCGTATTTATTCCAAAAGAAATCGAAGGAATAGATATTAACAAAGGTATCAGACTGACAGGCGGTAAAATCGAATATTATTTGGAAGCTTTAATATCATTTCATTCCGATGTTCTCGAAAGACTGGATTTACTTAACAAATACATCAAGGAAGGGAACGTAAAGGATTATACAACAATTATCCATGCGCTAAAGAGTGCCGCAGCCAACATAGGTGCAGGCGAAATATCCAAACTGGCGGAAGATCTTGAAATTGCAGGTATAAACAATGACATAAAACTCATCGAAGATAACAACGAGTTTTTCATGACAACCGCTAAAAAGCTGCTCGAAAACATTGATGCCGCAATTAAAGATTACGCTGACCACGGACGGGTTATAGCAGAAAACAATGCCGGCACAGGACACAATAATGATGAAGCAATAAAAAAAGAGTTACGTGCTTTAAAATCAGCTCTTGAGACCATTGACATCGGTTCAATACATATTATAGTTGACGAGCTGATGCGCCTGGCACGCGCCGAAGAGGAAAAAAACACAATCAGAGAAATATCAAAGCACATTTTATTGTTCGAATACGACGAGGCATGCGGGTTGATAGATAGTATTCAATAATTTTTTGTTGACGCGGTGAAAATAAATCAATATTTTTGTTGACTTTTGGTTTTATCGGGCGTATACTTCATCACAATACAAGGCAATGACGGAGAGAAAGATATCCTCACTGAGCAAAGTCGACCTTCGGGTGATCGTTAGAAAGTCAATCGAAAACCGACTGTTAGAGATACTGCGGGTGGTGCAAGCAGGTGCTGACGGATATGTAAATACACTCCCGAGCTGATGTTCCGAAAAATTGTCAAAATCTATTAGGAGCGTACGGATGCCCCCGTCATAGGGCAGGAATTGTCAGATTCCGGTGAGAGACGATAATTATCGTAATCAGGGTGGTACCGCGGGATACAATCTCGTCCCTGAACAAGTAATCACTTGTTCGGGTTTTTTGTTTTCATCCGGACAAGATAAAAGGAAAGGAAGGAAAACTATGTCAAACGTGAAATTTTTGTCAGGCGAAAACATTCCCCTCGAGATGCACAAGGTGCGTATGGTCCAGAAGGTAAATCTGTTGCCGGTTGAGGATCGGTTGGATAGAATGGAAGAAGCAGGTTTCAACACATTTTTGCTGAAAAACCGCGATGTGTTTATGGACATGTTAACGGACAGCGGCGTTAACGCTATGAGCCAAAACCAATATGCTGCAATGATGCAGGCAGACGACAGCTACGCCGGCTCGGAAACATTTTACCGCCTTGAGGCTACTCTCCAAGATATATTCGGCATGGAATACTTTTTACCCGCACATCAGGGACGGGCATGTGAGAATATCATATCTCAAGTCCTTGTTAAACCCGGTATGGTCACGGTTATGAATTACCATTTTACAACAACAAAAGCGCATATCACAATAAACGGCGGCACCGTCGAAGAAATCGTTGTCGATGAAGGTCTCAAAATCACCAGTACCGCACCGTTTAAGGGTGATATGGACCTCGACAAGTTAAATGAATCTATAGCAAGAAACGGCAAGGAAAATATCGCTTTTGTCAGAATTGAAGCAGGAACAAACCTTATCGGTGGGCAACCGGTTTCAATGGGTAATATGCGAGAGGTTTCAAAGATATGCCGAAGCCACGGAATTCCGCTTGTTTATGACGCGAGCTTGCTGGGTGATAACCTGTACTTCATAAAAGTTCGTGATCCCGAATACAAAGATGTCGATATAAAAACAATTGTTCGTGAAATCACTTCATTTATGGATGTTATCTACTTCTCGGCGCGTAAGCTGGGCTCTGCACGCGGTGGCGGCATCCTTGTATCCGACGAAAAGCTGTTTCTAAGAATGCGAGAGCTAATACCGCTCTACGAGGGCTTTCTCACATACGGCGGCATGTCTGTCCGTGAGATGGAAGCACTCTCGGTAGGTCTTGAGGAAACAATGGACTTTGACGTTATCAACCAGACACCGATTATTGTTGAAGCTTTATGTAACGAATTGTTAGCTAAAGGTGTACCGGTTGTAACACCGCCGGGCGGACTCGGATGCCATGTTGACGCAATGGAATTTTGCTCCCATGTACCGCAAGAGGAATACAAAGCAGGAGCACTGGCAGCCGCAATATACATCGCTAGCGGCGTACGCTGCATGGAGCGCGGCACATTGAGCGAACAACGCAATGAGGACGGCACAGAACGTTTTGCGGAAATGGAGCTTGCCAGAATCGCTGTCCCGCGCCGTGTATTTACCCTCTCGCAAGTCAAGTACACAGCAGACCGCATAAACTGGCTGTTTAAGAACCGTCATCTGATAGGCGGGTTAAAGTTCGTAGAAGAACCAACAATGCTCCGCTTCTTCTTCGGCCGCCTCGAACCTGTCGGTGATTGGCCGGAAAAACTCACGGAACAGTTCCGCAAGGATTTCGGCGAGAGCTTGTAGAAATGTAGAAAAAGTCTGTAAAATCCCCAAGTGGACATTTTGACCACATGGGGATTTGCAATGTTTGGAGTGCTGTCAATTTATCTCCGCAGAGCCGGGGGTTGTTCTTTGCATTCTTTTCAACACAAGCATCAAAACAAAGCCGATAACCGCGCAGCCGGAGGCTATCACAAACGCGGGGAATACCCGGTTGATGTCATTGCTTTCTTTCACAATGTCCATGAAATATCCACCGACTTGCATAGAAATGATTGCTCCCGCGCCAAAACCCAGTAAGACACAGCCATAGTTTGTCGCCATGTGTTTCGCTCCGAAGAGATCGGCTGTTAACGATGGGAATGTGCCGATTACTCCGCCGTAGAAAAAGCCGAACAGTGCTATAAGGGCAAACACCCAATAACCCGTAACTGCGTTTACGAAAAGAGGAAGTACGGTAGCTCCTGAGAGCAATACTAAAACTGTGTTTGTCCTGCCGAGTTTGTCTGAAATCATACCCCAAAACAAGCGTCCGACCGAGTTCATCAATGTAATCGAAAGTACAGCTATTGCCGCAACTGCTGCAAGGTCTTTTGCATTTGCAATAGGTTTAGCAAACCCCATCATCATCTGACCGCCCATACATGCAAGCATAAATGTAATTAATATCAAGTAAAACCGTGGTGTTTTCAACATTTCCGCAGTCGTATAGTTTTTCGTTTCTGACGCCGCTGCGGTTTTTACTGACATAACATCCGACATATATCCGTCGGGAGGGTTTTTCAGGAAAAGACTACCGATAGAACATACCATAAGGAAAATCAGACTCAATACCCTAAAGGAAATCAGTTCGCCTGCACCTTCCACACCGCCGCCGAAAGCGACAATCATATGTTCGACGAGAGGTGTAAATGCAACACCGCCAAGACCCAGTGATGCTACGATGATTCCCGAAATTAATCCTTTTTTATGAGGAAACCATTTTTGAGCACAGGCAATAGTCGTAGAGTAGGTAAATCCCATGCCGATACCACCCATCACTCCATATGTAACCCACAAAACCCAACCATAACCGGGAGTTACAAAAGACGATAGAAAAAATCCGGTACTTAGAATCAAGCCGCCGGCAAACACGACAATACGTGTATTGAACCTTACAGCAAGCTTCCCGCCAATCACACTGCCAAGCGTGAGTAACGCAAGAAGCAACGAAAATGTAAGCCCCGCAGCGGCATTGGCGCCACCATCTTCACCAAGGAAAATGCTGTTTGCAACACCGGTTTGGAACACACTCCAAATATACGCAGTACCGAGCGTAAATTGAATCGCTATCGCTGCAATCACAGGGTAAATGCGTTGTCTTTTTACCAGTTTTTTTGCTTCCCTTTTAGCTTGTTTTTTTTCTCGCAGTTTTGTTTGTTTTTTTATCGGCTTTCCCATTTTGATGTCCCTTCCATATAGCCCTCTTTGCATCGCTTCAACAAAAACACCCGGGCAACCCTTGTGATTGCCCGGGTGTACGCTTTTGCTGTCATTTTACAGGCGGAGCATACTCCTTTGGACAATCGGCTGACGAATAATAAGCAGACCAAGAATCGAAGCCGAAATAACTTCGTTGTCTATAACGATATTGTCTGCTATAAGAGCACGATTGTTCACAAAAAACCTCCAAATTCCAACAAGGAACATATCTGTAAACGCGAATTTCGTGTATCATACATAACACAGGGCTACTTGTCAAGAATTTTTTCTGCAGTGTCTTCCGGATGCGAAAAAATAATTGATAATTCATGGTAAATAGACTATAATCACACTAGAAGGTGGTGTCAAATTGAAGAGGTGTTAGCATGAACGAAGAGTTTGATGTAATATGGCGTAGAGGTGATGGTGAAATGCCGAAAAAAGCGGAGCATGTCGTAAATGCGGCTAGTGAAGATAAGTTGCTAAGGTCGTTGCGCTTGTCTATTGATGCTGAAAACACCATAAGACATAATGCCAGTAAAAGTAACAAAACTGTTTGTGAGTATATATCTGCATTGGTGATGACAAGCTTACAACCTATATAAATCTCTTTCTAGAAACAGGGGACGGTTCATCTGTAAATTAAGTCTAAACCACCGCTACCGCTTCAATTTCTATCAGAGCATTTTTCGGAAGAGCACATACTTGGTATGTTGCTCTTGCGGGATATGGGTCTGTGAAGAATGTGGCGTAGACTTCGTTCATTTTCGCGAAATCAGCCATGTCTTTTAGCAAAACTGTTGTCTTTACCACATTTGACATATCCGCTCCTGCCGCTTCAAGGATAGCTCTGATGTTCGTCAGAGCTTGTTTGGTTTGTGTAACTATGTCATCTCCTGCAAACTCACCCGTACCCGGAACAATCGGGACTTGCCCCGACAGATAAATAGTATTCCCCGCCTGAATTGCTTGAGAGTAAGGCCCCAACGCTTCCGGCGCATTGCTCGTCTCGATTTTTTGCTTCATAATATTGCTACCTTTCTTATGAACAATTTTTGTCCTGTTTATTGGGCATTCTAACCCCATCATTCTGCGCTTTAGTCGCAGAATGACAAAGGAATTATTACAAAAATAAATATCCCTTCTTCGCTACCGCTTGCACCAAGTTCCAAATACCTTCAGGCAATCCTGTATCACTTACATATTCAGCCGTTTTCCCGCCAATTCTTATTCGCACCGATGTATCCTCAAGAAGCAGGAATCCCTGATTTTGACTATTCACAAAATCTTCTAAACACGCAAACATCGTAAACTTATCTTTGTACGGCGCGCTTGAGTATGGGCAGAATACTTCGCAGTTGCCGCATTCGTTGCACATATAATCAATGTGAACCACTTGCGGTTTTCCGTCCGACATTATTGCGATATTCGCACGGTTTGGACAGACATCGACACAGCTTTGACATATTGTAGCGCATTCGAGGCATCGTTTTGATTCGCTCACCGGGTCTCCGGTGCAATATAGAATGCCTTTCTTGTCCAGAACTGCTTTTATATTCGGATTTATATTTAGCGATTCCCGATTATCAGTTTTTGCATCAGGATTTATGCCGGGAGGTTTCTGACTTTCTATTTTTTGCCCTGTTATCGCTTCCACGCACCGTATCGCATCTGCAATAGCTTCTGCAACAGTAGCGGGACCTCTTTTTGCATCACCTGCCATGTACACTCCGGGTTTATCAGTTTCCAGTGTCTCCGCATTGACAATCGCTCTCCCCTTTTCATCAACCGGTACTCCAAATTGCTTTAACATCTGACCATCTACTTGGTCACCAACTGCCGCAATGACTGTATCTACCTGAATTTCTACAGTGCGTCCTGTAGCAACAGGGCTGCGTCTGCCGGACTTGTCGGGTGCTCCCAACTCCATTTGCTCGCAAACAAGCTTTCCAGCCTTTAATCGCACAGGTGCAAGAAGCTCTTTAAACTCTACCTCATCATCAAGAGCCAGTTGCAGTTCTTCCCCATCGGCAGGCATATATCTTTTTGTTCGGCGATAAATAAGCGACACAGATTTCACTCCGCTGACACGCTTCGCCGCGCGTGCAACATCCATAGCAGTATTACCGCCGCCTATTACCGCGACATTTTCACCTATTTGTAAGGATTCGGGTTTTGATTTGAACATTTCGAGAAATTCCAGCGCACCTAGTGGTGTATAGCCATCAATCTCAAGGACAGCCGGTTTCCAAGCACCTATTGCTACGATTATAGTGGAAAATCCTTGAGTACGCAGGTCTTCAATACTTTCTACTTCTGCATTCAACCGCAACTCAACACCCAACGATTTTACAAGCGCAATATCGTTGTCGATAGCAGCCCCACCAATTCTGAAATCAGGAATAACATGCCGGACAATTCCGCCAAGCGTGCCCTTCTTTTCAAAAACCGTGACTGTCTTACCCATTCGTGCCAGAAAATATGCCGCCGAAAGCCCTGCCGGGCCGCCACCGATTATGGCGATTTTTTCTGTCGACTCCCCGGTATTCTCTTTCGTTTTTTCGCATTCAAGCACCTTATCGATCTTAGGTGCTTTGTTGCTCTCAAGAAGTATGTTGTTCTTAGATGCTTTGCTGCTCTCAAGTATACTATTCGCTAGCGTTACATTGTCATGCATAAGCAGTTCATACGCTTCTTTCACAGCTTCAAGCTTGACATCACGGATATGGACACATCCCTCATAAAAACCGCGTGTACATTTATCCATGCAACGATGTGAGCAAATTGTACCTGTGATAAAAGGAAGCGGATTGCGCTGAGTGATAACTTTAAGTGCGTCAAAGTATTTTCCCTCACCAACAAGGCGTAGATACGCGGGAATATCCTGACCAAGCGGACATCCGTTTATACACGGAGCGATAAAGCAGTCGAGCAAAGGGACATGCTCTTTAATTTTACGTTCAGGTAACTGTCCAACCGGCTTTTGGTACAAAACATCATTTCGTGCGAAATCCGCCAGAGCAGTGAGTTTCTTTTCATCCACGCCTTCAAACGGTTTATACTCACATCCGGATAGCTTGCCCGCAAGTTGTTGCAAACGCTGATATCCGCCGGACTTCAGCAGAGTCGTCGCAAGCGTAATCGGCCAAATCCCCGTGTCGTATATACGGTCTATGTTGTGGACATCCACACCGCCCGAAAAGCTAATGCGAAGCTTACCGTCAAAAGCCTTGGTGAGCCTTCTTGCAACCTCGATTGAAAGCGGAAATAATGAACGCCCCGACATATACATTTCTTCTCCGGGCAGCTCCTTTTCGGTGATTTTTACAGGGAATGTATTTGTCAGTTTAACTCCAAATGATAACTCTGCGCCATCAGCCAAAGCTTGCAATCTTTTAAGCATAGGAACTGCGTCTTCAAATTGCAAATCAGCTTTAAAATGATGGTCATCGAATTTAACGTAGTCAAACCCGAGATTATCCAGCGTGGTTCTTGCATAATCATAGCCGAGTAGTGTCGGATTGCATTTGACGAAGGTATGTAATTTCTTTTCGGTCAAAAGATAAGACGCAATTCGCTCGATTTCGTCAGGCGGGCATCCGTGAAGTGTCGAAAGAGTTATTGATTTGCAGACCTCACAGCTGATGCTCTCTATATATTCTTTGTCGATATTTTTGAAGCGTGACAAGTTTTCAAGAGCCCACTCTTTGCATGTTTTCCATGTATCTGTGTTAGCAGCGCATTTAAGACCTTCGATGAAGCTGTCAATTTTCTGTGTTTTTATACCCTCAAGATCATAACCCACGCTCATATTAAATACAAACCCATCAGCCGGACCAAGTCCGAATTCGCGGCTGATAAGCTTGAGTGCAAACCATCCCTTTATGTATTCATCCATTGCTTGCGGCACATAGAGCTCCGTTGACCACTCAACATTATAGCACTCATCATTTGCTAAAATGCAAGGCTTTGAAACAGGTAAATCCTCGCCGTCAAGAATCTGAACAGTCTTTAGTTCAAAAAACCTGCTTCCTGCAACATAGCTCGCAACGATATTTTGAGCAAGCTGAGTATGAGGCCCGGCTGCAGGACCGAACGGAACATCAACGCTACCTCCGAAAATTTGCAAAGACTTAGAAGTATCGGCAACATACGGGTTTCTTACTCCGAAAAAAGAACCTTCTTCCCGATACCCGGTAAGTATCCAATCCATTAATTGTGCAAACGGAATTTGCCTCATTTTATCACTCATGATTGTGTTCCTTTCTTAATCAAAGCAAGGTCACTTGCCGGTGGCATTTCGTAGGAGCTTTCCCTTGCTCCTTCGCTCACGAAGGGGGTGGCTCCGCAGAGCCGGGGGTTGTCTATTTGCTACCGGTCTATCGAGAATTTATCCTCCCCCACATAGCTCCCGACCGCTCACGGCACTTCGCCATAATCATATCTGCATCTATCCCTATAAGCTCCCTGTCTTTCATTTTCACAACCCCATTGATAATAGTAGTAACTATACTACGACCGCTCATCCCAAACAGGATGTGTCCATCGCAGTTTTCCGCAGACATTGGGGTCAGCGGGTCATAGTCGCTAATAACGATATCGGCGGCGGCTCCCGGCTCAAGCGAACCTATTATCGTGTCAAAGCTCCGCGATGACATTTCAGCGTTGTTTCTAAACAACATCGTCGGGACCTCAACCCATGCAGCACCGGGATCACAGAGTACGTGTTTGTGAATTACATTTGCTACTTTTTCTGATTCAAACATATCTTGTGTATAGCCATCGGTACCCAGCCCAAGTAGTATACCTCGCTTCATCATTTCCATACATGGCGGAATTCCGACAGCATTGCCCATGTTGGATTCGGGATTGTGTACAACCATAGTATCTGTTTCCTTTATGATGTCCATTTCGATACCGTTTATGTGAATACAATGCCCGGTAATTGTATTTCGTCCTAAAATATCATGGTCAAACAAACGATTTATTACACGCTTGCCATACTTTCTCAGGCTATCATACACATCTGCCATCCCTTCGGCAACATGAATATGAAAACCTATACCATCAGGTGTATTCTCACGGCATAGTGCCAGCGTTTTATCCGATAATGTAAACGACGCATGCATTCCCATCATTGCCTTAACCATGTCGGAATCATCGTCCATTGCATAACGTATAAACTCAGCGTTTTCGGCAACAGCATCACGCATTTTTTCTTCACCGTCTCTGTCCGATACTTCGTAACAAAGACTTGTACGCACGCCAAGCTCCTTTGCTGCTTTTGCTATAGCAGGCAAGCTTCCTCTGATACCACCATAACTGGCATGATGGTCAAACACTGTTGTGCAACCGTTCTTTATACAATCAAGATACGTCGCCATTGCACTCCAATAAGTATCTTCAACAAGAAGATGCCGGTCAATCGTCCACCACATTCCATCAAGAATCTCAAGAAAATTCTTGGGAGCATAACCCTTAATAGAAATTCCCCTTGCAAAAGCGCTGTATATATGATTATGAGCATTAATAAGTCCCGGCATAATCACTCCGCCGTATGCGTTGATAAACTCGGCATCGGGGTACTTTGCCATCAAAGTAACAGTATCCCCAACCTCATGGATAAGCCTGCCCTTTACAGCAACACATCCATTTTCAATCAAGCGATTCTCCGTTTCTCTAGTAATAACTCTTCCATTTCCGACAAGTAACATATTAATACTGTTCCTTTCGTATTTACTACATAAAAATAATACAGTAATTCTTGCGAATAATCAATAAGCTTAATACTTCCAGTATGTGTCAAGTAAACGTGGGCGAAAATATTTGAGAACAGAAATTCAATTATTAAAGATGCTTTTTATGCTTATGCACCACCTTTTCTTTGCGCCCTGCTGCGCACCCCGCAACCCACCCGA
>WRDH01000037.1 GCA_009783555.1 Oscillospiraceae bacterium
AATATTTTGAATGGAGGAAAACAAATGAAAAAACGCGTACTACCCCTATTGCTGGCAATGGTAATGCTCTTTACCGTACTTGCCGCATGCGGACCCACGGACGACACCCCCGCTCCCACAACGCCACCGGCAGACACCGGCGGAGGCGACACTGATGCACCGCCACCACCACCGCCGCCACCCCCTGAACCCGGTGACATCAGAGAACTTCCGCGTAATGAGACGTTGTACTTCAATGGTCTCAACTGGGGTCGACCCAACGGTTGGAACGGCTTCTCATCAAGCATGAACAATGCGCTTGCGTTCAACCAGGAGAACTTCGGTGCTCGTGTACCCATGCTTGAATCACCGTATATGTTCAACATTCTTGACGGTAAGTTATATCCGCTTCTCGCGGACGGTGACCCCGTTTGGAACGCAGACCAGACAGAGCTTACATTTAAAATCAAACCTGCGGCAAAATGGAGTGACGGCACACCTGTCACAGCCCATGACGTAGCATTCACATGGGGTCTTGACGGTAATGTTCAAGCCGTCGCCGCAGGCGGCTTTGCCGGAGCCATTGATGATGTTATTGCCGTAGACGATAGCACAGTTCTTGTAAAAGCAGCTCTTACGGATGACGGTCTTCCGGTTAACCCACTGGTTGTTCTCACATGGCTTGTTCAAAACCATGTAATGCAAAAAGCATGGCTGGAAGATCTTATCGCGCGTAACGGCGGAGATGCCGAAGCAATGGAAATGGACCCGGCAGAGGACATTGTATTCTCAGGTCCGTACGGCCCGTACTTCTTTGATGATACTATCGTTATCATGATCCGTAATGACGACTACTGGGGTCAGGACTCTTCCATGTGGGGCAAGCTGCCCGCGCCGAAGTATCTGGCACACAACCTCTTTGAAGACAATGCCGCCGGCGATGTTGCGTTTGCGGCAGGTCAGGTTGATGTAAGCCAAAACTTTATAGCCAATGTTCAAAACCTCTGGCTGGAGCAAGGTTTACCGATTTCCACATACTTTGAAGATGCTCCCTACGGTATCGCGCTCAGTATGCCGACAGCATTCTTTAATCTCGAGAATCCTAAGCCCGGTCTTGAAATGGTTGAAGTCCGCAGAGCTATAGCAATCGCTGTAGACTATGACCTCATCATCGCAAACGCTATGACAAATCAAAGCCCGACCTTTGCACAAGTGCCGCGCTCTCTGATGAACCCGACTCCGGGTGAGCAAGCGTTGTATGACAGAGCGCAAGTCGAACATCTGCAATGGGTTGGAAACCAAGTCGATGAAGCAAACGAGCTTCTGGACTCGATTGGCTTAACAAAGGGTGATGACGGCTGGCGTACAATCAACGGCGAAAGAATGTCATACACCGTCAGTTGCCCGCATGGCTGGACCGACTGGGAAGCTGCAATGGAAATCGTAGCAGCAGCCGGCGAGAGCATAGGCATCGAACTGGTTACATACTTCCCGGAATGGGATGTGTATCAGACCATCGTAACAGTACCCGGACACCCGGAAAAGTACGATATCTTCATGATGTGGACAGACTCTGCGTCACCGGCACAACCTTGGAGCCGTATCCGTAACCTTATGACCAATGAGTATCTCGATTGGGGCGTCAACTGGTCAGGTAACTGGGGCGGTTACAGCAATGACCGTGTTGAAGAGCTTCTTGCGCTTATCCCGGTAACAACAAGTGATGCGGAAGTCAGAGCTATGTACACAGAGCTTGTCGAGATTTATCTGACAGATATCCCGTCTTTCTCACTTATGTACCGTCCTGCACTATTCCACGCTGTTAATGAATCAGTATGGACAGGCTTTACGGAAGCAACCGACGGCAGAAATGTACCTCCGATGATTTGCCTCAACGGCTACGCGATTGCCGACCTCTACAACCTCGAGCTTGTAGGATAATCTGACCGATACCCGTGAAGGCGGCTATGTTCATACGTGGCCGCCTTCCTCTTTAATTCCTAACTCAACCGGGGGTGTTTGCTTATGAACGAACAAAGTACAATAACGCGAATTACTAAAAACGGCTATTTCAAGTATTTCTCAAAAAAAATCATGTGGTTAGGTATAACCCTTATTGCCGCGGTTATATTAAACTTCTTTTTACCCCGGTTAATGCCGGGTGATCCTATTGCCGGCATTGTTTCACGAGTTGCGCAAGGAGTATACGATCAGGCGGCTCTGCAGGATATGTATGAAAGATACGAGCGTGCGTTCGGACTTGACAGACCTGTTCTTGAACAGTTTTTCATTTATATCGGAAATCTGTTGCGCGGTGATTTAGGACTTAGCTTCAGCCGTTACCCGCGTCCCGTTGCCGATATAATAAGCTCCGCACTGCCTTGGACACTGGCGTTGCAATTTCCGGCCATTATTGTGGGATGGACAATAGGTAATGTGCTCGGAGCACTGGCAGCATATATCCGCCGGGCTTTTGATAAAACACTTATGCCGTTAATGCTGTTTGTGGGTGGCGTTCCCGCCTTTGGCATGGCAGTTATTTTGCTGTCCATATTTGCGATTAATCTTGGATGGTTCCCTGTTGCAGGAGGGTATGCTTTCGATATGATACCCCATGCAAGCTGGGCGTTTTTTATGTCTGCTATTGACCACTGGTGGCTTCCGTTCCTCTCAATTGTACTCATTGCGATAGGCGGGCAGGCACTGGGTATGCGTTCAATGTCAATTTATGAGCTCAATGCCGACTATGTAAAATACAGCCGTTATATGGGTATTAAAGACCGTAAAATCGTACGTTATGTTTTCCGCAACGCCATGCTGCCGCAGGTCACGGGTCTGGCACTTCAGATAGGGACAATGATAGGCGGAGCGATAGTTGCGGAGATAATATTCTCATACCCCGGACTCGGCACGACAATTATGCTTGCCATCAGGACAGGGGATTACCCGTTGATATCGGGCGCAACCCTAATTATTACAATTATGGTGCTTTTGGTAGTGTTTATTTTGGATATAATCTACGGCCTTATTGACCCGCGTGTTAAGGCTTCTCAGTTTGAGTAAGGGGGATAGACTATGAAAAACCATATTCGACAGGTTCTTCGATCGGGAAAGTTTATGACAGGGTTTATTATCATTATGCTTATTCTCCTCCTTGTAGCTGTTTACCCGCTCCTTAATCCGGGAAACCCGCTGGAAATGATAGGGTATAACTCATTCGTAAAGCCGGGGGTATATTTCTCGCTGTACGACAGCTTAGATATGGAAAGCAGACATGTATACAGATTCAGGCTGGAGGGTGCCGATGAGCTTCGTATATATAACAAATTCGGCACAGAAGACAGAATCGCAGTAAAGGAATGGCTCGTAAGGTATGGGGAACGTGAAGGAGTACCGGGTCTAACAGAAGAAGAAATCGACGTTGACGATAGATATCAGCTTTTAGATCTTTGGTGGGAGCACTACGACCCCACTCTGCGCTTGGGGATGACTATTGCCGCCAGCAGAGTATACCAACGCCTTGATGCCAGAGTCGCAGGGATTTTTAACCTTGAAGACTATAATGTCTATACCATCTGGAATGAGGAACTGGAGGAATACGAGGTTCATCAAACAACAGTCGTAAACGATGACTATGTCAATGTTAACGATATAGCCAATAGGATATGGCTGCCGCTGGGAACAGAGAACTTCGGTCGTGATGTGATGAAGCAGCTTGTCCATGCTATCAGAACATCGCTAATGATTGGTCTTGTAGCCGGGACGATTGCGACAGCTATCGGATTATTGCTGGGTCTTGTCGCCGGCTATGTGGGCGGTATAGTGGATGATATTATTATGTTTTTTACAAATCTTTTCACAGTCATACCGGGGATAGTGCTTCTTATATTGATTTCTTACAGTATCGGTCAGGAACAACGCGGGGCGATGACTGTCGCAGTTGTCATCGGTCTTACATCATGGATATGGACGGCCCGTTCTGTACGTTCACAGGTCATGTCACTGCGCAGCCGTGACCATGTAAACCTAAGCAAGCTGAGCGGTCACTCGATGCCCAGAATCGTGGTGCGGGACATCCTGCCTTACGTGGCGTCATACGTTGTAATGGCATTTGTGCTGCAGGTCTCATCCGGCATCCTTGCCGAAGCGGGTCTGTCAATGCTGGGTCTCGGTCCGAAAACGACTGATGTTCCAACGCTCGGACTGATGATGAACTGGGCGATGCGCTATACGGCACACCTCATGGGTGCATGGTGGGCATACTACCCGGTGGTCGGTGTAATTGCATTGATATCATTCTCGCTTAACCTAATGAACACAGGGCTGGATCAGGTATTCAACCCGCAACTGAGGGAGGGTTGATACAAATGACAAATCACAAGTTAGAAATAATAACTAAAGACGAGGGTTATGTTTATGGGTAATATTATGCTTGAGGTTAATGGCTTAACTACAAAATATGTAACCCGTTTCAAAGAGAATGTTTATGCTGTAAGTGATGTTTCATTTACTCTTGAAGAAGGGCGTTCGGTAGGTATTGCAGGCGAGTCGGGGTGTGGCAAATCAACACTTGCACTTAGCTTGATGGGATACTACTTCGCGCCTTTGCATTACATCAAGGGTGATATCATAATCGATGGGAAAAACATTTCAGGCATGAAGCCTGATGATGTCCGGAAAAACGTGCTGGGTACTGAAATCGCATATATACCACAAGCAGCGATGAATGCTCTCAACCCCACGCGGAAAGTAATTAAGTTCATCGAAGATGTCATTCGCGCACATGACCCGAAAGCTACAAAGAAAGATATCTTTGATCTTGCACGCCAACGGTTCGAGGTGCTAAACCTGCCCGTGGAAACACTTTACAAGTATTCGGTGGAGCTGTCGGGCGGCATGAAGCAGCGAACTGTAATAGCTGTTTCCACAATCCTTTCTCCAAAGGTGCTTATAGCAGACGAGCCTTCGTCAGCACTTGATGTTACAAGCCAGAAGATGGTCATCAAGATGATTCGTGATTTGATGGATTTGGGGCTGATTAAGTCCATGATATTTATCACCCATGAACTGCCTCTGCTCTACAACGTCACAGACGATATTATGGTCATGTACGCTGCACAGCTTGTCGAGTCAGGCACGGCGGATCAGATGATTTTTGACCCTTTACATCCTTATTCAAAAGGGTTGATGGGCTCCATATTGGTGCCGGAGGATGGCACAAGGGATGTTAAGCTGGTCGCGATACCCGGGACACCGCCAAACTTGAAGAAGCCTCCTGAGGGCTGCCGTTTCGCAGAGCGTTGTGTATATGCGACACCAAAGTGCAAGGTTTCCGGTGTTGCATACCACGATTTCGACAATAACCGCAAGTGCCGTTGCCATATGAGCGAGAATGAGCTAAGGGAGGCGTATGCGAATGAGCAGTGATAATATTGAGAAAGCATATAGCAAGGAAAACAGGGAGTTATGCCTGAGCGGGAAGGGTGTAACAAAAGTATTCGGTTTTGGCAACAGGAAAACTCTTGCTGTTGATAACGTAGACTTTGAGTTTTACACCGGGGATTTGATTTCCATCGTCGGTGAATCGGGCAGCGGCAAAACAACACTGATTAAGATGCTCCTCGGTTTAACAAGCGTCACTGACGGAAAGATTTTCTTTATGGGCAAAGAACGTGACATACGCACGCGCCAAAAGAAAAAGGAGTATTGGAAAGGCATACAAGCAATTTTCCAAGACCCGTTCTCTTCGTATAACATCTTTAATAAAATCGACTCGGTGCTGCTTGACTGCATCCACATGCGCGGCGGGCGCAGGCTTAAGAAAAAGGAGAAAATCGAGATGATGCGCGAGGCTTGCAGCTTCGTAAATCTCAAGTTCGATGAAATGACCAACAAGTACCCCTTTGAACTTTCGGGCGGGCAGATGCAGCGACTGATGATTGCACGGATTTTTCTGTTAAGACCGAAAATCCTGCTCGCTGACGAGCCAACCTCGATGATTGACGCTTGCTCACGAGCAACAATACTCGACATGCTCCTAAAGCTGCGTGATGAAATCGGTATGATGATAATCTTCATCACACACGACATGGGGCTTGCCTACTACGTTTCCGACACGGTGTATATAATGGAGAAGGGCAAATTTGTAGAATATGGCTCTGCTGACGAGGTTGTACTCAACCCCAAGGCTGAATACACAAAACAACTGCTCAATGACGTACCAAAAATCCACGACCCATGGGAATTTTCAAGAAACCGCCGCGAGGTTACTGCACCCGATTGAACTGAAGAGTTTGTTGAGGGGTTGGGATAATTTACCGCTCTTCTCTAAAATAATTCGTGCCGCAGGATTTTGGTTGTGAGTGGTCTTTGCTTTGGCGGATGCTTGTTATTATCGGTACCAGTATTGTGGCGGCGAAGGGGAGTACGTTGTATACTTGTTGGGGTATGCTTGCGTTTGGCAAATGGTTTTGCAACCAGGGGCCTAAGTATAGCCAGAGTGCTGATAAGCCGCCGAAAAGGAGTGCTCCTATCATTGCTCTTGCCGGTCTCCATGCTGCAAAAATTACCAAAGCAACTGCAATCCATCCGCGCCCTGCTATAATGTTATTATCCCATGTACCGGCAAAGCCGCCGATGGTTGCCATTGAAATATAGACACCGCCGAGTCCGCAAATCCCGCCGCCGACGCTGGCGGCTATATATTTATACTTCGTGACATTAATTCCGACTGCGTCTGCGGTTGCAGGGCTTTCGCCGACGCTTCGCAGGTTGAGTCCGGTGCGTGTTTTATTAAAGAGAATTATCAGGATTACAGCGGTTATAATTGCCAGATAAACCATAAAATTATATGAGAAAAATATCCTTCCTATGACAGGTATATCGCTGAGAGTTGATATGTTTATTCCCGAAAACATTGTCTTTGTCGCATCGTCAACGGTTGTGCGACCACCTGCTCTTATACCAAGCAGCTCGCCGACCAGATTGGCTGCACCGATACCAAAAATCGTCAATGCAAGACCTGTGACATTTTGATTTGCTCGAAATGTTACAGTAAGAACGCTGTAGATAAGCCCGCCGAGCGCACCCGCCAAAAAGCCTATCAGAACTGCCAGTGATGCCGAAACAAATCCCGATAATCCGGCACCTGCGGCCGATTCGTAAAAATACGACGCGGCGATTGCGGCTGCAGCACCCATTGACATCATACCTTCAACGCCTAAGTTAAGGCTTCCGGATTTCTGTGTAAGTATTTCACCGAGAGTTGCAAAAAGAAGCGGAGTTGCCGCTATAACAGCCATAAAAATGAAGTTAACAAAATCAAAGCCTCCAAGCATTACAGTGCCGCTCCCTTCTTGTTTCCTCTAAAAATCAACTTATAATTCAAGAAAAATTCGCAGCCGAGCATGAAGAATAAAATCAATCCTGTCAACAGTTGCGCGGCGGCTTCGGGTATACCATATATGGTTTGGATAGTACCCGATCCTTTTTGCAAAATGGCAAGAAAAACTGAAATCGCAATCATTGCAGCAGGGTTTAGTTTTGCAAGCCATGCGACCGTTATCGCAGTGAAGCCGACGCCTCCGGTTACACCCTCGGATATAGTAGAGTTTGCCCCGGCAACTGTTACAAAACCGGTGATACCGGCAATTGCTCCCGAGATGAACATCGTTCGTAAAATTACCATTTTTACATTAATACCCGCATATCTTGCTGTTTGAATGCTCTCACCTACAACGGTGATTTCGTATCCCTGCTTGCTTTTCTTCATGTAGATATAAACAAGTGCCACCAAAACAAGAGCGATTATCCATCCTATGTGCACTCCGAAAACTCTTGGAAGACGTGCTGCCTGATTAAACATTGAAATAACGGGGAAACCCATCATTCCGGGGTCGCGCCACGGTCCGAACTGAAGATACCGGATTCCTTCGAGAGCAATATAGTTAAGCATCAATGTAAAAAGTGTTTCATTTGTATTCCACTTAGCTTTGAACACAGCCGGAATCATTCCCCATATCCCGCCCGCAACCACTGCAGCAATAAACATTACTACAAGAAGTACGGGAGAGGGCATGTTCTGATGATGAAACAGCGCAAAATAGCTTGCAGCCGTCGCACCCGCAATAATCTGACCCTCCGCGCCGATGTTCCAGAAACGCATTTTAAATGCAAGTCCTATACCCATTCCCGTGATAAGCAGCGGTATCGCCAGTCTTGTAGTTTCACGAAGCACCAATGGTGAGCCGAGCGAACCGTTTATCATATCACCATAGACTAATATCGGATTGTGCCCCATCAGAAATATTAAAATACCACCGACAATCAAAGCACCTGCAATAGCAGCAGCTCTTACGGCAATAGCCCTCTTTTTAGAAACATCGTCACGCTTTACCATACGTATCCAAGGCTCGTGATGCTCCTTATACCCTGTACTGCGGGCATGTTCTTCAGTTGTTTTTAAGTCTTCATCTTTCACTTACCACCTCGTGTGAACTTGTTCACACTACCCCTCCCGAAGAGGGGGAATTTATTATTTATCATTTGCAATCTGTGTCATCATCAGCCCCAACTCCTCTTTTGTAGCCGTTGTTGCATCTACCATACCGCTGAGTTGACCACCGCATAACACCATGATACGGTCACATAATTCAAGTAAAACATCTAAATCCTCACCTATAAACAATATTGCGACACCGGATTTTCTTTGCTCGTTGAGCAGATTATATATTGTGTATGACGAGTTGATGTCCAGTCCGCGAACAGGGTATGCAACAACAAGCACCGACGGAGCGGATTCGATTTCGCGGCCGAGGAGCACTTTTTGTACATTCCCGCCGGACAGACGGCGCACGGGAGTAGATACCCCCGGTGTAACTATCTCAAGTGTTTTTATTAATTTTTCTGCCGCTTCTTTCGGCTTTTTCCTGTCAACAAGAAAACCCTTATCATCATGATAGCTTTTGAGCATCATATTGTCTACCATGTCAAGACCCGCTACAAGTCCCATTCCGAGCCTGTCCTCGGGAACAAAGGCAAGATGGACACCTTTTCTGGCAATCTCTATAGGAGAAAGTCCCGATAGTTCACTTGTCTCGTTATTATTTTTGAACAATATACTTCCGCTTTGAATAGGATAAAGTCCGGCAATTGCCTCGCAGAGCTCTTTTTGTCCGCTGCCTGCAATACCTGCAATACCAAGAATCTCTCCCGACCTCAAGCCGAAGTTAATATTATTGAGTGAAAATAACCCGTCATCATTTAAGCATGTTAGTCCGGAAATATCTAAGCGTTCTTCGCCAAAGTTTCCCGGTTCTCTCTGTATCTCAAGGTTTACAGCCCTGCCAACCATTCCTTCCGTAAGAGATGTGATGGTTGCATCCTTAGTTTCAACCTCACCGACCAGCTCGCCCTTTCTAAGAATGCATACTCTATCGGAAAGTGCAAGCACTTCGTTTAATTTATGTGTGATTATTATAATCGCCTTGTTGTCTTCTTTCATTTTACGGAGCATATCAAAAAGAACGTCAGACTCCTGCGGTGTGAGTACCGCAGTCGGCTCATCGAGTATCAGGACATCTGCACCTCTGTATAGAACCTTAACTATCTCTACTTTTTGCTTTTCGCTGACAGACATGTCGTATATCTTTTTATATGGATCCAGAGAAAATCCGTATTTCTCTGATATATCACGAATTTCATTTGCCAGTTTTTTGCGGTTTATGAACGTACTTCCCTTGAGACCGAGGATAATATTTTCTGCCGCTGTCAATACATCCACCAATTTAAAGTGCTGATGGATCATACCTATTCCGAGGTCAAATGCATCTTTGGGCGAGCGGATAACAACTTCCTTTCCTTCGGCATATATCGCTCCGCTGTCCGGATAGTATATACCGGAGAGCATGTTCATCAGAGTTGTTTTCCCCGAGCCGTTTTCGCCGAGCAGTGCAAGTATCTCACCTCTTCTGAGCTCCATACAGACATCCTTGTTTGCCTGAACGGTGCCGAAAGATTTTGAGATGTTTTGAAGTTTTACAACAGTGCTTGTGCAGGATTCCAAATATGTTTACCTATCCTTTATCGTCCTTCTTGCTTAAAGGGGACGGTCCATCTATCTTTATCTGAGGGATAAAGACAGATGAACCGTCCCCGGAGCTGTTGCAAAATGATACAATAGCCCCTATAAACTGTTTAGCTTGAACATCTGTCGTTACGTATCAGTAACGCGGTGACATTTTTGCTTATGAGATTATATTGACCCCCGCTATTATCGCGTTAAAGCTGGGTGCGGATGTGGTCGTCGATTCATGGAATATGGAATCGGGTCCTGTGAATTCAAATATAGTATCACCGTCGAAGTTTGTGATTACTGCATTGTTACCGTCATTATCCAGCAGATGACCACTGAATATCTGCCTGGTTCCGGCAATGATTTCATCTCTTGCTTCTGCAATGGCTTCACGTGTTCCCGGAGCAATAATCGCATCGTTTAATTCAGTTATGAACGCTGCACCGGCTGCAAGGCCTTCGCCCCAGTCCACGGGAATCTGTGTGCCGTTTAAGACACTTTGTACGGCAAATGTCATGTAGATACTCCAGTCAATACGGGGTGACAGAAGTGATGCGTTCGGAGCAGCTTCGCGCATATCGTTGTTGTATCCGACATGGAATACGCCGCCTTCTTCGGCTGCGAGTGCGGGTGTTGCACTGTCAGAGTGTTGTGCGATAACGTCTGCGCCAAGCTCAATGAGACGTGTTGCGACTTGCTGCTCAAGCGGGGGATCGCCCCATGCATTGATGTATATTACATCCATGGTTACATTCGGATTTACGCTGAGCGCACCGAGGAAGAACGCGGTATATCCGGAAATGACTTCCGCAAACGGGTGAGCAGCGACGTATCCGAGTTTGTTTGTTTCTGTGGCAAGTCCTGCTGCGATGCCGCCGAGATATCTGGCTTCGTGGATTTTTGCAAAGTAGTTGTGATAGTTGTTAAGTCCCGAGCCGTGAGCATTTGCTCCTGTTGCATGACAAAATACGATATCCGGATTTTCTCTGGCAGCTTCAATCATTTGGAACTGGTGCGAGAAGCTTGTCGCAAAGATGATGTGACACCCTTCTTGAATCAGCTCGTTGATTGCGGCAGTGACATCAGCCGCTTCAGTGCCTACTGCAAATTTCGGAATGTACTGGTTTTCGCGCAGTCCGAGGTTTTCAATCATTTTCAGTGCGCCGATATGGTGGTTGTACGTGTATCCCTGATCAGCAAGAGGGCCGATATGGACAACACCGATTTTAATGTTGTCGCTTGTGACTCCTCCTGTACCGGTGTCGGTATCGCCTCCTGTACCGGGATCTTCTCCCGAACCTGTGCCGGCTTCGCTACCTGAACCTGCGCCGGGGTCGCTACCTGAACCGGTGTCCGGTTCGCCACAGGCGGCGATTGCGAAGATCATAACCAGAGCTATTGCGAGTGCCAGAAACTTTTTCATGCTTTTCCCTCCAAAATAATATACATAAAATTCAACTTCTTGCGAAATCCTGTCACTGGTTGTTAATTCTGTAACAATGTAATTTCACGAGCATTATTATATCAACGTGTCATTTGCGTGTCAATAACATTGAGGTTACAAAAAACTCGAATGTGAAATATTGTTAGTGAATTATCTCACGATGCTTAGAAAAGTTTTCGAATTTACTTCAAATGTTTGCTAACTCGTTTTCCTTGTTTTCACATAAATCATTTGATATAATCAGGCACATAATAGGGTAGTGTCAAATAACCATGAAAACTCAAGAGGACAAAATGTTCCCTTGAAGGAGGAAACGCTTATGTTATGGGAAGAATTTTCGGCAAAAGACTTTGAACGCTTCACAGAAAAATGCAAAGGAGTATGTGTACTCCCGATTGGGGTGTTGGAAAAACACGGCGACCACCTACCGCTCGGAACAGATATGTATATTGCTACAGAAATTGTTAAAGCGGCAGCAAAGAAAGCTCCCGCAATGATATTTCCATATTACTATCTGGGGCAGATAGCCGAAGCAAAACACGTCAAAGGAACAATCGCACCATCACATAGGTTGATAATGGACGCTCTGCTCGAAATGTGTGATGAAATACACAGAAACGGATTCACCAAAATCCTTATTCTTAGCGGACACGGCGGCAATTACCAGTTCCTGCCGTTTTTCGCACAAATGTTTCCCGGACTGAATCGCTCCTATGCAGTTTACACACATTATATCCACGACCTGACAGCGCAAAATCTGGAGGAAATACACTTAGCCACAGGCGTTGACGATATGGGTGATCACGGAGGCTTTTACGAGACATCGCTAATGATGCATCTGCGTCCTGATTTAGTCCATCTCGAAAAGGTAAATAAAGAAGAATACAAAGACCTCGGCAGATTAAAAGACATCAAAGACGCAGGAATATTCACAGGCTTCGGCTGGTACGCAAGCTACCCCCACCACTTCGCCGGCGACCCGACAGAGGCAACAAAAGAAAACGGAAAAATAATCTTCGATATAGTAGTCGAAAACATAGAAGGCATAATAAACACGGTAAAGAAAGATGGTGTGTCGTTACAGTTAATTAAGGAATACAATGATAGAGCAAACTAGATTATATAGAGCGGTTCACACCCACTCGTCATTCTGCGCGTTAGTCGCAGAATCCACATCGCAAATATGATATATGTCCAAAGCATCGCTAGCGAGGCACTGCATACAACAATAGATTCTGCGACTAACGCGCAGAATGACAGGGTTGTGAGTCCTGTGAACAGGAGTAACAGCGGATGTAATGCTCCCTTACGTTTTAAACCTCGCCTTCACACCTGACAACAAAAAATCTTTTATACCACCCGGGTTTTGAATCTTCACACTGGCGAAAGCTATCTCCGGTGTGATGATTTTTGTTGAGAAAACGAAATAACCGGGAGCCCAAACCGTCGGACTGTACTTTTCTTTAGCATGGTGCAAGTCCTTAAACCCGTAAAACCTGTTACACTTTTCATAAATGAACTCAAGAAGCTTAACAGTCATATCATCACGGACGCCATCCTCGTGAACATTATAGAAAGTAGCCATACCCATGCTGCCCCACTCTACGCCCTCTTCCTTAAACGCCATAAACCCGTCATAAATCAACTTCTCCGTCACGCCGCCGGGTGCATGTGGAACTCTGCGGGTAACATCAGCCAGATATCCTGTTTTATTTGCATAAGGCAAAAACACATTAAAAGCGACAATTTTGCCCTCACCGTCCACCGCATAGAAATAACGCCTGTCCATTGGGTCGTCAAGCCCGACACCACCTACAGAAAACCCGAGCTGACCACTCTTCTTGCCCTCAAGCCATGCCCCGGAAACATCGGAAATACCTTTCTCGATAAGCTCATCTCTTTTTTCGTCAGGCTTATACTCCAACGTTGTGACTTCCTTATTGGCATGATTGACTTGCGTACGCATCTTCTGCATTTTTCCGCCCGCAAGCTGATAATCCACCAAATGAAATCTCGCCTCTTCGCCTGCTTTGACATGATAGTATCCAAGCAAAGTATATTGCTCAATAAATGCTTCCGAAGTACCAAGAAAAATGCATTGATAAGAACATTCGTTACAAAAAGCTTTAAATTCGGCTAAAAATCGTACAAAATCCTCCGGTGCGCAAATAGGGTCGCCGCACACAGTAATAACATTACCTACAACACCATAAGCCACAACACCATCAGCCTCTTTGCCGAAAAACAAAATCTTATCATCCTCAAGAGCAAGATAAGAGCAAGCGTTCTGACCATGTTTTATAACAATCTCTCTTGCTCGCGCCTTATCCTCCGGCGACAGATTACCAACCTTAAAACGCCTGTGCAGCGGTCTTTTGAAATCACCATGGCATATCAAAAGAATGACAAGTGCATAAATTTCAAGCACGACAATACCAATGGCAATCGGATGGTGGAGTGAAACAAAATGCAAAACAGAACTTGCCGACAGCAAAACAATGCAAACCATCCATGCGAACCTCTTGCGCATATAAAGATGCCATGCAATAATCAACAGACCGACAGAAATCAACCGCTGAATCCAATGATTAATCTCAACATAAACCAGTACATAGTCATGCAACCTCGTCGACGGCAAAAACGTCGCCGCAATCACCAGCAAAGCAACAACAAAAACAACACCGATAGCCGTGTTCGCAAGCGCATTTTCAAAAGAAGCTTTTTTCATGTGTATGATCATTCCTTTCATTGAAACACAAAACTTAATGAAACTGTCCCTCATTTCTGCATTCTGCATTCTTAAATCTACATTCCATGCCCCCTTCCACGGAAGGGGGTGCCGTCGCAGACGGCGGGGGTTGTCCTCACCCCTCTATAAACGACTTTATTATACCGTACAGCTTCTCATTATGCAAAACATAACTGGTATGACTTTCACCCGGCAAAATTTTCAACACACTGCCGGAAATGCTGCTAGCAATTAACTTTGTGTGACTCTCTTTTATTACATCATGGCGACCGGCAAGCACCAGAGTAGGCGTTGTTATAGTAAACAAATCCTCCTCGGGAATATCAGGCTGAGTCAGCATAAGCTTAAGCTTGTTGCTGTGTGTGAAGAAATAGCCGATTTTCATCAAATAGTAAAAGAAACGCTTCACCCCGTCGGGATTGATATTAGCACCGCTGATAATTAGCTTGGAAAGCAAATCAGGATGATGTATAGCCAGCAAAAGACCGATAATACCACCATCGCTGAACCCGTAAACTATAGGCTTATGAACCTCAAGCACCCTTATAAACTCGGCAACATCCTCCATTTTAGACATATAATCAAGAAAATGGACTTTCCCGCTCTTACCATGATCACGGCTGTCAATGGCATAAACAGTAAAACTCTTTGACAGCTTTTTAATCAAAACCCTGAAAATAGTATGATCCTGACTATTCCCATGCAAAAGAACAATAGGAGCACCCTGACCGCTAACTTTGTAATACAACTCAAGACCCTTAACGTTAATCCTCATAAACCAACCTCATTGATACTCAGAATAACACATTTACTCTTTTATTACCAAACAAGTTTTTGAGCAAGCTGGCTAAAAAACTCACCATTGCAATTTATAGCAAATAGCACTAAAATGTTACAAGTAAAAACCAACTTTCTAAGAGGAAAACTTTATGTCTATCTATAGACTTTTTAACGGTGCATATAGAGATTATGCCAGAAGTGATAAGGTGCTTGGGCAGCTTAATATTATCATTCTTTCCGCTGCAATTGGTACATTCCTGTTTGCAGCTCAGGGCGGGGTGGCATTTACAGGCTATGCGTCGGCACTTGGAGCGGGTGAGTTTGCGTTTGGGCTGATATCCGCGCTTCCGGTGTTGGCAGGTCTCATGCAAATCTATGTATCGCATCTTGCGGTCAAAACAGGAAAATACAAGCATATGTTCCTCATCGGAGGAATAATCCAAAGGATATCATGGATTGTAATTGCATTTATACCATATATGTTCCCTGTAGAATACTCACGGCTTTGGTCGCTTATTGTTCTTGTAACACTTGCGGCAATGGCAGGCTCATACGTTGGAATAACACATACAACCTTAATGGGAAGCGTTATTCCAATAGACATAAGAGGACGATATATAACTACACGTCAGAAAGTATCTATGGTTGTGTCGCTTATAGCCGGTTTGTGCTTCGCCTTTCTGCTTGACTTTGTTCCCGGATTTCTGGGATACACTATAGTCTTTGCATTTGGTGGTGTTGCCGGGTTAATAGACATACTAATGTACATAAAAGTAGACTTTTCAGGGATACCCCATAAACCGGGAGACACATCATTAATAAAAGGCATGAGAGCCTGCTTTACAAGTAAGACGATGCGAAACTACCTGCTATTCTGGACATTCTGGATTTTTGCGATAAACATCAGCGGTCCGTTCTTCAATAAGTACGCAATTGACGTACTCTCACTTTCATACATAAGCATAATCATATTCGGACAAATCGCTGCTCAAACCGCGGCATTTCTCATAATTTCACGTTGGGGAAGATTTCTGGATAAATACGGAAGTGTTCCGATGCTGATGATATCTACAATGGCATCTACAACACTGGCGTTTGTATGGCTGTTTGCAGTGCCGGGCAGCATATGGCCGATGTTTGTCTTCAACTTGTTCGGCGGACTGTTCTGGTGTGCAAACGATGCCGGAATGGTAAACATGCAGCTATCTCATACCCCGTCCGAAAACCGCACACCTGCACTAGCGGTATACGCAGTTTTCACATCAATAGCCGCCGCAGCCGCACTGATACTCGGCGGAGCAATGCTGGAGATACTCTCGCCGGTAATGGCAAGAGCGGATATTACGTTTCTAGGCACACAGTTTGATCACTACAAATTGGTCTTCTGCATAGCAATAGCAGTCCGTTACACAGTAGCTGCAATCTTCCTGCCGAGAGTATGGAACGAAAAAGAAATGAAGCTGCGGGAAGCCTATTCGAAGCTTTATAGTGATTTGGGCAGCAGAATAAAATACGCACGCTCCGAATTGAGACTGAGAAGAAGGAAATAGCTCGGGAGACAGGGGGACGGTTCATCTGTCTTGTTCCGCAAAAAGTGAAAACTATCAAAATGTAGAAAGCAAATCTTAGAAGACAGGGGGACGGTTCATCTGTCTTGTCCTGCAAAAAGTGAAAACCATCAAAATGATGGAAAGCAACTTTTATAAGACAGATGAACCGTCCCCTTGTCTTCAAGCCGCAAATTGTGTATAATAAAAGTGAAACTGAAAGGATGAGTGATAAAAATGAAAATGGTGCTTGCAGTTATTGACAAGGATGATGCACATGACGTCATATCAAACTTGTCAAAAGAAGGATTTAGTATAACCAGATTATCGACAACGGGTGGATTCCTTCGTTCCGGTAATGTAACGATTCTCGTTGGCGTGGAAGACGACAAAACACAAAAAGTCATATCGATAATCGAAGAATACTCAAGAAGCAGAAGTCAGCAAATCCCGACTATCATGGGAAACGAAGCAAGTTACCTGTCACCGATGCCTGTAGAAGTCGCAGTAGGCGGAGCAACAATTTTCGTGCTCAACGTAGAAGAATTCCTAAAAATATGAACATACTAATAAAAAACGGAACAGTAATAAATGCCGACGGCAGATGTATAGCTGACGTTGTTGTAAAAGATGGTGTAATAACCGAAGTTTGTCAGGGAGCAAGACAGGGGGACGGTTCATCTGTCTTGTTCCAGCGGGAGAACAAGACAGATGAACCGTCCCCCTGTCTTGAGTTCGATGAAGTCGTGGATGCGTCGGGACTTTTAGTGCTTCCCGGCTCAATCGACGTGCATACACACTTTGAGCTATCTTTCGGAGATACATCGCCAACCGGAGATGGTTTTTCATCAGCTGACGACTTTTTCACGGGAACACGTGCTGCAGCTTGCGGCGGAGTGACTACGATAATGGATTTTGTTACGCCCGAGAAAAATGAAAACCTCGTTGAAGCACTTGAAAAAAGAAAAAGCGTTGCCGACGCGAAAACCTGCATAGATTATGGTCTGCATATGGGAATCTCTGAACTGAATGACCGGGTTCTTGAAGAAATGGCGGATGTGAAAGCCGCCGGAGTCAGTAGTTTCAAGGTATTTATGACGTATGCGTTCAAATTGACCGATGACGAGTTCAAGCGAACGCTAACGCGCGTAAAAGAGATAGATGCCTTGGTAATGGTACACGCGGAAGATCACGAAGCACTTGAAGCCAACAGAGCGGAGTTCATAGCGACAGGAAAGACAGATGCATGGCATCACTACCTCAGCCGCCCCGAAGAAGTAGAAGCCAAAGCTGTAAAAAAAGCAATCAAGCTCGCCAAAGAAACAGGCGGGACTCTATACATAGTCCACTTGGCATGCGCGGAGGGTCTTGAAGCTGTTATAGAAGCACAACAAGAAGGCTATCCGATTTATGCGGAAACCTGTCCGCAATACCTGAACTTCACCTGCGACGTCTACAAACGCCCCGACGGCAGAAACTTTATCTGTTCCCCTCCGATGAAAGGAAAAGAAAGCCAATACGCCCTATGGGCGAGCGTTTGTCAGGGGGCAAGACAGGGGGACGGTTCATCTGGCTTTTTCTCCCGTTGGAGCAAGCCAGATGAACCGTCCCCCTGTCTTGCCCCTGACAATGCCCCCACCTTCGGCATTAACACCCTTGCAACCGACCATTGCCCTTTTCAAACATATGAAAAGGACCGAGGCAAAGATGATTTCACAAAGACCCCAAATGGTGTCATGGGCGTAGAAAACCTCTACCCATACATGTTAAGCCAAGCTAACAAAGGAATATTATCATTCGAGCGGGTTGTTGAGCTATGTACGGCAAACCCTGCAAAAATCTTCGGAATCGCCGAGAAAAAGGGAGAAATAGCACCCGGTAAAGACGCCGACATAGTCCTCTACGACCCGACAAAAGAGTTTACAATATCACAAAAAAACATGCACTCCACAATAGACTACACAATTTGGGAGGGAACAAAACTAAAAGGCTACCCCGTAAGAACCTACAGCAGAGGTAACCTGATATATAAGAATGGTGAGTTTCTGGGTGAATCGGGATGGGGACGGTTTATTTACGATTAAAATTCTGCTTAATTAACCCTTAACCTGACTGCTTCACAACAGCATAAATGAACCGTCCACCGGATGCTTTACAGTTTATTTTCCCGGCTTTCTAATAATAGAAACTATCAGCCATATCACCAGCGCAATCGCAGCGAAGAATCCTACCGCTCCGATTGCGGGTATTCCCAGCAGTTGCGGCTGCATGTATGTTGTGCTTATCACGCTTGAGCCAATCAGCAGTGCGCTTGCAATCAATGCAATTACAATTTTATTGACAAACCCGTTGATTTTTATATCCATGTCATCAGACATACTAAGCTCCAGATTTACTTTTGAAAAACCTTTTGACAGGAGTCGGAGTGCATCGGAAATTTGTGCCGGTATGTCAAGTGATTTTTGGATTGATGTAACGACTCTTTTGCCGATTGATGTAAGCTCTGCTTTTAAGTCAAAGTGTTTTTTAGAATAACCTGACATATATTCAGCTATAATTTCAAATGCATTCATTCCCGGGTTTAAGGTTTGCAGTGTACCGTGTATTGTTGACATTGACCGGGGTAACATTGATACACCTTTTGGTACGCCGATTTTAAACCTTCTCATTATTGCAAACAGTTCTTCCGTGAGCTGAGCAATATCCATTGTGCCAAAATCCGCCGAGGCATATCTGTTCATCACAGTTTCAATGCTTGATTCCAGTTCAAGATAGTCAACTCTTGAGTTGTGGATTCCCATGTTCAATACAAAATCAGTCAGTCTCATGGAATCTCGTGTTGCCATTGCCATAACAGCATCGGCGAATAGATTTTTGTCGCGCGGGCTAAGCCGCCCCATCATTCCCAAGTCTATCCAGACGATTTTTCCGCCTTGTATCTTGATATTTCCGCAATGCGGGTCTGCGTGAAAAAATCCGTCATCAATTACTTGCTTAACAAAATTCAAAGCGATTTTCTCGGATATTTCTTCCATATCATATCCGTTGTTTTTGAGTTTTTCCAGATTGTCAACAAAAAAACCTTCGACATGCTCTTCTATCAGAACTTTTGATGTGGAATACTCTGTGAATATTTTTGGGCATGTCACATAAGCAACGTCTTTATTTAACGAGTGGAACTCTTCTGCATGTCCTGCTTCAAGAGAGTAATCCATCTCTTGCTTTGCCACTTCCCAAACTTCGTCAACCACCATGTTTATATCGATTTCTCCGCCAATATGGGTGACAAAATTTACCACTCCGGATGCTTTTTTAATCAAATGAATATCCTGCGACATCGTTTCATAAACACCGGGTCTTTGAACCTTTACAACAACTTTTGTTCCATCCGGAAGATAAGCAAGGTGTACCTGTCCGATTGAAGCAGATCCAAGCGGAGTTTCGTCTATTTTCGAAAAGACTTCACCCAAACTTTTACCATACTCTTCTTCCAGTACAGCTTTTACCGTCTTAAAATCCATCGGTGCAACATCGGAACGTAATTTCTCAAGCTCCTTGCAATATTCTGCGGGGAGAATGTTCGGTTGCATTGAAAGAATTTGTCCGACCTTTACACATGTAGGACCAAGCTCTTCAAATATCGCCCGCAAGCTTTGCGGTGTCATACCTGTGATGAGATTGTGTTTTCGAAGGACATTTACAATTTCCTTCAGTCTTTTTGCGCTTCCGTCTTTACTCATATCAAACGCCATGCCCGACAACATACAAATCGGTATGAAAATACCGCATGGCAGTACGTGCCGAGTGTTTCCTCTCCTAAATATTACTCACGTTATTGTGACCATTTCTTAATTGTTTTTGGTATATACTCATTCTTTAGGTTCGTATTTAAGTTCCTCATTGAGGGTTTTCCCGTGTCCGACATTAAGTTCACCTTTTTTGACCAGCTCTTCAATCAGCTCTCCTGCTGTTTTTGCTGTCTTGGTAATTGCGTCAACCCCCGCTAAGATAACTTTCTCAAGGTCAATTTTTTCATTCTCAGGCATATGAAACTCCATTTCGGCATAATAAATCATTAAATCATAAAAAGTGCGTCAATTCCGCACAAGTTGCCCTTAAAATTAATAAAACCTCAAAATGAGGTTTTGTTAAATTCACAAGACAGATGAACCGTCCCCCTGTCTTGACCCCTGTCTTGAGACAGATGAACCGTCCCCCTGTCTTGAAAAAGTAAAAACCCCCATTTTGGGGGTTTTTACTTTTTCATAGTTATATCAAGCCCTTAACAAACTCTTCAGTTCAGCCGGCATCGCTGACCTCGCGGCGGTTTCTTGAAAATTCCCACGGGTCGTGGATTTTCGGGATGTCGTTTAGCAACTGCACCGTATACGGAGCCTTCGGGTTTAGGATAACGTCGTTTGCGGAGCCGTGTTCGACGATTTTGCCCTTTTCCATTATGAACACGGTGTCTGATACATAATAAGCAAGACCCATGTCATGGGTGATGAAGATTATTGTCATCCCTACCTCGTCGCGCAGCTTTAGAAGAAAATCCAGAATCGTTGCACGCGAACAGGCATCAATCATTGAGGTCGGCTCATCGGCGAGCAGAATTTTCGGTTTTAACAGGAAAATACGTGCAATCATCAAGCGTTGCATTTGACCGCCTGAAAGCTCAAATGGGTACTTATTGGTCATCTCGTCAAACTTAAGATTTACGAAGCTGCAAGCCTCACGCATCATCTCGGTTTTCGTTTCCTTCGGCAAACGACGTCCGCCGCGCATATGGATGCAGTCGAGCAAAACAGTATCGATTTTGCTGAATATATTGTACGAAGAGTACGGGTCTTGGAAGATTGCCTGGATGCCTTTCCAATACTCCTTTTTCTTATGCCTTGTCTTAATATCGCGAGGCTGACCCATAAAGTGGATTTCACCATCTGTAACGGAAGTCAAGCCGAGCAGCATCTTAATAAGCGTTGTCTTGCCGCTGCCTGACTCGCCGACGATAGAGATAAGGTCGCCCGAATAAAACTCGAAATCCACATTATCAACAGCAACGGTCTTGGTCTTACCATGACCAAAAACCTTGGTAACGCCCTTGCCGCTAAGACAAAGCTGTTTAGTATCAGACATTTTACAAGTACCTCGTTTCACTTAGTTGAAAGTTGAAAGGAATCAATTCTCAATTGCATATAAATCGCGCAGCTCCGTTTCCGATAACAAACATCTGCCGCCACGTCCGTCTCCATATTCTGTATACCCGACACTGTAGACCTTACACTGCGGCATCACGTATTTGCAACGCTCTGCAAAACGGCAGCCCTCGGGCGGTTTCTTCAAGTTCGGCGGTGTTCCCGGAATTGCTGCGAGTTTCGTCTCACGTGTGCCTTCCTCCGGAACAAGCATTGAGCCCATAAGCCCTTTTGAATAAGGATGAAGCGGGTCGAAAACCATCTGGTTTGCATTGCCTTTCTCTACAACCTGGGCTGCATACATGACAATGATATCATCGGTGACATTATACAAAAGCGGCAGCTCATGTGTAATAAAAATCATTGACTTAACAAGACCCATATCCATCAGGTCGTTGAGCATCTTGATTACAGCCTTCTGGCTCGTTACATCAAGCGCCGAAGACGGCTCGTCAGCAATAAGAACCTTCGGTGAAAGAATGGTAGATACAGCAATAACAGTGCGTTGTTTCATACCGCCCGATAACTCTACCGCATGCTTGTTAAGTGTGCTTTCAGGGAGGTTTAATACCTCAAACCGTTGACGCGCCAAATCATGGATGTCTTTTTTTGTTGCCTTCGGGTCGTGAGCTCGTACAACATCCTCAATAAAGCGGATAACCTTACGTGTCGGATTAAGCGCGTTCATCGCAGCTTGCGGGATGTACGCAATCTCTGTACCCAGTACGTTTTTCCGGACATCATCGGGCTTCATTTTCGTTATGTTTTGACCATCAATGATGATATCGCCCTTGATGTAGTGAAGAGGCGGGAAATAGTAACCCATAAGGCTGAGTGCAAGCGTTGATTTACCGCATCCCGATTCGCCCGCGATACCCACAGAGCGACCTTCCTCAAGAGTGAATGATACATCACTTACTGCATAGACATCCTCTTTAAAGCGTGTGATATACTTGGTTGACAAATCATTTACTTCAAGCATAATTTTTCCCATATGCATTTTCATCCTTTTCCGGTAGAATTGTGGATTCTGCGACTCCGCGCAGAATGACGGGGGAGGGTATTTTTCTTTGGATGCTGCGACTGCGCAAAGCCTTGTGTGCAATGCTCTGGAATGACGCGGTTTAATCCCTCAACTGCGGGTTAAACACCTGGTCAAGCCCTGTGTTCATTAGATTGAGCGAGAACGATATGAGCGCGATGGCTAATATGACCGGATAGTATGCCCACCATGCGCCGCTTATGTGCGCTGTGGATTTCATGATACTCCAGTCCAGCATCAAGCCCAGTGTCGCAGTCGTTGTTGTACTCGGTCCGAGACCCAGCATGGAAAGTGTTGCTTCGGACAAAATACCTATGGATATTTGAAGAATAAATGCCATGACCACATACGAAGCTATGTATGGCAGGATATCCCTGACAATGATTTTCGGTATCGAATGCCCGCTCAGCTTACTCAGGTTGACATGGTCGCGGTTACGCAGCGACATGACCTGCGAACGCACCGAACGTGTAGTCCATGCCCAACCCGTCACACCTATAACAATCGCAACCGTTACAGGTCCCCTTTCAAGCTGTGAGATGCTGTATGAGATAAGGATGAGCAGTACTATACCGGGTATGACGGTGATAAGATTCGTAAAGAACATTACAATATCGTCTACGATACCTCCGATGTAGCCTGATATCAAACCAAGAGTAAGACCGATAGCTGTTGCGATGCTGCCGGCAATTAGACCTATCCACAAAGACGTGCCGATGGCTGATACCAGTTGCTTCAGCACATCCCGGCCGAAACCGTCGGTGCCGAGCGGTAAATATATAACGTTTGCGACATCGTCTACGTTTACATAGTCATCATCAGAGACTGTCGCAAACAAGATATCGTACTCACCGGTTTCGGGATCAAGTGCCATGACATGTAAATCATCAAGATTAAACAGCCCGTCAAGCCTTAGATCAAGCCTTTCAAACTCCCTGCGTCTTGCAATTGTCATACCATCCAACCGTATCTCCGAATCATAATACTGCCACCAGAGAGCCATTAGACCTTCGGTATATTCGATATCAATATCTCTTTCCGTGAGACCCAGACCCTCCTGCTCGCTGTAACTGAGCAGCCATTCCATAATGGACTCACGGTCTTCCGGACTCAGTTTTGCGTCGATACGGACATCAGCCGCACCCGGAGGTCTGAATGTGTAAACACGGCGCGTGTCTAAGCTGTCATACAATGAGACGTATGTTCCCGGTTTGGTAAAGGAGTTATACCCTATCATTTGAAGGGGATTGCCGGGGTTAAACAGAGGATAGATAAATACAAGAAGCAATATAGCTGCGAATATTGTGAAACCGACTATAAATTTGCCGGAACGAAGTACCGCACGTAAATGTGTTTTCATTTCCCCACCCCCTTACTCATACTGCGAGACTTTAACTCGCGGATCTATAAGGCCGTAGATTATATCTAGCAGGAATACCGTTACAAGCACCATAAGTGTTATTATGAGCATGGCTGCCGCTATAAGCGGATAGTCACCCTCACTAATACCACGAAATAGTGTCGAACCAAGACCGGGATATGAGAAAATGAGCTCGGCTACAAGTGCTCCGCCTACCATAGTACCTATCGAAAGTGCAAGCCCTGTTACCTGCGGCAGCATTGCGTTGCGGAAAACATATCCGACTATTTTGCGATCTTTGATACCCATATAGCGGCTGTATTTAACATAGTCGGCATTGAGTTCGTAGATTGACATCGAACGCATTCCCAGCGATTGCCCGCCGATTGATATTAGCACTATCGACCAAAACGGCATATGATAGTGCCTGATAATTGATGTAAAAAATGTCATATTCCAACCCGGTATTATTCCTTGCTCGTAGCCGCCCTGTACGGGAAAAATACCGAGACTGATAGCAAATACAGTCAACAAAATGATTGCCATTCCGAAAGCGGGAACGCCTCCGAGAAACAGCATAACCGGCATCAGTGTTTTATCAAACCCACGGCGAATATATGCAGCTAAAGCACCAAGCACGTTACCGAGCGTCCAGCCTACAAGGATTGCCGGTAATTGCAGCCCGACAGTCCACGGGATAGCATTGGAGAGAATTTCAATAACAGGGCGCGGATAACGGGAAAAGGATAATCCGAATTCCCCTTGAAATAGATTTCTTATATATATGAAAAATTGTTCATGCAACGGTTTGTCAAGCCCGAATATTTGCGTAAAGCTTTCATAAACCCTGCGGATTGCTTCCGGATCTTGCATACCCGGTGCTAATCTTCCAACTATTGCCGCAACAGGGTCGCTTGGCATGAGCCTCGGCAGAAAAAAATTAAGCGTTACCGCGGCGACCAGCGTGATAAGAAACCAAATAGTTTTTTTTGAGAAATACTTGAAGTATCCGTTTTTTGTAATTCGCGCTATTGTACTTTGCGCATTCATAGCAAACACCCCCGGTTGAAAATTGAAAGTTGAAGGCGGCCACGTTTATGAACATAGCCGCCTTCACGGTGCGATTTAGGTTAACCTACAAGTCTGATGTTGTAGAGGTCTGCGATTGCGTAACCGACTGATGCGTTAACGGGAGGTACATTGCGACCGTCGCCGGCTTCGGTGAAGCCTGTCCAAACACCTTCGTAAACAGTGTGGAATTTGTCAGGGCGATACATCAGCGAGAATGACGGGACATCTGTGAGATAAATCTCAACAAGCTCGGTGTAGAGGTCTCTCAGTCTTGCTTGATCGCTTATCAGCGGAATCATTTCAAGAATCTCATCTACGCGCGGATTTACATACTGACCCCAGTTGCCGCTCCAGTTATGGTCGCTTCCTGTGAACTCGGAGCTGATTAAGCCGCGGATACGATCCCATGGTTGTACGGGAGAGATACCTGATGTCCATACCATAAAGATATCAAGTTCTGTATCGTCTGCGGATGTCATCATGGCTTCATACGGGCCGCCCCATGCGGGATACCATGTTTCAAGTTTGATGCCGATAGCTGCGCCTGCTGCGGCAACAACTTCCATCGCTGCTTGCCAGTCAGACCAACCGTCCGGAGCACTGACTGTCATTTCGAGGATAGCGCCGTCGAGCTCACGCCAGCCGCCGTCAGGACCGCCGTTATCGGGGTTACGCGCGTATCCGGCTTCATCGAGCATTTCGTTGGCTTCGTCGATTTGATTTCCTACCCACTGCAGATGTGCGACTCTGTCATTATCGAGCAATGCACGTTCTGCTGCAGTCGTGTTCATGAGTGAACGCGGATAGTCTCTGAATGACGGGCTTTGTCCTGTCATTGCATTGGCGTTTATAAGGTCATAGTCTGTCGCCATTGCTATCGCTTTGCGGACTACAGGATCGGTTATTCCCGGTGCCGGGCTGTTTAAGTTAAAGAACCCTGTAGGCATATTTGCCGGAATGTGATACGGCGGATTTGGGAAATACGTTGAAATCGGGAGACCGCGATCTTCCCACAAAAGATGAACGTTCATGATGAACTGCTGGCTTACGTCGATGTTTCCGTCAACAATAGCTGCATCACCTGCTGCGTTTGTTTCGTAGTTGACATTACCGATAAATCTTGGTGCAGGCAGCTTGCCCCACATGGAAGCGTCCTGACCCCAGTAGTCTTCGTTACGGATGAGTACTGTTTGTATATCGTCCATGTGGAACGGACCGTACGGACCGGAGAAGGCTACATCATCGCCGCGGTCTTCGTTCATTGCTGTTTGGTCACCACCGTTGCGGTCGATAAGATCCTCAAGCCATGCTTTTTGAAGGATATAGTTCTGACCGACGAACTGAACCATCATATTGGCATTTGCAGGAACCATTTCGTCTTCAAACTCAACCATAACAGCTTTGATAACAACAGTCTTATCGTCTTGCGCTACTATGTCAGCAATAATGGGATTCCATGTTGAATTGCCGTCCATGCCGTAGTTGACTGCTACATACCATGTAAATGCCGCATCGTGGGCTGTGACCGGTGTGCCGTCATTCCACGTTGCCGCGTCTTTGATTGTGTAGCTGAGTTCAGAACGGTCGGCATTCCAGGAATAGTCTCCGTCCGCGAGTAGCGGATACATTTTGCCGTCAAGCATGTTGTACATATATGGTGTTTCAAACATTACAAGACGTGCGCCATCGGAATCCTCTTGCATTGCAAGCGGGTTGTTCATGGCATTCGAGAAGGGGTTCCATCCGTTTGATACGCCCCATTGGAAGCCGTTGAACCACAGGGTCTCGTTGCGCGGGATTTGCACTATACCGTCGTCGCCTGTGTCAGGGGGTGGCGGCGGTGGCGGCGGTGCATCCGGGGTGTCTCCTCCGGTCGGGGGGGCCGTTGTGGGAGCGGGGGTGTCGTCCGTGGGTCCGCATGCGGCAAGTACGGTAAAGAGCATTACCATTGCCAGCAATAGGGGTAGTACGCGTTTTTTCATTTGTTTTCCTCCATTCAAAATATT
>WRDH01000038.1 GCA_009783555.1 Oscillospiraceae bacterium
GTCTTTTGCAGGTCTATGATGTAGATTCCATTGCGCTCCATATAGATGTAGGGAGCCATTTTCGGGTTCCATCGACGTGTTTGATGACCGAAGTGTACTCCGGCCTCCAAGAGTTGCTTCATTGATACTACTGACATTTTTTTCCTCCGTTTTATTTTGTTGTTAAGGGTTTCTCTTATGAGAGTATACCTTCCTCCGGTCCTGTCATCTTTTCCAACCTACTGCGCTATAAACGCAGCACTAAAGCGGAAAATCAAGTACCGTGTGTGATGGCATCGCGCCCTAAAATTGTTCCGAAAAACGGAACATTACGAAATATATCAGATAAATCCAAAAAATGCAAGTATTTTATTTATAGAAAATGTAGAAAAAATGCCACTTTCAGGCGGTTTTTCTACATTCAAACGTGTATAGACAGATTGTATAATTGATGATACAGTAATTATGGAACTGACGTGTGGCGGCTCGGTCACTACCTCATTGGAGGAGGTGATGCCTTGGTTACATACGAGATACTGTTTACGTATACTCTGGTAATCATAGCGATTATCACTCTTTGTCTGAAGATATTCAGGGATAGAGATAGATAACCCGAGACGCCTTAGCAATTAAGGCGTCTCAACTCGATTTTGGACTGAGCCGCCCTGCTATAGCGGCAGTTCCATTTGTAAAACTACTGTACCACAATCCAACAAATCCGTCAAGAGCAATCGGATGGTTTTACGAACTTTTACCCATACAAAGGTCCATAAGTTTTACACGCCCTATAATCAGCGTTCTCCTTATCTTCTGTACCAAAAGCTGACCATGCGTGCGGACGGAATATCCTGCTCTCGCAGACGTTGTGCATGGAGACGGGGATGCGGAGCATTGCACATAGGGTTATAATGTCTGCGCCTTTATGTCCGTAGCAGAAAGCACCGTGATTTGCACCCCAGTTTGCCATTACGCTGTAAGCATCCGTAAATGCACCTTTACCTGTCAAAACAGGTGCAAACCATGTTGAGGGCCATGTCGGGTCGGTGCGGTATAAGAGTGTGTGGTTTACTTCGGACGGCAGGTCTACTGTGTATCCTTCGGCAATTTGCATAACGGGACCGAGTCCGTCGATTAGATTTAAACGCAACATGGTTACAGGCATTTCTCCCTCGGTTTCCCACTTTGATGAGAAACCGCCGCCGCGGAAGTAGCCGTTGTTTCCGGGACACCATTGCGTTTTATCAAGACATGCTTTTGCATCCTTGTCGGTCATATCCCACCACGGCTTCATAATACTCTCGCCGTTTTCGTCCTTTGTACCGCCGCTTCCGTCAAGTGCGGCAGCTCCCGAATTTATCAAGTGGATAAAACCGTCTTTTGCTTTACCCTCCGGTTTCCAACCTGTTACACGTTCTACAGCATCGGGACTCCAGTATGTTCGGACATCGGCGAATATAGATGCCGCTCCGTCCATTAAGTGCGTAAACAGCATAGAAACACCGTTAAGCCCGTCATTTTCGGTTGCGAAAATCGTAGGCTGCCTGTTCCCGTTCCAGTCAAAGGTGGAGTTTATAATTGCTTCCGTGAAATCTCCGTTTGGTTTGTAGTCGGTCCACATACGCTGACCCTGGAAGCCGCCGGCAATGGCGTTGCGCCCCAAAGCCTCCTCGTGGAAACCGAGATTTGCAAGGTTGGGGTTGCCAAGTAATATATCCTTGCAAATTAGAGTCATTTTAACAACAAACTCCCATTGCTCCGCTTTTTGTTCGGGTGTAAAACGCTTTTCTTCGATATTCGGGTCAAAGCCTTCTTTGCAAAACTCTTTAGTCCATGCAAGAGCCTTATTAAATTCATCAGGGTCGAAAATACCAAGGTCTATGCGACGAAGGATTTCCGTCATGTCAACCCACTCTGAGCGCAGCCCGAGATATTTCTGCATAAAATCGTGGTCAAGAAATGAACCCGCAATACCCATTGAAACTGAACCGATGCCAACATAAGCTTTATTTTTCATTTGACCGACAGCGATAGCCGCACGCGCAAAGCGTAGTATTTTCTCTTGAACATCACAAGGCACTGAAGTATCTCCGGCATCCTGAACATCACGCCCGTAAATACCAAATGCGGGCAGACCCCTTTGAGCATGAGCGGCAAGAACAGCGGCAAGATAAACAGCCCCCGGTCGCTCCGTTCCGTTAAAACCCCAAACAGCCTTGACGGTATTTGTAGTCAAATCCATGGTTTCACTGCCGTAACACCAGCAAGGTGTGACAGTCAATGAACCGATAACGTTTTCACGCAAAAACTTCTCCGCACATGCACCGGCTTCATTCCCGCCGCCAATTGTACTGTCGGCAATAACACACTGCACGGGAGTACCGTCAGCATAACGAAGATTATCACTGATTAACTTCGCTGCCGCTCGTGCCATATTCATAGTCTGTTGTTCCAACGACTCGCGAACCCCGCCCCAGCGGCCGTCAATAGTCGGGCGTATACCAATTTTCGGATAATTCATATCATTTGCTTCCTTTCCGCTTTCCGTTTTAACTTTAACTCTAAGTTTCAACTATTTTATAACTCCTTTTTTCAAGAGTATATTCGCATAAATCGCGCTTTCTCCCGTAGCCACGACCGCAAACGCGTTTTTTGTGCGTTCGTAAAAGGAAAAGCGCTCCATATATTCAATTCTATCAGGTTCTTGCCCGTTCTTTTCTAAAATTTGTTTATATGTTTGCCAAATCGACGGTGTTGGAGTATTATCACCGGGAACGACCGCCATTAGTGCAACAGGATTATCGACATACTCATCCAGCGGGAACAACTCCAAAACAGCCTCAAGAAGCGGCGGTATGCCATGTCCGTCACAACGTACCAAACGCTTTGCATAAGAAACAGCGGGGAAATTCCCGTCGCCGATTACAATCTCGTCACCATGCCCCATTTCCATGAGTATTTTAAGAAACTCGGGCGAAATAAGGTTTGATATACCTTTTAGCATAAGATCCTCCCCCAGTCTTGTTTTAGCCCTCTTTGAAAAGAGGGTGCCGCTGAAAGCGGTGGGTATTTTTGGGCACTTGCGCAACCCAAAGGGTGATTTTAGGGCAGATGAACCGTCCCCCTGTCTTGGTGTTCAGGACAGATGAACCGTCCCCCTGTCCTTGTTGGGAGTGTGATATGGAGAACCGCCCGCTTGGGACGATTCTCCATTTTAATGCGAAGTTTTTAAAGATTAATCGTAGAGTAACAGAGCTATGTCGGGGTTGTCCATGTTCGTGGAATCCCACCATTGAGCACCTGTGTCAACATCACCGATTGTTTCGCCTCTGATTGCGCGAACAACAAGTGATACAGCTTGATAACCGATTTGGAATGGGTCTTGTGTGATTCCGCCCATGAATATACCTGATCGGACTGCAGCCTTTTGACTTTCACCGGCATCGAAGCCTACAATCGGTACCCCTGCGGGAACAACTGAACCGGCATTAATTGCGGAAATAACACCGTTGGCAGCGCCTTCGTTAGAGCAGAAAAAGCCGATGAGTCCCGGAAGAGTTAATGCGCCGCTTGCTGCTGTTGCCATGTCAACAGAACTGGAAGTCGCACCTACGACTACTTCGATTCTGACAGCAGCACCTGCATCTCCGGTATTGATAGCAGGGTATCCGCCTGTGATTGCTACACTGCTGTTGACGCCGCTTGCCAGTTGATGCATTTTTTCAGCAAATCCGCGAGTACGACCGGTAATGGATTCACTGGTTACATCTTGTGAGAGAACAACAATTACAACAGGGTCTGCTTCGGTTGCAGCTTCAATTTTATCCCTAATAACAGGGAACATATGGTCTGCGCCAAGTGCTGCAGCATTTTGGTTGTTTGTTGATGCTGTTGCACGGATTTGTCCCGCCGGGGCTTCAGGTACGCCTGAGTCAAAGCCGACTACGGGGATACCTTTGTCGTATGCATCTTGCAGTTGTGTAAGAACAGCTTGTGTGCTGAGTGCCGCAAGTGCAATACCATCCGGATTTAGTGCAAGCTGCTGATTAAACATGTCTACCTGCACATGAATGTCAGCTTCGCTTTCGGGACCGTCGAAGAAGACTTCTACGCCGTAGTGTTCACCTGCTGCTTGAGCTCCGGCATCAACAGCTTGCCAGAATTGATGTTGGAAACCCTTTGAGAGCACTGCAATGTACAGTCCGTCTCTGTCGTTGTTATCTCCGCATGCAGCTAAGAGCCCCAGAGATAACACCAAAACGATAATAATTGCGATTGTTTTCTTCATTTGTTTTATTCCTCCTTAAGTTTTTATCGTTTTTTGACTGCTTTATTTCTTAACCCGGTTTGCTCTGCGTGTACGCTGTATATCCAGGAACACAGCGCCGATTACGACAACTCCGGTAAAGAAAACCTGATAAGGTGCGCGAAGACCGATTGAAACAAGCCCCACGGCCAGTGTACTCATAATGAATACGCCTATTATTGTACCTGTGACAGAACCAACACCGCCGGAAAGTGATGTGCCGCCAATAACTGCCGCAGCAATTGCATCGAGCTCAAAGCCCTGTCCCGTGCCGGGGGTCATAACGGTATATGCGGCGGCGAAAAAGATTGAGGCAATTCCTGCAGAAGTTCCGCTAATCATGTATGTTATCATTTTCCAACGGCTTGCATTAACGCCGGACAGTCTGACAGCCTCTTCATTAGAACCGATTGCGTATGTGTACCTGCCAAGTTTTGTCATTTTTAGTATAATAAAAGTTAGTATTAAATATCCTGCAAGGAAAAACGCACCTGTCGGGATATTCCCTTCTGTTCTTAGGAAAAGCCTCACGAACCATGCATTTTCACCAAGCAGGGTGGGGAAGTTCTGTGCCCTGACGTTTGTTAATATAGACCCGAGTCCCATAGAAACCATCATCATGCCCAAGGTTGCGATAAACGGTGGCAGACCAAGCTTTGTGACAAGTAAGCCGTTCGCCGTTCCGAATGCTGTGCCGACTAAAATCATTATTATAAGGCAAAGCCAGAGAGGGAAACCAAAAACGGTGAAAAGCAGACCTCCGATGAGAGCGGAGCACATCATTACCGTGCCGATAGACAGGTCAATTCCTCCCGTTATTATGACAAAGGTGACGCCAATTGCAAGAAAACCTACAAAATACGAGCGGGATAATATCGACAAGGTTGTGGGAACGGAGACGAAGTTTCTCCCGAAATACGCGAAGAACAGATATAAAATGATGAGAGCACCAAGAGCTAAAAGCTTCTGCAATTGCATTCTTTTAATAAAATCCAACATATTTTCTTCCTCATTATCGCTAGATTCAGTTTTTTCTACCCGGCAGCCATTACTCACTAACTCCTTAGATTGCGGACGTAGTCAGCTTCCCGTAAGTCACGCGCCGCGTTCCAAATGATGGGTGGCAAGTGTCATGATCGCGTGCTGGTCTGCTTGCTCTATCGGTATAGTACCGGTGTGACAGCCTTCACACATTACGAGAATACGGTCGCTCATGCGCAACAGTTCCGGCAACTCAGATGAAATCATGATTATAGATTTGCCTTCTTTTGCCAACGCATTCATAAGCTTGTATATTTCGCTCTTCGCGCCTACATCTATGCCTCTTGTAGGCTCATCAAATATAAGAATATCACAATTGCGGATAAGCCATTTGGCAATGATAACCTTTTGTTGATTACCACCGGAAAGGTTCTTTAGAAGTTGATTGACTGTTGGTGTTCTGATATCGATTTTTTCTTTGTATTCTACAGAATCACGCGCAATCTTTTTCTCATTTAAGAACAATCCGTTGACATAATTCGAAAGAGATGCAAGAACGATATTGTCAGCGACTCTCATGCCGAGAACACACCCGAAATGCTTGCGGTCTTCGGAGAGATAGCCCAAGCCGTTTCTGACGGCATCCTCCGGTGTGCGTATATCAACCTTATCTCCATTGATAAAAATATCTCCCGCGGTTTTTTTGTCCGCACCGAAAATCAAACGCGCAACCTCTGTACGCCCTGCGCCCATTAACCCTGCAAACCCTAAAATCTCTCCTTTATGCAGCTCAAAAGATATATCCTCGACATCTATTGATGAAAGCCCCTCTACCTTGAGAACAACGGGTGCATCGGGAGGGACACTGCTTGATTCCTTCGGCTGCTCGTATGTCACACGACCTATCATCATTTGAATTATCTCACTGATTTGTACATCGTTTGTATCACGGGTGCCGACAAACTCACCATCACGAAGCACGGTTACTCGATCCGATATTTGTTTTATCTCATCCATGCGATGCGAAATATATATCATTGAAACGCCTTTTTGCTTAAGCTCATTAATCAGCTTAAACAGAACTTCTGTTTCCGTGTCGGAAAGGGTGGAAGTCGGCTCATCAAACACTATGACCTTAGCGTCGAATGAAATTGCCTTTGCAATCTCTACTATCTGCTGCCTGCCAACGGTCAAATCCGCCAGCTTGGAACGCGGATCGATGCTTTTAATGTTCATCCGGTCAAAGAGCTCTTGTGTTTTTATCTCAATGCTCCGATCATCCAAAAAGAAGCCTTTGCTCTCGCGTCCTATAAATATATTCTGAGCAACCGTAAGATGCTTCATAAGATTCAACTCTTGATGAACAATAGAAATACCTGCATCCTGCGCATCTTTTGGTGACTTGAAATGAACCTTATTTCCAAAATAGATAATTTCACCGGAATCAGCCATGTAGATGCCGGTAAGGATTTTCATAATAGTTGATTTCCCTGCGCCGTTTTCACCGACAAGAGCCAAAACCTCGCCCTGCCTTAAGTTAATGCTACAGCTTTTAAGCGCATGAACACCCTGGAATCGTTTGTCAATATCCAACATTTCCAGAATGTAAGTGTTGCTCACGGTTTCGTGCATTGAAATTATCACCACCGTCTGGTAGTATAACACAACAAAATAGACATTTCCATAGGGTTTAGTAAAAAAAATGACAAAACATGAAGCACTATACAAATACTTCGGCTACACAGAGTTTCGTCCTTCGCAGGATACCGTGATTGACGCGCTTTTGTCGGGGCGTGATGTGCTTGGTGTCATGCCGACGGGAGCGGGGAAGTCCGTGTGTTTCCAAATCCCGGCAGTTCTATTACCTGCAGTGACCATTGTAGTATCGCCGCTTATATCACTAATGAAAGACCAAGTATCACAACTCAAACAAAGCAAAATCCCTGCGGCATTCATAAACTCATCACTGACTGCCGAACAGTATCGGGAGGTGCTGCGGAGAATAGGTGTCGGTCAGTACAAAATTGTATACGTCGCGCCGGAAAGACTCGGTACAGAGGACTTTTTACGGTTCGCCCGCGAAACGCCGATTTCGCTGCTGGCAGTGGATGAAGCACATTGTGTATCACAATGGGGACAGGACTTCAGACCAAGTTATCTGCGAATAACCGACTTTATAAATAAACTGCAAAAACGCCCCGTCATCGGAGCATTCACAGCAACAGCGACAGACGCTGTTAAAAAGGATATCATAAATCTGCTCGGTCTTCGTGACCCGCTGAGCCTGACAACGGGTTTTGACAGACCCAATTTATATTTCGGAGTAGAAAAACCTAAAAATAAATCAAAGCGTTTTCACGAGTTGATAGCAGAGCGTGACGGAACATGCGGAGTGGTCTATTGCGCTACGAGAAAAAACGTTGACACAATCTGCGCAGAGCTTCGCAGACGCGGAATATCCGCAGGGCGTTATCATGCAGGTCTTGAAGATACAGAACGTCGTGTGAATCAGGATAACTTTATACAAAACAGGATTTCTGTAATAGTTGCAACTAATGCATTCGGAATGGGGATAGACAAGCCTGACGTCCGGTATGTCATACACTACAACATGCCGAAAAACCTTGAAAACTACTATCAGGAAGCAGGACGGGCGGGCAGAGACAGAAAACCGTCGCAATGCACGCTGCTGTTCTCGGAGGAAGATATAAAGACAGCCGAGCACTTCATAAAAAGTACCGATGATAATGACGGACTAAGTGAAAAAGAAAAACGGAGAGTCCAAAGGGAAGATGTAAAAAGACTCGATAAAATGATACGGTACTGCGAGATAGATGGCTGCCTGAGAGCTTATATACTGGGTTATTTCGGTGAAAGGCAAAAAGGCAACTGCGGCAACTGCAGCAACTGCCTGAAACCCGGCTTCTGGAGCAGGTTGTTTGGGTTGTCAGGGGGACGGTTCTCCTGACAAACTATGGTGAAATTTCTACAAATGTTGTCAAGAGAACCGTCCCCCTGACAACCCCGACAACCCTGATAATTTCTGCAACAGAAGAGCAATCTTCTTAACATGCCTTGCTGACACACCTACGCGCTCGCCGCCGATAAGTACCAGCTCGTATTTCTCACTGTCTATCATTGTGATTTTTGCCAGATTCACGATAAATGTCCTGTGACATCTGTAAAAAGTGCTGTCCAGTTGCTGTTCTATTCTTGATAAATTTTCACGAAACTCGTATCTGTCATTATGCGTAACTAAAATTACATTATGTGTATGAATGGGAGAATTTCTGAAATAAAGTATATCATCACAATCAATAACAACCGTTGTATGCTTTGAAACTTTTATTGGGAATTTTTGCTGCAAAGGAGTTGCTGCCGTGCTGTATTTTTTATATGCATCTATTATGCATTCAGCTATACGCTTTTCAAAACCCGGTGTACCTTTTACCACATAATCAAGAGCTTCAACTCTGTACTTCATTGTTAGCGGCAGGGAATACTCATCAGCCGTTACAAACACAATAAAACCGCGAGGGTCGTATGCTCTGATTTTTTCCGCTAGTTCAATTCCTGTCATATCAGCGCATAAATCAATGTCTAAAAAATACAGTCCGGCGATTTTGTTATCCTGCAAATACTCTAAAATTTCGTTCGGAGAGCTTGCGGTTTTCTCTATTTTTACATCTAAATCCTCTATGGTTATAACCTGTTCGACGCACTTTTTTATTTTGCTCATACAGCCCGGGTTGTCTTCACATATAAGAACGCTCAGCATATCGTCTCACTCCTTTGAAATAATCAGTTTTTGTGTAAACCATTTATCGTTAATATGAGTGCTCAAAAAGAGTTTATCATTCTCATTTACCAGCATTGATGCCGTATATAAGCCCAAGCCGTTGCCGTTTGGCTTAGTTGTGTATCCTTTCTTAAAAATCACTGAAACCATGGGCGGTTCCCGGCATGTATTGGAGACCGCAAAAATATTACCGTAATCATTTTGGGTAAGCAGAATGTTTAATACAGGCTCTTTGGTATTCAAGCATGCTTCAATGGCATTATCCAGCAAAATTCCCATTATCCTGCAAATATTTACCAAATCATTATGACTAAAATCTATCGTTTCATTTATTTCCAGTATTACTTTAATACCCTTCCTTTGTGCGTATAATACCTTAAATAACAAAAGGCTCTTTATTTCAGGCGTTTTTATGTGCGTAAAATTATCAATTGATGTATTTTTAGATGTAGTATTATCTGTAAAACAGTGCATGTAATCATTATAGAATTTCCGAATACCCTCCATATCTTCATTTTCGATATATTCGAAAAATCCCAGCATCAGATTCTTATGGTCGTGGATGAATTTTCGAACTTCCAGCGTTAGTTCTTCAATGTTGACGGTATATGACTGCAGGTTATCCAACATTTCCTTGTGATGGTTTATTTCAACATCTTTTTGAAATTTCTCCGCAAAGGTTATTACTATATATGCAAGAATAATAAAATGAAGCGCCAGAGACGATGCATATACCAAACCCATCACTTCAGGCTCAAGAATGCCGCGTACATAGGAATGTAATTGAAAATAAATAAGCGTCATGGAAGCGAGCGCAAGCATATAGATTGCAAGCTTCTTCCTTATGCTGTCTTCGAGGTCTATAATCCGCTTTTTCAGAAAAATGCCGAATATGTACGAAACGAAAAAAGTCAAAGGGATTGCGAACGCAACAAAAATGAACCACCAAATCCAATCGCCGGGATTATAACTTTCAAAAACGGCGGCAAGAATCGCACCGGTTACATTTCCCGCAAGTAGAAATACAATATTCGAAAGCACAGCATAAAAAATACAAAGCGGCAAGTTTTTTGCTATGGAATTTGCTATCAGTGAAATGATTGATATATAAGCAATACTGCCCACTATGCCCGTTAAATAGCTTTCAGGGAAAATATAGACACTTAACAGTACAATTGATGTATATATAAATACTATCGCAAGCAGCGTTTTTTTCCAGCCGAACTTTATTTTGCTTATATTTGAAAAAGCTATAAACAAAACGGGTGCCTCAAGCAACGGATATATGAAATACGGATTTATTTGCATGGAATGCTACCTCCAACAAAAAACATCATAACATAAAAACCGTGTGAAAACTGCTTTTTTGTCTTGAAAGAGCCGTTTTTTGTCTTGAACGTATTTTGTATCACTTTTTTGCTTAAATCTTAAGAAATGCAGCTCTTGTACTTGATAAATGCCTTTAAATATGGTATAATTACCGCTAAGATTTGGTCCTGAGATTTGGTCATTAAGTTGCCGATAAATCGAGTAAGGATTACTGTAATTATAACAAAGTAGGGAGACTGCGATGAAAGCAAAAAGGATTTTTGCGATTTTATTGGGAATATTGCTCATAATGAGCGCATTCCCGATGGTTGCATCTGTCGCATCTTCGGACACAGAAGTACATGGCGGTGACGGCGGCATATTACTCCCGACTATATCATACACGCAGCTTAGGGAGGCCGCGCTCCCCACAAGTACGCCCTTTACATTTACTCTTGACCCGCAGGGCATGTCTCACCTGACCAACGAACAAAGAGATGCTCTGGCTGTAGAGCCGGGAGGCACCCGCCTCGGTGAAATAGCAGTTATAACACCATGCAGCAACTCTGACTGCGATTATCACTATGGTGGTGGTACGGCATGCAACGAAGTAACAGGATGGAAGCTGCTTGATACAGCAGGGCAAATCATATTCTCAACCTATGCTCCATGCTTTATAAATAACAGCAACTTTGACGTAGCACTTGAAATCGAGTTTTCATTTGATGCCGGTACCTCCGGTGTCGTTGTGGTAGGAACCCCCGAGGCTGCTGTCACCGGCACCGCCCGCAATATATTCATCGGAGCAGTGTTCTCTTCTGATAATGTAAATACCACTCCGACCGATTTCACAGGAAATTTGACGTTACCGCTCCTCGCCGCACCCCAAAAGCCGCTGTTCCTTCTGGGCGCAGCAGAATACACTAACGAAACCACGGTAACCAGATTGCCGGATGAGCCGGACGGGATAATTCAGTCAATAGTAGTAGAGCAAAGAAAAACAAAAGCAGCCGGCGACACCGGGCACGGAACACAACTCACTCTTGTCGGCATATGCAACCCGAATGCCGACTGGAGCGGGTTTGACGATTATGTGGACGAACTTTCGATTAATATCAGGTTCACCCTAAGTATTCCGACAGTAACAACCTGGTCGTTCACAGCACCATCGCCATTTGTCTTTCCGGGCACTCCAATTCCCGGAGCGTACGCACTGGTCGAAGGCAACGGTTTGACCGCCGACGACTTCATCACGTGGATACCCCCGGTGTACAACCCGATAGAACCGCCGATAGAGCCGCCGATAATATCACCGTCGGAAAATAACCTTCCCAGCGGCTTTATGGGCACTTCAATCTTCCCGGTTACTAATCCTGCTGTGAATGAATGGAGACGCGACACGTCCAAAGTCACTTTAGGTGTAGCCGGTGTAGTCCCGTTCCGGCGTGCTGCCGGTGTAACCATAGATAGGATTGTTTATGCATCGAATGGAAACATAATTGCAACGACGGATTACACATTCGATCAAACAAATATAATTTTCACTGTACAAAGAATGAATAACATGAAAAACGATAACGCAATCGGTGCTGAAATAGTATGGCTTATATATCTATCCGATGACCCCGAGTTCTCATATGCTCTGACGTGGGTTATCACTTAATATCTTTACTGATAAGCATATGAAAAACGGTCTTGTCTGAATAAAAATCTGTCCTGCTGCAACGTGATGCTATTCTGTGTCATTTTGTGCGACTAATGCTATTCTGTGCCATTTTATGCGACCTCTTTATCAATTAAGTGTCATATTGTGTAACAACCCACTATTCATGTGTCATTCTGTGTCAATCAGTCACTTGACAACCCCGGCTTAATCGGCTATAATGGCACTAACTTCGAATAATGGACGAACATTGAGAGGGGTTATATGAGTTACATAAAACGTGATATTGAAAAAGTGTTTCTTGAGCTATCAAACCAGTTCAAGGTTGTACTAATTACAGGTCCGCGTCAAGTTGGAAAAACCACAATGCTGGAAAAGCTCATGTATGGTGCTGACAGAAAGTATATATCCCTTGATGATTTGGAAGCTCGAAATATTGCAACAAGCGATCCTAAAACGTTTACCGAAATCTATGCACCACCGGTATTTATAGATGAAGTACAGTATGCTCCTGATTTATTTCATTATATAAAAATGCAAGTTGATAAGCGCAATCAACCCGGAGATTACTGGCTTTCGGGGTCACAGCTATTTAAACTGATGCGTGGAGTGAACGAGAGCTTGGCAGGACGTGTCGGTTTACTTGATTTATTCCCGTTATCTCAGAATGAGATACACAATAAAAAAGAATGCAAACCACTTGACACGGATTTTCGTAACCTTAGCGAAAGAGCTAACGGTATTCCCGATGCATCGTCAATTGACATTTTTACGCGTATATATAATGGTGGTATGCCACAGCTAATCGCAGATAGAAACGGTTACAGAGATAGGTTCTACGAGAGCTATATCCGCACTTATATTGAACGTGATGTACGTGATTTGTCAGGTGATATTAATGTATTGAAGTTTTATCGCTTTATGGTCGCTGTAGCAGCAAGGACATCACAATTAATTAACTATAAATCGATAGCTGACGATGCGGAGATAGACCAGGTGACTGCCAAGAACTGGCTTAATATATTAGAGACACTTGGAGTTATATTCTATCTTCATCCATACTCTAACAATACTCTCAAACGTACAATTAAATCGCCGAAACTATACTTTTATGACAGTGCTTTAGCTGCCTATTTATCGCGATGGAGCGGTGCGGAAGTGCTGATGGCAGGTGCGCAAAGCGGTGCCATGCTCGAAAATTATGTTGTATCCGAAATTATAAAAGGATACTACAATTGTGGGAAAAGACCACATCTATACTATTATAGAAATAAGGATGGAAAAGAAATCGATGTTTTATGGGAGGAAAACGGAACTCTTTACCCTCTTGAAATAATGAAAACCCACAACCCTGACTCGCGCCTCACAAATGTTTTTAACGTTCTCGAGAAGAGCGATAAAATACTGGGTAACAGCGGAATAGTCTGTCTCAGAAATGAATTTACACCACTTAGCAAAAGCAGCAGTATTATTCCCATTAGATGTGTATGATGTACACAACGGAATCGGACGCTTTTTTAGAATGAAATGAGAACGATGTCTTTATAATCGGCTGTAACTGTGTGCGTAAATATAGTTACAGCCGATTATAGTATAGTGTTGCGTTTGTTGTAATGCCTTGACATTCAGAGATAACAATGATATACTTCCGGTAACAGTGATTTGTGGAAATAATAATGATGGCTGTAACTGTATAATAGCACATAGTTACAGCCGATTATAGATGAGGTGCTTTTATGCTGATTGGTAGAGAAAGTGAGATTGAAACGCTTCAGTACTGTTGTGATTCAGATAAATCTGAGTTCGTTGTAGTTTATGGAAGACGCAGAGTGGGAAAAACATTTCTTATTAAGGAGTTCTTCGGCTCAAATATCACATTTTATGCAACAGGAATTCTTGGTGGAGATAAAAATGAGCAGCTTAATACTTGGAATGAAGAAATGAAACGTATCGGAGAACCGGAATTAGCCAAAGCCGACAACTGGTTTGATGCATTTAAGAGCCTTAATATGCTGATTGAAAAGACAGAAGGAACACAAAAAAAAGTCGTGTTTCTGGATGAGATACCGTGGATGGCTACAGGACGGTCAAAATTCTTAATTGGACTTGACTACTTCTGGAACAGATGGGCATCATCTCGTACAGATGTTATCCTTATTATATGCGGCAGTGCAGCTTCGTGGATTACAGATAAAGTTGTTAATAATAGAGGAGGTCTGCACAATCGTCTTACACAACAGATATATATTAAGCCATTTTCTTTACGTGAATGTGAGCTATATTATAAAAGCAGAAATATACCATTGACGCGTTATCAAATGGCTGAAGCATATATGATTTTTGGCGGAATTCCATATTATCTCAGTTTAATGAAATCGCACCTAAGCTTATATCAAAATGTCGATACAATGTATTTTTCTGAAAATGCAGTGCTTAGACACGAGTTAATCAATCTATATAGATCCTTATTTAGTAATAGCGAAAACTATATTAAGGTTATAGAAGCTCTAGCAAATAAGGGCATAGGTTTGTCGCGCGCCGATATTATAGAAGCGACAAAACTGGCCGATGCCGGTTCGTTAACAAAGATATTAAATGATTTGATTATAAGTGGTTTTATACGTAAATATGTCGGTTATGGTAAAAAAGAAAGAGATTGCACATATCAGCTAATAGATTTCTTTTCATTGTTTGACATAAGATTTCGTGGAAAGCGAGAGGAATTTAATGCAAACTACTGGCTTAGTTTTTCATCTACACATGCTTACTCGATATGGAGTGGTTTTAGCTTTGAAAAATTGTGCTTAATACATCAAAACCAAATACGAAAAAAACTAGGAGTCTCCGGAGTGTTGGCATCAATCTTTTCATGGAGGGGGAGCTATGAAAAGAAAAACGTTCAAATAGACTTAATAATAGATCGTAACGATAATGTAATAAACCTATGTGAAATGAAGTTTTCATCATCCGAGTACTCAGTTACCAAAGATTATAGTGCAGAACTCCGCAGGAAAAGGTCAGCATTTTCAAACAGCACGAAAACTCGAAAAGCACTAGTGACAACAATGGTTACAACATTTGGGCTTGTTAAAAATGCTTATGGTATGGAAATATCATCACAAGTAACGCTTAATGACTTATTTGACTAACCAAGCGGACCAAGCGGACCAACAAATTACAAACTAGCGGATGAAACGTTTACAAACTAGCGGATGCAATACTTGCGAAGGATACCGGCGGCAGTGACCATAAGCTGGACGATGAAACAATTTCCGACTATCTTTCTGCACTTGAAAGGATTATGGTTGTGGATAATCTGCCTGCATGGAACACACATATACGTTCGGCTGATATGCTTCGGAAATCATCTAAGCGACACTTTGCAGACCCATCAATGGCAGTAGGCGCATTGGGTCTTACGGTTGATAAGCTGCTCAACGATCTTAACTACTATGGTCTGCTGTTTGAATCTCTCGCCATCCGTGACCTGCGTATTTATACTGAAGCAAACGGTGGCAAGCTATTCCACTACCGTGATTCACGGGGGTTAGAGATTGATGCTATAGCCGAGTATGCCAACGGCACGTGGGGAGCGTTCGAGGTCAAGCTGGGTATCGGGTCGGTGGATGAAGCAGCCGCCACCCTCTTGCAGTTTGACGCTAAGATTGACACAAAAAAAACTAATGCTCCGGCGGCACTTACAGTGATTACCGGCAACGGTTTTGCTTATCGCAGACCGGACGGGGTTAATGTTGTGCCACTAGGTGTATTGAGTATTTGAATATAAAGGGTGGATATTCACCATTCGGGGCAAATTCACTTGAAGGACCTAAGTGGTGCGAAAAGACATGGGCAGCTCTGAATCACGCTAACAGTGCGGCATTTATCATGGATCCTACCGATAACCACAACAATAAAACACTCGCGAAACTAAATCCGGCTCCTGTGCTTTCCGGTGAAACCCCGCGGTTACACAGTTTTTATCGGGAAATGGTACGACAGCGAGGTTGACTTCCTTGCAGTACGACAGGATACCAGGGCATACTATCAAGTGACATTAAGCATGATGGATGAAAGCGTAAAGACACGTGAGCTTGCGCCATTGATCGGAATTCGGGACAACTACGAAAAAGTCCTGCTTTCTATGGACAAAACCTATATAACAGGGTATGAGGGTATCCGCTTCAAAATGTAGTAGACTTTCTGATTGAAGAGTAAATGGTACTATAGTTGTCCTTTCGTGTGAAAACGCAATTACTATAACTGTCTTTTCGTGCGAAATCGCAACAATATTATTTGTCTTTTCGTGAATCTTATGCTATGCTACAGTCAATGCTACATTTAAGTAGTTCAGGAGGTTAGCATAGTGACTACGTTGAAAAGAAAAATTTATAACGATTTGCTCACATGGAAGAAAAAAAGCAACGGAACCACCGCATTGATGATTGAAGGCGCGAGGCGTGTCGGCAAGAGTTTTCTTTGTGAACAGTTCGCAAAAAATGAATATAAAAGCGAAATTATCATTGATTTCGGTAACGCACCGAAAGAGATTACAGATTTGTTTCTAAATGAATTTTCAAATCTTGATTTGTTTTTCGAAAAGATGTCTGTTTACTATTCAAAGACTCTCTATACAAGAGAATCCGTCTTTGTTTTTGACGAAGTGCAGCAGTTCCCACGTGCCAGGCAGCTTATAAAGTATCTGGTTGCGGACGGGAGATATGACTATATTGAAACAGGATCCTTAATAAGATTAAGAAAGAATGTTAAAGATATTATCATTCCTTCCGAGGAAGAGCATATTGTAATGTTTCCGCTCGATTTTGAAGAATTTTTATGGGCATTAGGCGACATGGTGACAGCTCCGTTCATCAAGCAATGTTTTGACGAAAGGATGCCGGTAGGGCAAGCTCTTCACAGAAAAATCATGAATGACTTTCGACAGTACATTCTTGTAGGCGGTATGCCACAAGCAGTGCTTGAGTATGTCAGCACTAAGAATTTTGAAGCAGTTGATAATGTTAAGCGGCGTATATTAAAACTATATCGGGATGACATTTCGAAGTTCGCTGAAGGACATGAGGACAAGGTGTTTGCGATATTCGACGAAATTCCCGGCCAGTTATCAAAGGGAAATAAGAAGTATCGGTTGTCATCTATATCAAAGGAGGCTCGCTTCAGGAGCTACGAGGAATCCTTTATTTGGCTCAGTGAAGCAATGATAATCAACACTTGCTTGAACGCTACAGACCCCAATATCGGACTTGCGCTTAGTGCGGATTACACATCACAGAAGTGTTATTTGGCTGACACCGGACTTCTTGTTACTCAGACATTTATGGACAGCCCGTATATCGATAATGAGTTATATAAAGCGATTCTTTTTGATAAGCTAAGTATTAATGAAGGAATGATAATGGAAAATATAGTCGCTCAAACACTGCGAAAAAATGGACACAAGCTCTATTTTTATTCCCGAAACGACAAAGAACACCGTGAAAACCATATGGAAATAGACTTCCTAATCACCGAAAAGAGAAAGGTAGCACCTATTGAGATTAAGTCCGGGAGTTACAAATCCCACTCTTCATTAGATAAATTCAGGAAGAAGTTTTCATCAAAGCTCTCAAACTCATATATTCTTTACACAAAGGATGCCATGGTTAAGGATGGCATCATACATCTTCCAATCTACATGGCAATGTTTCTGTGAAGACTGTACTTTCTTCTCCGTATGATAGTGAAGCCCTCGATAATAGCTAAGTTGTATCGGGGTAAGATTACGTCGCGTGATTTGAAAATCAATAATCCAAATCAACGCATCTCCACGTGACACCAGCTCGATGATTACAAAGCCGCATATGGCAATCACCTGATGGTTGAATTGAATTACTAACTATGATATTATCTTTGTCAATCGGAAACGACAGTTACAAAGCCGAATTAGCAAAGCCATATATCTATACCAGACATGAGGACATGAGGTTTCAGTAAATGAAAAGGGTTATCACATACGGGACATTTGATTTGTTCCATGAAGGGCACTATAATCTGCTAAAGCGCGCCAAGGCTCTTGGCGATTATTTAATTGTGGGTGTAACAACCGAGCAATTTGACGAATACAGGGGCAAAGTGAACTTAACAGATACCCTGCTGCAGAGAATAGAGCACGTAAGGCAAACAGGCTTTGCGGATGAAATTATTATCGAGGACCATGTAGGGCAGAAAAACGAAGACATTCAAAGATATGCCATCGACATTTTCACAGTGGGATCAGACTGGCATGGAGCGTTTGATTCCCTAAAAAGCTTATGTGAGGTAGTATATATCGACCGCACAAAAGACGTGTCAACAACAATGCTCCGCGAACAAAACCAAAAAATCATAAAGCTCGGCATAGTCGGATCAGGCAGAATCGCCCACAGATTTATGCCCGAAGCTAAACGCATCAGCGGGATCAATATCGAAGCGGTATATAACCCGCGGATCCAAAGCGCAAAAGCATTCGGCGATGCATATGAGCTTAATACATCCACGGATGACTGGGAGCTTTTCTTAAACAAAATTGATGCAGTATATATTGCTTCACCCCATAATACGCATTATGACTATATCATTATGGCATTAAATGCAGGAAAACACGTGCTATGCGAAAAACCGATGGTACTAAAAAAAGCTCAGGCGGAAGAAGCATTTGCTTTGGCAGAAAAGAAAAAACTCGTTCTCATGGAAGCAATAAAAACCGCATACGCCCCCGGATTCATACAGCTATTAAACATAGCAAATATAGGAAGCATTGGCAGAATATACGATGTCGAAGCATGCTTTACAAAGTTAACATCCGGCAATGTAAGAGAACTGAGAGCAGAAGAAAACGGCGGCAGCTTTACGGAGCTTGCAAGCTATCCGCTCCTTGCGATAATAAAACTTCTAGGAAGTGATTACAAAGACCTCCGTTTTGAAAGCTTCACAGACAGTAACGGTGTGGACATCTACACCAAGGCATACTTCAAATACAATGACAGTCTAGCAACAGTCAAGGTCGGGTTGGGCGTCAAATCTGAAGGACAACTGATTATATCCGGCACAAACGGTTACATCATAGTAGAAGCTCCATGGTGGAAAACACAAGGATTTGAAGTCAGGTATGAGGACATCACCCGGAATGAGAAATTCTTCTATAAATTTCTCGGCGAGGGTCTGCGATACGGGGTCATCGAATTTGCCTCAATGATTAACAGGGTTGAAAAGAAAGGGTACAAGCTGACCGCCGGGGATTCTATTGCGATTGCCGGAATAATGGAGAGATTTTTGGATGCCGGAAGGGAATCATAGGATGGAGACTTCTTTATTGACTGTAATAAAGAACATATACGAAAGCATTGCAGATGAGCAATCAAAAAAAATCTATGAGAGCAGATTACTTTATTCTTTGACAGGATCTTATAAGTTTATTGATGGTGTGGTTTCTTTATCATTTAAAGATATAGAAGTGTGTAAAGACATATTAGGAAAGGCCTTCATGGACCTCAGTGATGACGTTGTAGTGTACGGCGCGGGACATTTAGGATACATTTTAACGGTACTATGTGATATGTTAAGAATCTGTGCTTTTTGCGATAGTGATACCGGAAGGCATGGGAGTATGTACAATGGCTATAAGGTGCTCTCTCCTCATGAGCTAAAAGAGAAACATAGTGGCAGCGTCATTATCATCGCAACGGCTAAAGAAGGTAATGTTGCTGATATCACAGAGAAGTTGCTTGGTTTAGGCTTTGACAAAGACAGAATACTTGATTTTCACGGATTACTGCAGTCAAATGGTATAAATCAATTTTCATTCCATGAAACGCAGTACTTTGACCCGGAAATAGTCCTTCCTATTTTATTGGAGGATGAAGTCTTTATAGATGCCGGTTGTTATGATTGTCATAATAGTATACAGTTTGCCAAGCTGTGTAATAACAGATACGAGAAGATTATAGCGTTTGAACCAAATCCAAAGCAATATTCTACTTGCCAACATAACTCAACGGTAATCGAAAATTTTACTCTTTACAAATATGGGTTGTGGAATGAAAACGCCAAACTGAGCTTTATAAATAATAACGCCGCAGGGAATGCACATTTTTCCGGAATGTCCGGTGAGGATGTGATAAAAATCGAAGCAGTCCGATTGGATGATATATTAAATGGTGAGAAGGCCTCTTTTATAAAAATGGACGTAGAGGGTGCAGAATTAAACGCATTGAAAGGGGCGGAGAAGACGATAATGAATTATCATCCCAAACTCGCAATCAGTCTGTATCATAAACCTGAGGATGTTTGGGAAATTCCGGCATATATCTTATCTCTTGACAATAGTTATAAACTATATCTGAGGCACTACTCATTTTACGGCAGTGAAACTGTCCTTTATGCGGTATGAGGCATTAGGTTATGGAAAAGATATCAGTAATAATCCCCGCTTATAATGTTGAGGCGTACATTAGAAAATGTCTTGACAGTGTAATAAAACAAACGCATGAGAACCTTGAAATCCTGCTGATAAACGACGGGTCGATCGACAATAGCGGGCTGATTTGTGATGAATATGCCGCAAAAGATAACAGGATAAAAGTATTTCACAAGGAAAACGGCGGATTGAGTACTGCACTGAATATCGGATTGTCGAACTTCACCGGTGACTATCTTGGCTTTGTCGATTCGGACGACCGGATAGAGCCGGATATGTATAAAATCCTACTCCGGGCTGCAAAAAGAGAGTGTGTCCCGATAAGTGTCGCCGGTTACTATAAAGCAACCGAAACAGGGTCGACGCAAATGACAAACAGGGATAAAATACCGTGTGGCGAGATATCAACGGAAAACATGCTGCTGTACCCGCTAAAACGGGACAGTTACATGGGGTTTTGCGGATATGTCTGGAACAAGCTCTACTGTGCAGAGATAATAAAAACAAGCGGACTGTACTTTGATGAAAAAATAAGGTACGGCATGGACGTTCTATTTTATATAAGTCTTGTTTCGATGGTTAACAGTAACGGCATATATACCGATAAACCAATATACCACTATTTCCAACGTGACACCGCAATTTCGAAAACTGAATCTGTCGATATCATGACCGATATAGTGACGGTCTATAAAAGAGTCGAGCATATACTGGAAAACAGCGGATACTCGCATATCAGCTACTGGGCTAGAGGGTTCTACTGTCATCACGCCGGTGTCGTAGTAGAAGCCGCATATAAGAATAACGATGAAAAGACCTTAACGCTAATGCAAAACGAAATTAGAAAGCATATAGACGATTATATAAAGACAAATAAAGAGTTTCCTGATAAAATCGAGAGGATGCGTAGTCTACTCGATTTGGAGGTTAAATAGCAGTGAAGAAAAAAAATGAAGACTATCCAATTGACATTCTTATTTCCTGGGTAGATGGAAACGACCCCGACTGGCTTGCGGAAAAAGCAAAGTATTCGCCAAAAGAAGTGATTACAGACGATCGCGCCTTGCGCTACCGTGATTGGGATAATCTGCAATATCTGTTTAGGGGAATCGAAAAGTTCGCGCCATGGGTCAATAATGTTTTCTTTGTCACATGGGGTCATCTTCCAAAATGGCTAAACACAGACGCACCAAAGCTCAGGATAGTAAATAACCATGATTATATTCCGTCCGAATACAACCCTACGTTTTCTTCACATACAAAAGAGATAAACTTCCATCGGATCAAAGGCTTGTCGGAACACTTTGTCTACTTCAATGATGATATGTTCCTGCTCAGACAAACACGACGTGAAGATTTTTTCAAGAACGGAAAACCCTGCGATTGCGCAATCTTAACGGCGCATTCACATAACGAAGCAGAGCCTTATATGTTTTTCCAATACAGAGCGACGGGCATAATGAACAAATACTTTAATAACAAGGAAGTCATCAGAAAAAACCGTGGCGGCTGGTATAGCTTAAAATACGGAAAAATGCTCTTTCGCTCGTGGGTATTGTCCGGATTCCCTAGGTTTACAGGGGTATGGCAGCAGCATCTGCCGTTTACCCTGCTAAAGTCAACCATGGAGGAGCTGTGGGAAAAGGAGTATGAATCATTCCATCAAACATGCCTGAACCGCTTCAGGAGCATGTCGGACTATAATATATGGGTGTTCAGAAACTGGCAGCTCGCGTCAGGAAACTTCCATCCCAGAGGACTCAGAGCAGGCAACAACTTCAATATCAATAATGAACGCTCTCTCAAGGAAGTCACGGACTATATAGAGAAGCAAAAAAGAAAAATGATTTGCATTAATGATGCAGAAATGAGCGATGAAGAATTTACTAAAGTGAAAAACGCGCTAATCCAAAGCTTTGATAAAATTCTGCCGGAAAAATCCGTGTATGAGATAGGTATGAAGGTAAAATGAAAATAATTTTAGAAGCACAATATACATGTTCGGCAGAACCTAGAGGTATTTCACATTATACTATCCAAGTCATTCGACAACTGTTAAAAAGGCACAGGTACAGCTATGAACTGACTTTTTTTGATGGAAACCGTGAAATGGGGAATTATAGCCGGATCGAAAAGCATTTTAGCAGCTTTAATGTTCCAACCCACGAATGCAATACCATTAGCTATCGTGAAACATTCTCAAACAGAGAGATATATAAGGATAAAAGCTATAATGATTACACCGGAGCATATGGTGATATCTTTCATTTTTTTAACTTAGTATCAATACCGGGAAACCTCAAAGGGGAAATGGTAGTGACAATACACGATATGTTACACGTCAAGCATCCCGAGTACTACTCACCAAGAGCTGTGGAAATGATAAAGTTTAACCTCTGTTACCTGGAAAAGATGAACCCGATAATAATCACACCTTCGAAATCCGCCAAAGAAGATGTGTTACATCTTACGAATACCCCGGAATCAAAGATATATGTTGTACCGGAGTCATTTGACGAGCAATCATGCTTGTATCCTAATGACACCGGTTTACTAAGTAGTCTTGGGATATATAAACCATATCTGCTGTTCTTAAGCGCAAATGCCGGGAACAAAAACCTATGTCGAATAATAGATGCTTTCGAATCTCTTGCGGAACGTTTTTCAGATATCCTACTCGTTATTGCCGGCGGCACAGCGATACTCCCGGATTATCAAGCACTTTCAAAAATCAGCGAAAGCCGGTTTTCCGACCGGATAATTACAACAGGATACGTCACAGATGAACAAAAACATGTATTATATTCAAACGCGCTTGTGTTCCTGTTCCCGTCATTGTTCGAAGGGTTTGGGCTGCCAATACTTGAGGCAATGGCACGCGGCTGCCCCGTGATAACATCAAACGTCTCCAGCATGCCGGAAGTAGCAGGCGATGCTGCGATTTTGATAGATCCGTACAACACGGAACAATTGGCACATGAAATTGAGCGGGTAATATCATCAAACACATTACGGGATGAAATGAAACGCAAAGGCTTGGAGCAATGCAAAAAATTCTCATGGGACAAAACCGCCGCAATGACAGAAGACGTTTATGGGGTGGCAGCTAACTGTTTTTGATAACATAACCATCACGTAATTGCAAGTTTAACAGTGTTGATTTCCCACGTTTTTGCACTTTTGATATGTCCTAACTCTCACGAAATTACACTTTATGGAAGCATCAAAATTGCACTTGACATTTATTAGTCAAAAGGATATTATTGTAATCATGAGTATAATACTTGTAATTACAAAGGGGTGAGATGCTATGTTTGTTGGCAGGGACAGAGAACTCACAACGTTAAATAACCTTTACAATGAATCAATTTTCCAAATGGTAGTAATATATGGGAGAAGGCGAGTTGGGAAGACGACTTTGATTTCAAAGTTTATTTCCGGTAAGCCTTCTGTTTTTTTCACTGCGCAGGAAGTTAACGACGCAATGAACTTACGGCAGTTCTCAAAAAAAATCTATAGCTTCTTTAACCTGCCTGAATCGACCGGAGCTTTTGATAGCTGGAACAGCGCATTTGGTTTCATTGCTGACAAAGCAAAAGAGAAGCAGTTCATTCTGGCATTTGACGATTTCCCATACGCAGCTTCGGCGAATCACTCACTAAAATCAATTTTACAAATAGCTATTGATCATAGCTTTAGGAGTACCGGTCTTTTCCTTATACTATGCGGTAGTCAGGTCGGTTTCATGGAAAATGAGGTGCTTGGCTATAAAAGCCCGCTTTTTGGCAGACGTACTGCACAAATTAAGCTTGAAGGCTTTGATTACTATGACGCAGGAAAAATGTTAAGCAGTTTCAAAACACAAGACAAAGTTAAACTATATGCTTGTGTTGGCGGAACTCCGCAGTATCTCTCGCAAGTTAAAGCAACCGAGAGTTTTGAAGAAAATATCAAACGGTTATACTTTGATAAATCAGGATATCTGTATAACGAACCTACTATGCTATTGCAGCAGGAATTACGAGAACCGGCGATGTACAACTCAATCATTACAGCTATCGCCGGAGGTTCGTCACGATTGAATGAAATAGCAACTAAGGTTAGTGAGGATAGTCCGAAAGTAAGTAAGTACTTGCAAACACTTGTAAGTCTTCAAATCATAAACAAGGTACACCCATTTGGCGAGAACCCGAAAAACAGCCGTAAAGGAATTTACAGAATCGCAGATAATTGCTACGCATTTTGGTACAAGTTTGTTTTTCCGTTTATACCGGAAATCGAAAGTGGTAACGGAGAAATAATTTCTGACTCAGTGTTAAGTGCAGAGACTTTGCCGTCCTTTATCGGAAAGCCGCCATTTGAAGCAATTTGCCTTCAATACCTGCAGCGGATGAATGTTACAAAACTATTACCCATAACCGCTACTTCCTTTGGATCCTGGTGGGGTGCTGACCCATTGGAAAAACGACAAACCGATTTTGACGTTATTGCAGCAAACAGACAAACCGGACAAATCATCTTGGGAGAGTGCAAGTGGAAAGAAAATGTCAGTGTTCGGGCGGAATCAGAGAAACTAATTAATAAAGAACATCTGTTGTCTGAGTACACTGAGCGGCATTATTATCTTTTCGTAAAAACGCTGATGGAAGAAAAGCAAAAGCACAAAGATACTACGATAGTGACAGCGGATATGTTATATGATTTGTTCAACTACAGATAACGAACACCAACGGCAGTATCGATTGCTGTTATTGGGAACACATCATCTGCCATGCAAATAACACAGCCCTCACCTCGCTGCATATAGGGGATTTTATCAAGTTGCTTAAATGCAGTTATATCACCTTTGTCGCAGCTAACTTGTTTTTTTACCTCGATGGGGTAAAGAATACCATTTCGTTTGATAAGCAAGTCAATTTCATTACCGTCTTTGTCTCGGAAAAAGAAAAAGTTCATACCAGGGGTTACGCCGTTTGAGTTCACCCATGATTTTATTATTTCACCCACTACAAATGTTTCAAACATTGCTCCCGACATCGCCCCATTTTGCAATACCTGTGCATTATCCCAGCCTAACAGATAACAGGCGAGTCCTGTGTCTATAAAATAAATCTTCGGCGTCTTGATCAGCCTTTTCAAGATATTATTATAGTATGGCTTCAAGATGTATATTATATTTGAGGAAACTAACACCGAAAGCCACTTTTCAGCAGTCTGTCGGCTAATACCCGTATCCTTTGCCGCCTCGGCAATATTCAGCAGTTGCCCTGTCCGTGCAGCCATAGCAACCATGAACTTTTCAAACCGCAATAAGTCACCGATTTGTGACAGCCTTGAAACATCCCTGTCAATATATGTGCGGATATAACCGGAATAAAAACGTGACCAATCAATATCGCTCGTTACGATTTCCGGGAAGAAACCGCGCCAAATATGCATCCAAACCTCATTGTACTTGAGTGGTTTTGGGTTTCTTTTTTTCAGATACTCCTTGGTCGGAATAAACTCCTCACGAAACTCGTCCCTGTTGATTTCGCGCAATGAAAGACCATAGAGGTCTATCAAGTTGATTCGTCCTGCCAAGCTTTCAGTTACATTTGACATCATTTCATATCGTTGTGAGCCAGAAAGAATAAACGCACCTTTTGTACTGGTTTTGTCTATATAAATCTTTATATACGGGAAAAGCGACGGCGCATATTGAATTTCATCAATGAAGACCGGTGGTTCAAACAGCATAAAGAATTCCTCAGGTCGTTCAAGTGCAGTCCTTAGTAATCTGCTATCATCCAAAGATAGCTCCTTGTGTTTCGGAAACAGAGTCTTTAAAGTAGTTGATTTCCCAACTTGTCTCGCTCCTGTAACACAAATTGCACCTTTTTCATTTATTGCGGTTTCGAGTACTGCTTCAATATGACGTTTAATATACATATCGCACCTCAAGTTGTCTAAAGTGATACCCCACTTACATTATAGCCGAACCTTCAAGGAAACGCAAGCAGCATTTGATTTACGTATGTGTCAAGTAAACGTGGGCGAAAATATTTGAGAACAGAAATTCAATTATTAAAGATGCTTTTTATGCTTATGCACCACCTTTTCTTTGCGCCCTGCTGCGCACCCCGCAACCCACCCGA